>DAIEQA010000248.1:0-9756 GCA_027348115.1 Ignavibacteriales bacterium
TGCATCTTCTGCGGCTTTTGCGAAGAAGTCTGTCCGGAAGAAGCAATTGTTATGAGCAAGGATTACGAACTGGTATTTCAAAGCCGCAACGATGCAATTTTCGGAAAGGACAAGCTGATGGTACCGGTTGAAAAATTAAGCGACCGTATCGAGTTCCTAAGAAAATTCAAACAATAATTTTTCCATTTCGAATTTCTTTTCCAACATTATTCTTAAAAGACAATCCAAGCTAATTCCGCGAATCGTCTGCGCCATTCCAAAAAAATCTTTTTAGCCGGTTGAACAGCGGCAGTCTTGCATATTATAAAATTTCTTAAGAGTTTGATAATAAAAGAACAAGTAAAAAGGAAAACTGTATGGGCAATAGAGATTCCCGGGTTGATGCGTACATAAATAAATCTCAGGAGTTTGTACAGCCAATACTAAATCACTTTCGTGAATTGGTTCATAAAGCCTGCCCGGAAGCCGAGGAAACGATTAAGTGGGGATTTCCTCACTTTGATTATAAAGGAATAATTTGCAGTATGGCCGGCTTTAAGCAGCATTGTGGTGTTGTATTCTGGAAAGCGTCGTTGATGAGTGATCCTAAGTTAATGTAGAACGCAAAATCGGAATCCGCTATGGGACGTCTTGGAAAAATTACCTCGCTGAATGATTTACCAAAGGATAAAGTTCTGCTTTCATATATTAAAGAAGCCGTAAAGTTAAACGAAGAAAATGTAAAACTGCCGACCAAACCAAAATCCAAACAGAAAAAAGAACTTGTTGTACCGGAGGATTTTACAAAAGCTGTCCGGAAAAATAAAAAAGCGCGGGAGACGTTAGGCAACTTTTCTTATTCCAAAAAAAAAGAATATGTAGATTGGATTAGGAAGCGAAAACGGATGAAACAAAAAACAAACGAATAGCCGCTGCCGTGGAATGGCTTGCCGAAAGTAAAGTTAGAAATTGAAAATATGTTAAATCATAATTTGCCGGGAAATGATTTATGAAAAATTTTTTATTTGATATGTTTTTCTTTTTGGTCATCCTTTGTGCGGAATTGTTTGCGCAGAATCCGGATCAGAAGACGTACTGCAATCCCGTTGACATCAATTACCGTTACAACTGGGAACAAATAAACGATAACATTTCTTACCGAAGCGGAGCCGACCCGGTGATTGTTAATCACAAAGGAGAATATTATTTGTTCGTTACCATCTCCGGCGGCTATTGGCATTCGAAGGATTTGATACACTGGAATTATATCGAACCGGATAAATGGCCTGCCGAAGATATTTGCGCGCCGGCGGCTCTTTCGGTACGTGATACTCTTTATTTATTTCAATCAACCTTTGGTCAGCGGCCAATTTATTTTTCTACAGCACCCGAGACGGGACATTTAAAATATTTCAACAGGTGGATGCCGCTGCTGCCGGATTCAATCGGTCCGTGGGATCCGGATATTTTTCACGATAAAGATTCCGATCGTTGGTTTATGTACTGGGGTTCGTCAAACGTTTACCCAATTTACGGCAGAGAGCTCGATCATAATAAAAGACTGGTGTATAAAGGCGATATTAAGAAATTGATTTTACTCCATCCCGATATTCACGGCTGGGAAAGATTTGGCCCTAACCATACTTCAACTATCAAACCATTTATTGAAGGCGCGTGGATGACGAAGCATAACGGAAAATATTATTTGCAATACGCGGCCCCCGGCACAGAATATAATGTTTATGCTAACGGAACTTACATTGGAACCGATCCGCTTGGACCATTTGAGTACGCGCCGAACAATCCGGTTTCTTACAAACCCGGCGGCTTTATGACCGGGACCGGTCACGGAAATACATTTAAGGATAATTATGGAAACTACTGGAATACCGGCACGCCGTGGATTGCAATCAACTGGAATTTTGAAAGACGCATCGCGATGTTCCCCGCGTTTTTCGATAAAGACGATTTGTTTTACGCCAACACTCGCTTCGGAGATTTCCCTCAATATCTTCCGACCGGCAAATTAAAAAACAAAGACGAGCTTTTTACCGGCTGGATGCTTCTTTCTTATAAAAAGCCGGTAAGCTCTTCTTCCGTTCTCGATACTTTTAAAGTGAGCAGCGTAACGGACGAAAATCCCCGGTCGTTTTGGGTTGCCGAAAAGAACAATTCCGGCCAATGGCTGGTAATTGATCTGCAAAACGAATACAAGATCAAGGCGATACAAATTAATTTTGCAGATTATAAATCCAGCCTGTTCGATAACGACTCTTCCAAAGTTTATACTCAGTATAAATTTTATACTTCGCAAGACGGGCAAAGTTGGAAACTAGTAGTCGATCTTTCCAAAACGAAGCAAGATAGACCAAACGGTTACTTTGAATTACCGGCAGCGGAGACGGCAAGATATGTCAAGTACGAAAATGTTTACGCGCCCACTCCAAACCTTGCGGTAAGCGACATCCGTGTTTTTGGAAACGGGTTTGGATCAGCGCCAACTGTTCCGGAAGGATTAAAGGTTGTGCGTGATTCCGATGCCCGGGATGCATTGATTACCTGGAATAAAATCGATGGAGCTGTTGGTTATAACATACTTTGGGGAATAGCGAATGACAAACTTTATCAGACTTACCAGTGGTGGGGAGATCGAGAAACTAAATTGGAACTTCACGCGCTTACGGTAGGTCAGGATTATTATTTTGCCATAGAAGCATTCAACGAGAACGGCGTTTCGGATCAGAGCAAGGTCGTACATACTCAGTAAAATGAATTCATGCACTCCTTGATGGTGAGTGGCAACTTATAATTGCCAACCAATTAAATGTTGCTCTCTGTGATTTAATTGACCGGCTTCATTTTAGATTTGGAATCATTTTGTTTTCGAATTGTCCATAGTCGAATCTTTCTAACTTTCGGCATTAGCTGTAAATATGTAAAAAATTATTTCAGCTTCTAACCTCAACTATATTCAACTTTTAATTCATCGCTGTTAATTTTTGCAACAGCATGCCTTTTCGTATTAAACAGTTACTGCCAAGATCTTATCCGCATTTCAACATTTATAAATGGTACGGCGTTTGTCTTTCTTCAAGCATAATTATAAAGGAGAAAACATGGAAAGGAAAATTTTGCTTGTTGACGATGAATCTTCGTTGAGGAGATCGTTATCGATTAGCTTAGGCCAGCACGGCTACGATGTTGATCCGTGCGAAAACGGATTTTCCGCTTTAAATAAACTTGAGCTTTATAAAAAAAATTCCGTCAACCTCGACACGGTTGTTGTTGATATCGACCTGCCGGATATAAACGGTATAAAACTCGGCAGAATTATTAAATCAAAATATCCTGATACTGCGATGATGTTCATCACCGGCTATGCTGATCAGATGGAGCTTAGCGAATTGGAGGAACTTAAATCCGAAGGTCTGCTTGAGAAACCCTTTACCGCAGACGATCTAATCGCGGAGATAAATAAAATTCTGGAGAAACATTTTAAAGCCCCTGCTGAAGCTGAAATTGATACAAAGGAAGAAAAAACATATTGCGCTTATATTATTATTAAAGCAAGCGAACCTTCCAACTTTATAAATCTTTACAGGAAATTATATTTCATGGACGGCGTTATCTACTGCGACGCTGTTAAGGGAGATAAAGATATTTTTCTGTTGATTCAGTCCGATAGCGCCGAAGGGTGCAGAAATATTTTTGAGACCGAAATAAAATCTCTCGACGGAATTTTATTCTCAGAATTTTTGCCGGTTGCGGTTCCGCTTTTGAACGATAACATAAAAGAGATAATCAATTCGGCAGGTATTTCTTTGTTTGACGATACACCCGGTATGAGCAAGGAAAGAGATTCCCGAAAATCTGTTTATTCTTATGTTCTTCTTGATGTTGAACGCGAAAAAGTAGAACAGCTTTACCCGATTCTGCGGCTTACGGAAAATGTTCTTTACTGCGATTTCATTTCCGGCAGCTACAATATGATCTTGATGGTTTACGGCTCGCAGTTTAGCCAGATAGATAAAGTCATTCAGAATAAAATTGTAAATCATGACGGGATTCTAAAAGTTAAAAAATATCCCATCATTAACATTTTTGAAATGTAAAGAGCGGCGATTTCCATTTCCGCTACGAAGAGAATATTCAACGGAGATTTTCAAACGAATTGCAGAGAAATTTAACTCTGGGCATGAACATGACGGACAGCGTAGTACTTGATAAAAAAAAAGAAATTGAAAATTTCAAGATCGAACTGGTTTCCAGGCAGCATCAGAATGATTCTCTGATACCGCTTCTTCAATCTGCTCAGGATTCATACGGGTATATCCCGGAGAAAGCGATCTATTATATTAGCGAACTGGTTGGAATTCCTGCCGCAGATATTTACGGGGTGATAACCTTCTACACACAGTTTAGGTTAAAACCGCTCGGAAATAATTTAATTAGAATCTGCGAAGGAACAGCTTGTCATGTTAACGGTGCCAAGACTGTGCTTTCCGTAATTCAAGACGAGCTTGATATTACAATTGATGAAACAACCGAGGATGGAAATTTCAGTCTGCTCACCGTTGCGTGTCTTGGCTGTTGTTCGCTCGCTCCGGTAATGATGATCAACAATGAAACATTTGGCAATTTAACTTCGGATAAAATTAAAAACGCATTGAGGAAATTTAGGCCGGCAGAAAAAAATGAGGCGGAATATGAAAAGAATTAAAGTCGGCCTAGGCACTTGCGGTATTTCCGCCGGAGGAGAGTTGGTATTCAACCGCTTCAAAGAGGAAATACATGATAAAAATCTTAATTACGAGCTTACCGAAACCGGCTGCATGGGTATGTGCTACGAAGAAGCGCTCGTTGAAATTGAGGAGGATGGAAAGAGCTTTCTTTATTCGAAAATGACGGTAGACAAAGTCTGTAGAATTATAGACGAACATTTGATCAATCATCGGCCGGTTGATAAATGGATCATAAAAAGAAATATATCACCGGAAGAAAATTCATTCTTCAAGAATCAAAAAAGAATTGTGCTGCGAAACTGCGGCGAAATTAATCCTCTCTCGATAGACGAATACATCGCACACGGCGGCTACAAGGCAATTCAAAAAGTTTTGGAAGATATCAAAAAGGAAGAAGTAATTGAAATTATCATAAAGTCTGGTTTGAGAGGTCGCGGCGGCGGCGGATTTTCTACCGGTGTAAAATGGAAATTTGCTTTTAATCAAAAGTCCGAAAAAAAATATATAATCTGTAATGCCGATGAGGGCGATCCCGGCGCGTTTATGGATCGAAGTGTGCTTGAAAGCGATCCGCATTCCGTGTTGGAAGGGATGATGATTGCCGCGTATGCCGTAGGTGCCGATGAAGGATTTATTTACTGCCGCGCCGAATATCCTCTTGCGATCAAGAGATTAAAAATCGCGTTGATGCAATGCCGGGATCGCGGCTTTCTCGGCAAGAAAATATTCGGTTCCAATTTTAATTTCGAGATTAAAATTAAAGAAGGCGCCGGCGCTTTTGTATGCGGAGAAGAAACTGCCTTAATAGCTTCTATCGAAGGAAGACGCGGCGTTCCGAGAATTCGTCCCCCGTTTCCGGCGGTGCAAGGTTTATGGGGCAAACCGACCAACATCAACAATGTAGAAACCTACGCCAATGTTCCTTGGATAATTTTAAATGGTTGGCAGAAATATTCTTCGCTCGGTACCGAAAAAAGAAAAGGAACAAAAGTATTTGCGCTTGCAGGCAAGGTTAAACGAACCGGCTTGGTTGAAGTGCCGATGGGTATAACAATCGACGAAATAATTTTTGATATCGGCGGGGGAATCAAAAATGATAAGAAGTTCAAAGCCATTCAAATTGGCGGACCGTCGGGCGGCTGTATTCCGGCAAGCATGGGAAATTTAAAAATCGATTATGACGAAATTACAAACACCGGCGCTATAATGGGCTCCGGCGGATTAATTGTTCTCGACGAAACAACTTGCATGGTGGACCTTGCAAAATATTTTTTGAATTTCACACAGCTTGAATCGTGCGGTAAATGTACTTTCTGCCGAATTGGTACAAAGAGAATGCTTGAGATTTTGGAACGGATTACCGAAGGCAACGGCAGGGAAGATGATCTTAATAAATTGGAAAACCTCGCCGGTCAAATTAAAAATGCCAGTCTTTGCGGATTAGGCCAAACCGCGCCTAATCCGGTTCTCACAACTCTAAATTTTTTCCGCGACGAATACATAGCGCACATTGTAGATAAGAAGTGTCCGGCTCACAGTTGTTCTTCTTTAATTACTTATTCGATCAGCGAAGAAAAATGTAAAGGATGTTTGCTTTGTATAAAAGCGTGTTCCTCCGGCGCTATCTCCGGAAGTAAAAAGAGAGTTCATGTAATCGATCAGAGTATATGCAACAAGTGAGGTAAATGTTATGATGTCTGCAATCTTGATGCTGTGATAAAAGACTAAGGATTTTATCGGATGGAAAAAATTACGGCGACAATTAACGGCAAAGAAATTTCGGCTTCTGCGGGTAAAACTATTTTGGAAGTTGTGGAAGAAAACAAACTCGATGAGATTCCGACTTTATGTTACGATAAACGCCTGGAAGAATTTACGTCTTGTTTTCTTTGTGTAGTAGACTTGGAAGGAACAGATAAACTGGTCCCGTCTTGCTCGACGAAAATTCAAACCGGAATGAAAATACAAACCCGCTCGGCTAAAGTGCTCGTCTCCAGAAAGACATGTTTGGAGCTACTTATGTCGAACCATTACGCAGATTGCATTGGGCCATGCGTGAATAATTGTCCTGCCGGTGTAGATGTTCAAGCATATATATCATTAATCTCGCTTGGAAAATATGAAGAAGCATTGAAATTAGTTAAACAGAATAATCCTCTTCCTCTTTCGATTGGGCGTATTTGTGTGCGCAATTGCGAAGCGGCTTGCCGAAGAAATAATGTTGACGAGCCGGTAGCAGTGAACGCGCTTAAACGGTTTATTGCTGATACGGATGCAGTTCATAAGTGGATCCCAACTTTAAAAGAAAAGAAAAATAAAAAGGTAGCAGTAATTGGCGGAGGACCGGCAGGGCTATCATGCGCGTATTATTTAACACTTGAGGGATATTCGGTTACAATTTTTGAAAAGCTGCCAAAACTCGGCGGAATGCTTCGCTACGGAATCCCTGAATACCGGCTTCCTAAAAAAATTTTGGATTCGGAAATCAGTTGGATAATTAATCTTGGCGTTGAAGTTCGTACCGGTATTGCATTGGGAGCGGAATTCGGTATTAAAGATTTGCTAAGAAGCGGTTTCGAATCCGTGTTCATCTCAGTTGGAGCCCAGAAAGCAACGCAGATGGGTTTGGAAGGAGAGGAAAGAATTAACGGTGTATTCAGCGGTATCAACTTTCTTCGGGATGTTGAATTGAAAAACATTCCCAAGCTTAAGGGAAATGTTTTGGTTGTTGGCGGAGGAAACACCGCAATTGATGCCGCTCGCACGGCTCTTAGATGCGGAGCCGACGAGGTAAAAATAGTTTACCGCCGAAGCATCAAAGAAATGCCTGCCCATCATGATGAAATTGAAGCAGCCCAAAAAGAAGGTGTGGAAATTTTATTCCTTACAAATCCTAAATCTATTATTTCGGAAGAAGGAAAACTTTTTGCAATTGAATGTTTGAAAATGAAGTTAGAGGAATCAAAACCCGGCGAACGTCCTAAACCCGTCCCGGTACCGGGTTCCGAGTTTATAATTACATGCGATTATTTAATCGGCGCAATCGGCCAATCGGTAGATACAAAATTTAATTTATTTGATCCCGACTGCAGCGTAGAAAAATGGGGAACAATCCGCGTAGGCAAAGATACTTTAGAAACAGCAATCCCCGGCGTGTTTGCCGGAGGAGATGTAGTAACCGGACCCTTCACGGCAATCACCGCAATTGCCCAAGGGAAAAAAGCTGCCGTTTCAATTATGGAATTTTTGCAAAACGGTTCGGCTCAGAGATCTTCCGGTAAATTTTTTAGTCTTAAAAATAAACTTTCAAAACCGGCCCAGCGGGAATTTGACGAGGTCGCGAAATTAGCCCGTCAAAGAATGAATGAACTTACCGTTTCCGATCGCGTTCATAATTTCGAAGAAGTTGAAAAAGGTTTTTCCGAAAGCCAGGCAAAGCGAGAGGCCGAACGCTGCCTTGAATGCGGCTGTTCGGAATATTTCGATTGCAGACTAAGGCAATACTGCAACGAATATAATGTCGATATCCGGGAGATTACCGGCGAGATAAAGAAATATAAGATTGACGCGAGGCACCCGTTTATAAAACTTGATCCGAACAAATGTATTAACTGCGGCAGGTGCGTTAGAACCTGCTCGGAAATTCTAAAAGTGTCGGCGTTGGGATTTGTAAACCGCGGATTCAAAACCATCGTTAAACCCGCGATGGAAAAATCCTTAATGGAAACAAACTGCATCGGCTGCGGAAACTGCATCGATGTTTGTCCCACAGGTGCCATCAGCGAAAAATATCCGTTTAGAATTCCCGGCACTCTCACGAAAGAAAACATTGAAACCGTTTGCGGCTTCTGCTCAGTTGGATGCAAACTAAATTTCAAAAAAATCAGCGATGATATTTTTTACGTTTCAAATTCAGTCGGGAAAATACAAGAAGAACATAACAAGGGTTTTCTATGCAGCAAAGGAAGATTCGGCTACCGATATCTTTACGGAAAGAATCGAATTCTCGATCCGCTTGTCAAAAGAAACGGAAACTTTCAAAAAGTCGAATATGAAGAGGCCTTCCGCTTAATTAAATCGAATATAAACGCGATACAAAAGAAATACGGGCAGGATTCGGTAGCTGTTTTTGTTTCTCCCAAATTATCAAATGAAGAATTGTACTTGCTTCAAAAATTTGCCCGCACGGCGCTTAAGAACAATAATATTTCGAGCTTCTCAAATCTTTTGTTCGGGCCGGAACTAAACAGTCTTGATGAGATGATGGGGTTTACAACTTCCACGGTTAAGATGGATGATCTTGTTAATGCCGACGTCATAGTTGTTGTTAATTCAAATCTCACTGATGAAAATCTTATCATGGAGTTGAAAATAAAATCTGCGCAGAAAAGAGGAGCGAAGATTGTACTGTTTAGTTCAGCGGAAAATCAACTTTCCAAAATTGCCGACTTGTGGGTTGATAACAGGAAAGGAACAAACACCATCATATTTGATGCTTTGATTAAGCGTCTGCACAGAAAGAGAAATTATGATACCCGCTTTGTAAACTCACGGACAAATCATTCCAATGAACCGGATAGAATTCTTGAACAAACAGAAATCCGGCAAGCGTTATTGAACAATGAAATAGATGAAAATAAATTTAATTCGCTTGCCTATTTGTTGGGAAATCTTTCGGCGAACATAATTTTTATTTACAATATCGATTCGACCAGAGATAAATCAAAAGATGATTTAAAGGCGATCGGAAATTACTTGCTTCTTACGGGAAGAATCGCAAAGCAAAACAACGGGATAATTTTATTACGCGATCACAATAATTCTACCGGTGTAATGGAGATGGGAGCGGATACGAATTATCTTCCCGGTTATGTCGGCTTCGATGAGCTATCGGAAATCGACCGAATAGGAAAGATATGGAACGCTGAAATTAAATCTGTTTTCAAGCCGGTAAATCTTGCCGCAAAGATGAAGCGGGGAGAAATAAAAGCCGCCTTAATATTCGGAGAAGATCCGCTTCGATATGATAATTCAA
>DAIEQA010000261.1:0-12353 GCA_027348115.1 Ignavibacteriales bacterium
GGAATTAGAAATGTTCGTTATGTGGCTAACATGATAAGCTCCGCGGCTTTGGCCGATCCTTTGATCACTTATGTAAATTCAAGCGGTGGAACCACACAGGTTGAGGAGATGTCGCTTGACGCGACTGTTCAGCTTAAAGAAGGCGCAAAAGCCGTATTAAGAGGAAGCTGCAGCGGTATATATAATTCATCTCTGGGTCAATCATCAGCCGAAGTAGATATAAAAATTTATGTTAACGATACATTAAAAACAGAAAACCATGATCTAAAAACTGATCCAACCGCTTACGTAAATTCATCCACAGAATGCAGCTATACAATCAAGTAAATTATGAGCCAGCGGCGAATATTTGGAAAATGAACCGATAGCTGGATATTCTTAATTTTATCTTACTTTTTGAGGCAAACTTAGAATATTTTTTGCTAAATTGCGGCTCGAATTCTAATATTCCTTATATTTTCCGTTAGAGTCACAAGAAACAATCTTAACCGTTGAATTAAACCGGCTTTCAAAACAGAATAATTTTTAATAAAAATAAATAAGTATAACTATGCAACTACCGGGAAAACCAATTTCGAATTTACAGTCCGATGCAAAGGACTTAATCAACCTGTATATGTTATTAGGGGAGAGATCGGAAAATTTTCTTCCGAAACATATTACGGATAATCTTAAAAATTTTGTAAAGATTTGCTGCGATGAAGCAATCGATCCGTCACGTCAACGTTTGGAAATTGACAGAAACATTCTTGAACTGAAAGAATTAATTCCCGGCTACGCAGATGTTTCGTTGATGCTTTTCCCGCACGAGGATTCCAAAGCGTTTCAATATACAAGCAAGAAATATCAATTCGACGATAAGCTGAAGTCGTTGATAGATACCGAACTTGTGGATGAAGATGCAAAAAAACAGACCGCCAATATTCTCAAGACACACGATTTTTCCATAGGCACGCCGCCTGCTACGCAAAAGCAGATTGATCTGATGTACAAACTGGTTCTCGGGGACGACGTTGGCGAGCTTAGAAAATTCCGCGATGTAATAGGCGTGAACGGAGATATAGAGGAATCCCAATGGAATTACCTGATGGATGTTCTTGAGCAAATGATTATTCAGAGTACTCATTACACAACAAGCGCGGAGAAAAAAGATTTTCTTTCAAAGACGGAATTAACAATTACATTTAAAGGACTTAGCGGTTTTATCCGCACGGTTGTTGGCGGCGGAGCCGATACGGTTATCGATCTTTTCCTCAGCGAAATTTTCAATGCTAAGGATGTAAAAGTTATAGAGTTCACCGATCCGGATTCGTTGTTTGAATCCATTAAAAATGATCGGACGAGCATATTCGTTGTTAAAGCAAAGAGCATGCGTAAAAATATTTTTAACGATATAAGATGGTTTCCGTACCTAACCCGCATTGTTATAGTTGATGATTCGCCGGAATCGCGGGCTACAAATACCTCGCTCGTGTTCGGATTCCATAATAAAATTATTAATACGTTGAACAAGGTTCATACAAAAAAACTTGGCGCTCTGGCAAACACACAGCTCAATTTAAGATTGATATTGGATAAGGTAAACGATGAGAACCTTGAAAAATTCCGGATCTGTGCTGCAAAAAAGATTGCGGATTATGAAGAGGAACTGACCTTGTTTAGAAATGAACAGCTTGGCCAAACCGATAATCTTAAGAAAGATATCACTCTTTATAAATTCAACGACTATGCGCGCCAGATTAGTAAAGATAAATATGCAATTACAAAGCTTCGCGATTATATTGTGCTGATCCAAACTTGTAAGGAGCCGGCTAAACTTCAAAAGCTTAATGAGGAATTAATCAACGAGTTTGAATCGCGCACCAAGGCCTACATGTATTCGAATATTGAGCAGGTGAATATTGCTACTATAGTCGAAGGAGGCGGCAGGGGACAATTAAGAACATACGGCGAATATCTTCTGCAAAGACCTCTGAAGCAGATCGACAAAAAAATTATCGATAAGTGCACTACCATCATAGATATTATTCCCAACAATTACACAAGAACGCTGCGGAATCATTTTCATAAAAATTTTGGTGTGAACCTTTTTCTTGAGAAATATAAGGAATTCATCACCAAGGTTGAGAACGAATCGAATAACCTGGGGCGCTTTACAAATTTTTTAATTGATATCGGTATAAATGAAGAATATAAAAAGCGGACTCCCGAACAACAGAAGGTAATTAAGGAATTCATAAGTAATCTTGCCAATTTGGATATCACTTCGATTGCGGACGATGTTCAGATGATTATCCGCGATCTTCTTTTCGACGCCGTACTTCGCCCCTACATAATTTTCAATACAGACGCGGCGTGGGAATACAAGGATCTTTTCCCGGTAGATAGGTTCGATATAAATCCATTCGACCTCGAAGTTGGATTGACGGAAGAAAAGCGAATCGACTTTGAGCGGCTGCACCACCGGCTTAATAGAATGAAAAATACATTCCAGCTTTTCGACGATACCGGCACATTGTGGGATAGATTTTGCGAGAACCTGACGATTATTATTAATGATCCGTCGAATCCATCTGGCTATACTGACTTCAACAATCCTGCGCTTATCAAATTCCTGAAGTTCATGAACAATAATAAGATTACATTACTTTTGGATGAAGCATACAGCGACGCAATTAAGATTGACGATCCCGATGAGCCGAAGTGGCGTACAATTTCCCGTTACGTGATGAACAACATCGGCTCTTTGCCGAATATAAGTATTGTTTCATCTTTATCGACAACAAAGAACTTAGGAGCTACCGGCAATAGACTCGGCGCAGTAATTGCAACTCCCGCAAGGGAAGACGTAATTAATTTTGCCAAGGCGCAGAACAGCATCGAGAGGGGAAATACAAACTCGCTCTTTATGCTTGTAAACACAATTGAAGCGGCGCAGCTTGCAAAAAAAATTAAAGATACGATGGAGAGCGAACTTCCAAAGGACGCATCGCGTTATAAAATCAAGGCGTTGATAGAAAATTATGTTAACGATGAAATTGTCAGTTATGCCGAGCGCAAATCCGGCGCTAAGAAGAAACAATCCATAAAAAGATTTTCCCCGTTTGAAGGGAGTCCGCTACACTTATTTCTCCTCGACGAGCTCGTCTCGCTGGACAAACTGGATGTTCTCGGTTTGCCCGATGATTTTAAATATAAAGGCGAACCATTCTATAAATATTATCAGGATCATTTTGTAAAAGAAATCAACCGGTTCCGACTTAACAAGCTGTTCCGGAGCGAGTGCAATAAACGGCTTCAGCTTGCTAAACAAATTGCCGCCGAGGTGATTAGAAAGGAAGATGCAGAGGAATATTGTTCCATTTTGGAATCCGACGGTTCATATCTCTTCAATATTTTGCTTAAGGACTTTTTCTCGTTCCAGGATTTGGAAAAATTTACAAAGAAACTTGCCGAACACAGAGGCATATCGGTTCTTCCGTATCAAACCGGCTTTTTAAGATTTTCTCTCGGCGATTACGTAGAGGGCTCGCATCAGAGTTACGAAATTTTCGGTAAGGAATTTGAAAACTCTCTTCGCATTGTCTTGAAGTACTGGAAATTATTCCACAAAGAAAAAAATGAACCGAAGAATAAGGAAAAACGTTCGGATGAGATTTTGGACGGAATCCTTCAAACAACTTCGGACCTGGAATTTGTGAGTAAGGTTTTTGAAGACTACAGCATAATCAGGAATCTAAATAAGGTTACGAAGAACAGTCTTACCATAAATCCGTTTATGACTTTGTACCACGCATTCCCGAACGAATCCGGCGTTACAATAAATACAATTCGCGGTTCAAAGAATTCCGTATTCGAATTTTACGAGAATGTGGGCAGCTGCACGGATTTAAAAAGCTTCATCGGCAGTAAAGCATTTACAAAAATATACGAGAACCTGCTGCCGCAGATTTATAAAAACATTCCGGCAATAAAATATCTCGATTTCAATACGGTTGTCTCCAAATACGGAAAGGCGACAATTCTTAAGTACATCAACAATAAAATCGATTTCCAGCCCAACAGCTATGTGCTCGACGATGCCGACGAGAAAAATATTATGACCGAGATATTGATCGAGATGGAAAAAATATTGTTCTCGGATTCAAAGGTTAAAATACTCGCTTTAAATGCGTCGAGAGATATAACCGGCGATAAGGCCAAGCTGGAAGGCACGAACAGGATTCTTAGAAAATATATCGAAGAGTTGCTTCTTCATTTTAATCTTCCGTTCGCTCATATCGGCACCGAGCCGACCATACGGGAAATTATCAACACCGCGATTGTTAAATTTGAAGAGGTGGTTGGAAAATCCGTAAACGAGTTTAATCTTGTAAATGAAGTAAAGAATTTTGTTACGCAAGTTTCCGATTACGGTTTGGCGGATAGTCTTAAACCCCTTTTGATCGGTTACGTTAAAAATTCTTGCAAGGAATTTGTTCTAAGAGAAGGGTTGACCGACGACGAGAGCTTGCTGCGGTTTTATCTGCTGGATAGAAACGATGCGCTGAAAAAATTGATAGAGGCGAAAATTGATTTGCTGAATAAAACCCTTCAGAGTAGAAGCGACAACGAAGCCAGGATGATTTCGGAAAAATTCGTTTTTGATATTCTGAATGAAGAGCTTGCCGAGATCAACAGCAGAATTTTGACTTCCGGCAATATAAAAATTACCCAGCAGGAACTTCATAACGAAGTGCGCAACGTATCGCTTTTCCTTATCAACATTATGAATCGAACCCGCTCGACGGAATATTATGAAAAGTATAACCACACATTGATAAAGTTTATCGAGACCGAATTCAAAACTCAGAACTCAAGCATCAACGAGATGATTCAGCACGGTATTACAATTCATAAAGATTTTAAAATGGAAACCGACGGCGGCGATACTTTGGATTGGGTTAAAAAAGTGATGACTAAATGCGGCGTAATTGGACTCGAACAAACCGTTCAGACAAGAACACGTATTGTTACCGATTCAAAGAAACGCGTTTACCCGTTCCATAAAGCAGACCGTCCCGAAAACGGAAACGAAGAAAGAAATTATTCCGAGCCGCACGAGTTTATCAAAAGTATGGATATTAAACCGGCTTCCGTTTTCTTTGGAAGAAGAATGGCTAACTTTATTGATAATATGGACGAGAACGATTACCGCTGCAAGATTATTAAACATGGTCTTGTAAAAATTCTTTATGTGTTTCAGAAGAGTTATATAAAATATCTTACGGATAACTACCGGCTAATTCAAGCCGACGAAATAAGCGTTGAAGACGTTAAGAAGTTTGTGCCGGACGTTATTCTATTCTACGGCGCGCCCGAAAAAGTTTTGTCGTTTCCGCAGATCGGGTATTTCGATTTGAAGGGACCGAATGGAAATATTAAAACGCTGGTTACACCTCTCAAAAAGGAAGTGGATTACTTCGGCAACATCAAGAAGCCGTGGCTCACAATGATGAACGAAAAAGTAAAAGAGATGGGTGGAATTCCGGTTCACGGTTCGTTATTCGCAGTTGAGGAAGATGACGGCAGTTTATTCGTCGTTCAGATAAGCGGCGACAGCGGCGTTGGTAAATCCGAAATGCTCGCGGCGATGATGCTTAAGTGGCTTAGAAAAGATTTGCAGGGCGTTCGATCAATTAAAATGATTGCCGGAGACATGTTCTATTTATTCCCCGATGATCAAGGCAACCTTTACGGATTGGGAACTGAGGAAGGCGATTTTTCGCGCGTAACGGATTTCGACCCGGATTTTATTAAGTACTATTATTCGCTATTCGCAAAAGCGGCGGACAGCAACATCGAAGATTTAAACTGGCGAAGCACAATAAGCGGTTTGTGCGATATTACAATGCCGTTTAAGATAGATATAATGCTTACCGCGAGCAACTTTGCACGCGCTGAAGCGGGCATTACGCGTTATCAAAATCCGGAAAACTTTTTGTGGTATCGCGATTCCCACGGCGAAAGAAAGGAGAAAGCTACAAGCTCGGATAACCCGCACCTTCAACGAACTCTGCTGCGCTATACCGGCGATAAAAATATTGTCGAGGTGATGGATAAGCACGGCAATTACATCGACGACGTTATAGATTGGGAACTCGATGACTTTACAAATAAGTATTACCTCTGTGCTTCTTATAAGATGATCGATAAGATTGATATTGAAGACGTGATTAATAAAATTTTTGTCGGCAAAAAATTCAAACAAAAAAATAATTCCTATAAAATAAGCAAGGTGAATTTCGACATTATCAAGAACAGATTTGCAGCTACGGCGGTATGCACCACGCCCGACCCGGATAACGAAAATAAGCCGAAGGATACAAAGCACGATTTCTTGCTCGATAAAGAAATATTCATGAACATTTTCAATGCCCTTGCGAGCACTCCTGCCGGTCAGCCTTTTGTGGCGGAAGAAGGGCAGCTTGAATCGCGCAGGCATTTGATAGAGATACTTAAAGGCGGAAACGACGGCACCGGCAACGGTAGAAAAATCAAACTGGGAATTCTTTCTACCGATCTCGGAAGAAAAGGTAAGGAAATTTCCGGTCCGCAAGCCGCAGCCGAAGAAATGAAAACGATGATCCAGGAAGTTAGAATCCAGAGACACGATATCAACGAGAAAAAGAATTTTGTACAGCAGCTTGTCTATGAAAAATACAAACACATATTTAACGGCCATAAGCACAACAGCGAAGTGTGCCGGTATAATTTCCTTCTCTTCCAGATGGAAAGAATGCGCAAATCCAGGTTTGTGCGCGTGGATGACTTGAAAACGCCGATCGATCTTTCCGGAGTTAAAGGGTTTGAGTCAATTGATCCGGCAAAGGAATTTAGTCCGCTTCTTGTTACGCCAAACATAAATATTGAGTTGAACTCATTCAGCGAATCTTACGAGCATTTGATGAGTCTTCCGAGCAATCCGGAGTTTGCAAATGAATTCTACGAAGACTCCGACCGGCTTTATATTGCGGAAGGATACAGCCCGGATACAGTTGCGAACAATATGATTCTTCAGCTGCTTATCATGAACGGTTACCTTACAATTGAAGATATTACACGCGGCAGAATTACCGAGAAGGTCAACAGGGAAACGATTGCATCCGCTAAATTTGCAGTTGAAAGAAAACTTAGAGAGAAAAAAAGTTAATTCGCTTCCGGTCGGGTTGTTAAAAACTTTTCCCATTAACGGACACTGATTTTTGATTAGAATTTCTTAAATCAAAAATCCTTGTTCGTTATTCTTAAATCAATTCCTTTTTAGCTTATTGTTCGGTACCGAATAATTTGGTCGGATAGCATTGCTATCTTCTCTTTATCTCGATATAAACCGTATCCGGTATAACCGAAGCAAAGACGCCAATTCCGTCGCCGCTTAACTTCATCTTTGGCTCGTGGAAATTACCGTCGAACTCCTGGACCATTTTATAAGTGAGAGCGTAATTTTTGTAATTATCGTCGCCGGCATACGCAATAATTCTATATCTGCCGTAAAACCATAGATTGATCCAATCCACATTAAATATAATTTCTTCACCGTACGAGTTAACGTTTTGAAGCCACCTTAACTGATATTTAAATCTATCGAGTTCCTTAGCCACGTCTTCCTTGTCTACTGCCACATAAGCGTTGTCATAATTAAAAGTGGAGTCGCTTGCATCCAAAGGAACAATTGAGAAAACATAAAATTCCGTTGCCGGCGAAGGTGAAAAAGCGATAGAGAAATTCTTTACATTATTATTTTCGTCGCGCTCGCGGTAATACATTGGCAGGATGTTTGAGTTTTCCAAGTTAATCTTGAATCCGGCTCTTGGTACGCGTGTGGTTGCCGACGTTTGTAAATTTCTTCCGTCAATATCGGCGTTAACATTAATGAGGTAACTATCATCGTAATTGATTGAAAGATCGCTTCCGTTGTATTCGAACGCGTAATCGGTACGGTTATATGTAAGATTGAATTCTTTATTCGTTTGTAAGTCAACGATTCTAACATCCGCACCGGATAGAATTACACTAAGCGGGTTGGGCGAAGTATTAAGAGGTATATTTCTTGTCACCCGAATGTTCCTGACTTTCTGACCGGGGCAAAGATATCCTTCGACTACAATTTTAGGCGTGTAAGTATTTTCTCCTATTTCAACCGTTCCTTCGCCGCACGAGCATATCCACACTGCCGATACGATAAAGGTAAATAAAAATGTTATTGTATTGCGCATAATATTCTCACTTAAAATTTTACCGTTATCCCGATGCTTGGAAGAAGAGGGAACATGTTTACGTTACTCACTTTTTGACTTACCATGTTGTTCTTAATTTCATTTTCATACTGAATGAACCAAACATTTTTGCGATTGAGCACGTTGAAAACTTGAAGATACGGCGAAAGCGACCATCCTTCGTATTGTATTTCGTAAGTAAGACTTAAATCGAGCCGGGAATAATAAGGAAGACGAAACGCATCGATTGCAGAAGGATAGATAGCGAGAGAATTTCTGTTGATATCCCAATCCGGCGCGCTGTTCCCTATATAAATTGAAGCAGGCAGCGTTATAGGTTGCCCGGAGAAAAAAATAAAATTAATTCCCAGACTCCATCGCTTATCGGGATTAACGAACGATCTGCCTTCTATTTCATTCAAGAAATTATTCAAATCGATATTTGCGACGAGATTCACAGAGTGGGTTCTATCATGCCTTGGCGGAAAAGAATTTCCGCCGTTAACATTATCTACAGTATATTTTGTTTTGGAAAATGAATATGCAGCCCAGCCTGTTACTGCGCCGATTTCTTTCCTGAGAAGAATTTCTATGCCGTAAGAATTGCCGTCGCCGCGGTTAAATAATCCTTTCGCGTTGCTGAATACCGGAAGGTTATTGTCTGCGTAAGAGGTAGGGGAAATGTCAGTGAAAAATGTCGGGTTGTAGGAATATACATTCTTGTAATCTTTATAATAAGCTTCTATCTCAAGTTCGAACCGGTCCGCAAGAGCTCGCTGAAAACTGAATACGAAATGATCCGAGGAGGAAGCTTTAATGAACTCGTCTGCCGTTGTCCAAATGCTTACAAAAAACAATTGCGGAATTCGATTTGCATACTGATGAACAATACCGGTAGAAAATTTCAAATTCGATGCGTCATCCAGCCTGTACTTAATCGCAAACCGGGGATCGAAACTTCGGAAAGGAATGTTGGACTCAAAATAATCTCCGCGGATTCCGGCAGTCAATTCCCAAAAGATTGTGGGCTGCCAGTTGCCTGTAAGGTAAGCCGAAAACAACATCGGGTGCCTCGCGGCGTCTACTTTGCCGCCCGTAAAACTTTCATATAATTTACCGCTCAAGTTTTTGTACTCGAAGCCGGATTTGAAATTAAGATTGTCGCTGTAAAAATATTCAAATGCTCCTTTAAGAGTCACATCCCGGATTATGTTTTCTTCCGTGTAGGAGACATCTGTAAAATTAAAGTTTGAGAAGAAGCGGCTGCCTGTTAACCAAAAATTGCCGAATAGCTGCGGTGTGAAAATAGTTTTCCAGTTCAGACTGCCGGTTTGATTTCCCCAGTAATAATCGAAGCCGAGCGATTCGCTTCTCTTTTTATCAAGAAGGAAATTTAAATTGTCCTTACTTCCGAAAAAACTTAAGCTTAGTTTGTTGGAAGATCCCAAATCGAAAAAAGCTTTAAGGTTTCCGTCCACAAAATAATAATCAGGCACATCGTCAATCCACTTAGCCCATGTCTGATCAATATAAGTTCTGCGAATTGAACCAGAAATTGAACCGAAAGAACCGAGCGGCGCCTGCAAAGTAGTATTGATAGATAGCATGCTGATTGACGCTTTACCTTCAAACCGGTTTCTATTGCCGTCGTTGTTTGTAATTACAAGCACAGACGAAAGCCGTCCTCCGTATTCGGCGCCGAACGCTCCTTTATATACTTCAACTTTTTTAATCGCGTCAGTGTTGAAGGTTGAAAAAAGGCCGAATGCATGTTCGGGATTATAAACATCGGTGCCGTCGACCATAAAAAGATTTTGATCCGGCGTACCGCCTCGAACATAAATTGCCGAAGAGAAATCCGAGATAGGTACAATTCCCGGGAGCGATTGCAATGTGCGCAAAAGATCGGCTTCAATTACCCGAGGCATTGAATTTAATTCTTGAGGGGTAAGTTCAATTTTCGATACCGGTCTATCGAAGAGTTTGTCGACCGTGCGTGCGGAATCTGCCGTTATCACAATTTCTCTTCCCATTATGTCTTGCGGTTCAAGGCGTATATCTAAACGGCGGTTTTCGTTTGAGCGCAGCGTAATTTTTTGAGCGCTGGTCTTGTAGCCAACATAGCTTGCAGCAACCTCATAACTGCCTGGGTCCAATTTAGGAATTACGTAATAACCGCTTACGTTTGTATTTGCACCTCTAACGATGGATTTAATAGAAATGTTTGCGCCGATAAGAGTTTCGCCGGTTGATGCATCGTAGATAAAGCCGCTGAGGTTGGCGTATCCAGTTTGGGATAGAATCGATTGCCGGCAAAAAACAGCGAGCACAAAAACCAAAAATAGAAATTTCTGTCGAAACATAGTTAGCAAATCCCGAAATAGAAAAACTGTTACCGGATCTGAAATGCGTAATGAAATCTATAGCTAAATTTAATCTAATATTTTTGGTCTTTGCAGTATAATGAAGCGTTACATCAAAAAGCTCCTCAGCAAATTTGGAAATATTGGTTCATTCTTTCAAGCCAATTAAAATGGTAATTGGGTTTATCGTAAAGCTTTATTTGTCTCCACTCTTACCCGATCAATGGAATTTTTATTGAGTTCTTTTAGAGACATATTCACCGGCTTCCACATTAAAACCTATGCTAAGCCGGTTCCAACTGTTAATGGTTATAACAGCAAAAGTAAGTTCTACAAGTTCCTTTTCATTAAATATTTTATCTACTTTAGCATATACTTCGTCGGGTGCGCCGTTATTGGAAACAAGGGTCAGTGTTTCGCACCACAGAAGTGCGGCGCGTTCCCGCTCGGAATAGAACGGCGACTCTTTCCATGCATTGAGCATATAAATTCTCTGTTCGGTCTCGCCAATTGCCCGCGCGTCTTTTGTGTGCATATCCAAACAAAATGCGCAACCGTTGATTTGAGATGCCCTGATTTTGACTAGCTCAAGTAATTTGTGATCGAGACTGCTTTCGTTAACAACATTTTGCAAGTCCAACATGGATTTATATCCCTGAGGCAAAGTTTTAACATAATTTAAACGCATATAAAAAACCTTTCTGGATTGTGACATTAATGAATTAATCAACGGATTCTAATACATAGATTGACAACAACTATTTTATTTACAAAGTTCTTAGCATACTTTAGAGAAAGGAATATCCATGAGGAGTTTTTAAGAGAATTGGTTTTAGGAAAAAATGAAAGTGGTGAATATTTCCGTTTGATTATCTAATCTTTTATTTCAATATTACAAAAAGTAAAGTGCCATACACTTAAGATTGTGGATTTAGAAAGGAAAATTGAAAGCCGGTATAACAAAAAAAGGAATCACAATATGAAAACCGTGCGGGAAATTTTACAAAATAAAGGGAATCAAGTTTGGTCCGTATCACCGGACACAACCGTTTTTAACGCGCTGCAGCTCATGGCGGAAAAAAACGTGGGGGCTCTAATTGTTACCGAAAGCGAAAAAGTTGTCGGCATCATGTCGGAACGGGATTACGCCCGCAAAGTTGCCATCCTCGGCAAGTTTACAAGGGAGACTATGGTAAGAGAAATTATGTCCTCGACAATATTCTACGTCAATAATTCTTACCATATAAATGAATGCATGGCATTGATGATAAACAAACGCATTCGACATCTTCCTGTCATCGAAAATGAAAAACTCGTCGGTTTAATTTCTATAGGCGATGTAGTAAAAGCTATCATCGATGAGAAGGAATTTGAAATAGAACAACTGGTTCATTACATAACCGGCAGACCTGGATGATTGGTTTAGTATTGTAATAAAATATTGGGTTCATCATAAATATGTTCGGAAGAATTTTAAGCGAATTTGTGCTGCAAAGGAGTTATGTAAAAAAAATAAAATACATTCTTCTTCTGATTCTTATATCAACAAGTGTCTATTCTCAGGAAGTAGGGCTAGGGCCCGCAAAAATATGGACCAATAACTACGAGATTCAAAACCCGATGGGATACGGTATATTTCTCTATCAGCATATTGGTAGGGTAGCACTTAGATTGGAATATGTCTCCGCCGACAACGAGAGAAAATATTTTGGCGTCTTGAACGGAGGTTTCA
>DAIEQA010000267.1:0-3554 GCA_027348115.1 Ignavibacteriales bacterium
TCTACTTGCGTCATTATCGCTTCATTAATCTCGGTGTTTAATCCTTCGCCGAAGCATTCTTTAGGAAGGCCGATTGTAAATTTTTTGTCCACTGTAATAAATTTGGAATATTCTTCGGCTTTGGAATTATGCGAGGTAGAATCCTTATCATCGTGACCGGCAATTACTTCCATAACGAGCGCGATATCTTCAGCGCTGTTGGCAAATGGTCCTATCGAATCAAACGATGAAGCAAAGGCAGTAAGTCCGTAGCGGGAGACTCTTCCGTAGGTTGGTTTCATACCGTAGATGCCGCAGAATGAAGCGGGCTGACGGATTGAACCGCCTGTATCGGTACCGAGTGAAACATCGCAGAGGCCGGCTGCAACTGCAACAGCAGAGCCGCCGCTTGAGCCGCCGGGAACTCGTGAAATATCGTGCGGATTCAGCACCGGGCCGAATGCAGAGTTTTCGTTCGACGAACCCATGGCAAATTCATCACAATTGGTTTTGCCGATTATGATCGCGTCTTCGTCAATTAATTTTTGAACCGCCGTAGCCGTATAGAGCGAATTAAAATTTTCCAATATCTTCGAAGAGCAAGTAAGCGGTTTATCTTTCAAAGCAAGAACATCTTTGATGCCGATAACCATACCGGCAAGTTTTCCCGCCGAACCGTTTTTAATTTTTTCTTCGATCATGCCGACTTCGTTCACGCAGTCATCAAAGACAAAATTAAAGGCATTAAGGTTCTTCCTGCTTTCTATATTCGAAAGAAACGCTTTAACATTTTCTTCTAGCGAAAGTTTTCCGGCGCGGATCAACCGCAGCTTTTCGTTGTGATTTTTATACGTCACTTGCCTTATCTCTCAAAATATTTCGGGAAAAACAAAGATGGTTATTTCTTTTCGTTCGACGAATCTTTTTTATCCGGATTTTTGATTTCGTCTTCTACGTCGTTGATTGCTTTCTTAAATTCCTTCATGCCTTTGCCGATTCCCTGCGCCAGTTCGGGAATTTTTTTTGCACCGAAAAGAATTAGAACGACAAGAAGAATAATAATGATTTCGCCAGCGCCTAAATTACCGAACATAAATACCTCTCAATTTTTAGTTTATAACTTTTACCAGATTGTCCGCGACGGAATTGAATATCATGGCTCCGTCTGTTTTACTTAGAATAGGATCGCACGCGTTTTCAGGATGCGGCATCATTCCCATAATGTTGCCTTTTGAATTTATAATACCCGCAATGTTCATTCGCGAGCCATTGGGATTAAATTCCTCGGCAACAATTCCTTCCGGCGATGAATATTTAAAAAGTATCTGGTTATTTGTAATTAGCGATCTAAGCGTATCGTCGTCGGCAAAGTAATTGCCTTCGCCGTGCTTAATAGGAATTTTAATCGTTTCTTTTTCAATACCGTTTGAAAAAATCGTTTCCTTGTTTTCGACTTTCAGATAAATATCCTTGCAGACAAATTTAAGCGAATCGTTTCTTATCATAACTCCCGGAAGAAGCCCGATCTCAAGAAGGATTTGGAATCCGTTGCATATGCCTATAACTGTTCCGCCTTTCTCGGCAAAATCGTAAACAGAATCCATTACCGGGGCAATGCGTGCAATGGCGCCGGTGCGCAAATAATCGCCGTAGGAAAATCCTCCCGGCAAAATTATCACATCGCTTCCTTTTAGATCCTTCTCTTTATGCCAGATAAATTCCGCGTTGTAGCCGAGAACTTTTTTTACAGCATAATAAGCATCGTGATCGCAATTGCTACCTGGAAAAACAACTACACCGAATTTTGGTTTCATCTTACTTCTTCCAGTGTAAATTCGAAATCTTCCATTATAGGATTGGAAAGAAGTTTCTCGCTGTATTCTTCTACTTCTTTCTCGGCAAGGTTTTTATCTTTTGTATCTACAAAAAACTCGATGTATTTGCCGATCCTGGTATGATTGACATTATTAAAGCCGAGAAGCTTTGCGCCTTGTTCGACGGCCTTGCCTTCGGGATCCAAAATTTTTGGTCTTCGCTTAACTATAACTGTCGCTTTATACACTGTGGTTCTCCGATGTTTTTAACCCGTTATCGAGCGGATCTTTCTTCTTAAGGATTAACATAAGTAAGTGCCGTAAAATTCCGAAAAGAGTGATACCTAAAAAAATGAAAAATAAAATTTGCCCGTTGGTTGCAATGGCAAGAATCAGTGCTATGAGAAGAATGCCGAAGAGAAAAATTTTCTCTTTTAATTTTTTGTCTTTGAGTTTTGGAAGCGCGTTGTAGCGAACCTTGCTAACCATTAAAAGCGAAAGCATAATGATGAGCACAACAACAATACTATTAAAGGGCTCAACTATTTTCCCGTCATTGTAATATGAAAGAACAAGAAGCGAGATTGTCATCGCCGAAAGCGGGATAGGCAAACCTTTGAAGTCGCCTTTGGTATTTAAATCCTCAACCTGAATGTTGAACCGGGCAAGTCTTAAAGCGCCGAAAATTAGCAAACACGAACTGAGCAGAATTCCCCAGATGCCGAACTGGTAGGCGTAAGCTTTGTAAATTAAAAACGCCGGCGCGGCGCCAAAACTTACCACGTCGGAGAGCGAATCAAGCTCTACGCCGAACATGCTTGAGGTGTGAAGAAGACGTGCGGTAATTCCGTCGAGAGTATCGAAGATTGCAGCGGCTATTATTAGTATTGAAGCAAGTCTGTAATCTCCGGACGATGCATAAACAATCGAGAGAAAACCGCAAAGCACGTTCAACGAAGTAACGGTGTTTGCAATAAAAGATTTTGATAACGGAATTTTATTCATTTTCCTTCTCGAAAAGAATTGTCTCGCCTGCCTTTACTGTATCGCCGACTTTGACTTTTAACATCCAGTTTTTCGGTACGATCACATCGGAGCGGCTGCCGAATTTTATCATACCGAAGCGGTTGCCCATTTTTACATTATCGCCGACTTTTAAATCGCACACAATTCTGCGGGCTATGAAACCGGCTATTTGCGTAAACAAAATTTTTCCAAACTTGGAAGTAATGCCGATCTCTGTTCTTTCGTTGCGCTTATCGGCTTTCTCATGAAAGGCAACAAGGTAGTCGCCCTTAACATAATTCAGGAAATCTACTTTGCCGCTAATCGGTATCCGGTTTACGTGAACATTAAGAGGTGACATAAAAATTGAAACTTGCTGCGCATTTTCTTTTAAGAATTGATCTTCGAAAACATTTTTTACGATAACAATTTTACCGTCTGCCGGAGAAACAATTACGTTGTCTTTGTCGGGAGTAATACGATTCGGATCGCGGAAAAAATTTATACTGAAGATTAAGAAGGCAGCAGATACAATCATTAAAGGGTACTTAATCCATACGTTATGAAAGAAAAAGGAAGCGATGAACAGAGCGATTGAAAATAACGCGCAAAAAATAAATGTATTTAAACCGTATTTAGTAATCATTCACACACACTTGTTAGGATATTTTTACCCTGAGGGTTCGCCTTCGATGGCACAAATGTAATATTTTCCGGCTTTAATTTCTTGTGAATCTTTTTTTTGCTAAGTTTGTT
>DAIEQA010000041.1:0-4060 GCA_027348115.1 Ignavibacteriales bacterium
CTTCCCCGACTTTTACGAATATAACATTATCCGGAAAGATTGATCAGCAAGGAACGACTAATTCCGAATTCGGTTCTCAGTCATTACTTCCGAAACAAAATTATTATGGCAATCTCGGTGCACTAAATAAAAAATGGTTAACACTTCATGCAGCGGAGTTATGGGTTGGAACACTTGTAGCTCAAAATACAATTGCAACTATCGGCGGAAGAGTTTTGATAGGATCTACAACTACACTCACGCAAGACCTTGCTGCAGCTGCGACAACAATTTATGTGAAGCATAATCAAATGATTATTGGCGACTGCGTTTACATGGAAGCCGACGGCAAAGTTGAATTCATGGCTATTACCGGCGGACCATACGGAACAGTGGGCAGCTATTATTATACTGTTACAAGAAATTTAGATGCATCCGGCGCAAATGATTGGTACAGCGGCGATGCAGTTTTCAACACCGGGCAAACCGGAAACGGTTTTATCGATCTCTATTCTATTCGCGGAATAAAATCAGCATCACAAACGGGACCGACAATTGTCGGCAACGTTCGAAACTCGTTAACGTACAACGATTGGTCGGAACACTGGGCAATCGGCAATCTAAATAATCTTTACGGTTATACTTCGAATATTTATGGGGTTGGATTAGGGAAGTATGCAAACTCAAGTTCGTTCATTGTAGTTGATTCGACAAATGGAATTCGATTACGCTACAAAGATCCTGGGGGAGTGATAACCGATAAGATCACGCTCGATATGAGCGGCAATGCATCATTCTCCGGTTCGATCACAGCATTAAGCGGATATATTGGGGATCCAACATCCGGCTGGCGTATTGATAGCTCGAATATATGGTTAGGCAACGCAACAAAAAATAGTGCTGGGAATTTAATACTCGGCAACAATGTTGCAGCGAACTTGAACACTTGGGCTAACGGAACGACTTTCGGCTATCTGAACACCAATGCCGGAGGAGCAGTCTTGAGAATGGCAACTTCTAACGGCGTAATTCAGTTATTCAACAATGGCAAGCCGTATTTCGGAGTCAATGCTAATTCACAATGGCTTGTTGAAATCGGCAGTATGAATATATTTGACGGTGGGGCTGATGTATATGGTATCCGTCTATTGAACTCATTAGGTGTTGAGGTGTTCAGAGTTGATAGCGGCGGTTTGGCAAAGATGGGAGGCTGGAATTTTAATGCAACCACTCTTTACGGTGTTAACACATCTAAATATACCGGCATGCAAACGCCGGGAGCTTTAACGACTAAATGTTTCTTTGCCGGAGCGACAGATAATGTTGGAGCGAATTCCCGCTTCTATGTTCAGGCAGATGGGAAAATAGTTTCGGCAGATGCAAATGGAAATATACTTTTTGATTCAGATAATGTTTACGCGGATTTAAAAAATATCGGAAGAGTTTTTTACAGCGACACAACTCAGTATTCGGTTACGGCTACAGTTTATACTGCATTAAAGCAAGGGACGGTGTTTCTTTTGCCGAACGAAACAACTATCCAATTGGTATTCCGCGCATGGATTAACGGAGCAACTACTTATACCGGGAATATTCGCTTGAAATTAGAACAGGTAATGCAATTGCCGAACTCAAATGCAGAGATCGGCAATTATGAGCCCGCCATATATAGCAACGAGGTAAGTTTCGGTGACGGATCAACCGCATGTTTTGATTATTATCATACAATCATCAAAACACCGGACGGAGAAAAATTCCTTTACGAATTGCAGCCGGGCGAGAAAGTAATTTCATTCAATGAAGGAAAAAAGATTTTAGAAACTTCAGAGATTGAAGAGATAATAATTTCCGAAACCGACGAATATTATTTGCTAAATGGAATTACGCGCGTTACCGGAGAACATCCGCTATTCGTCAATCTTAACGGTGGCGGATGGATGAAAATAAAAGATATACAGCCGGGCATGGAAGTTTTAGACAAAAATTTGCAATGGAAACGTTTTTTTGCAAAAAAAGAAATCGGCAAATTAAAAACCGCTACGTTAAGGATGAAAGCTGGAGACAATCCTTCTTTTATTGCCGATGGATTTATTGCTCATAATAAAGGAGTAGCGCAAGCATTCGCACTCTTTGGGATCTGCAAAAAAAATTCCGGTTTGACTGCAGAAAGTTTATATCGCTGGACAATTGAGGCTTATACGAGCAACGCTTCTTATGCAGCTAAGATTGATAATATAGTACTGACCGCCGGACGCAATGCGTTTTCACAAACAAATCAAACAACAGGTTTTTAATTTTTAAGGAGATAATTATCATGCAACTATTTTTAAGTAAAGAAGAAAAATTTCACATTGAATCAATCGCGGCAAAAAGAAACAATCTTGCACTGCAAGATCAGATATTAAAAGCAGAAATGGACGGGGTGATTGGCGATTTCTGTAAGAAGAATTCTGCTGATATTAAAAAAGCGAAGTCATTGAATATCGAGCAGGGTTTTATTGAGTTTGAGGATGATGATAAGAAAAAAAGTAAAACGAAATAATCCGGAGAGATAAAAATGACTTGGTTAGATGAGGACGGGAATATTCATCACGTTAAAGGTGATGATTTTGAATTGCGGTTGACAGATTTCAAAGAGGATGATATACTAATTAACTGGACCGGCTGGAACATTCTTATTCAGGCACGTGAGAAAGCAAACTCGCCGGATAAAGTAATTGAGTTTACGAATACGGATATGAATTTGACAACACCCGGCGTGATGATAATTACTAAGGTAAATACAGCTTTTAACTTCACTCCGAAGACTTATCAATGCGATTGGCAATTCACGAGACCGAGTGGGAAGGTAGACACATTGCTGCCATCGAAGAAATTCTTTTTGCATGAGGATATTAGCAGATGATCACGTTCACTGTTCAAAATAAAGTAATCAGCTTCACAGCGATACAACCAACGCCGGTTTCAATCACAACAGGCGGAAGCAAAGTAAGTTTTCAGGTTGCTACCGGAACAGTAAATATAAATAACATTCAAACCGAGATATTGATTGGAGCGATTGACAATAACAATAAAGTTTTTACTACAGTAAATAATTTCAAAGCGAACAGCTCGCAAGTATTTATCAACGGTCTGCGACAGACATTAGGAAGTCATTACACAGAATCCGGAGCGAATGAAATTACTTTTTCAGATGCACCGTCAAATGTTGGTTTCGAAGATGAACTTATAATTAATTACATAAAGGAATAAAGCAATGGCAACTCAAAAAATTAAACTCTCAAAGCAATCGTACTTCGATGATAATCTGGACGCGAACGCGAAAAAAATTACTAACCTTGCCACACCGATTGACAACAGTGACGCGGTCAACAAGAGTTATGTTGATAACATCCCCGAAGCTCTTAATGGTGTTCAGTATAAAGGCGTGATTGATTGCTCAACTAATCCGAATTATCCGGCTGCTAACGCAGGGCATATGTATAAAGTATCTGTTGCCGGTAAGATCGGTGGAGTTTCCGGAATCTCGGTTAGTATTGGTGATGAACTACTTTGTACGATTGACTCAACAGCCGCCGGTGATCAAGCTACAGTCGGTGCGAACTGGAACGTCGTTCATTCTTCAGGAACAGGTAATGTTATTGGAGCTGCATCAAGTACAGATAATGCAATCGCACGTTTCGATTCAACGACTGGGAAAATTATTCAAAATTCTCTTGTAACCATTGATGATGCCGGCAGTCCCAATATTCCAAGCGGTCAAGCATATAAAATAAATGGGGTTGCGCTAACTCAAGATGACATTGGTGACGGTGCAACCAACAAACAATATTCATCTACAGAAAAGACAAAGCTTACTGGAATTGCGACCAATGCAGATGTAACAAGTGCAACAAACGTTGGGACATCAATTCACGGTACAGCAGAAAAGACGACATTCGCAGATGCAGATGAATTTGCAATGATCGATTCAGCTGCCGCAAACGTCTTGAAAAAAACATTGTGGTCAACAATCAAAGCGGCTATAAAATCATTCATGCTCAGTCAGCTTGTTGTTGGAGAAGTTCCAGCCGGAACGCTG
>DAIEQA010000047.1:0-9842 GCA_027348115.1 Ignavibacteriales bacterium
CTCCAGTTTTTTCTCACTTAATTTTTAAATGATTTGAAAAAAGAGAACAATAAATTTATCGATCTGGGCACGCGCGGTCGGTTGAATAAAAGCAATAAGTTAAACGATCTTACCGGCAAAGAGTGGCTCAAGTTTACAAAGAGCTGGTTCATACTTCGTCCTCCGCGTAGAAAAGAGGAAGAACTGCTTCACCCGGCAAAATTTCCGGAAGCTCTTGTTGAGGACTTTATCGCATTCTTTACAAAATTGAACGGCTGGGTATTCGATCCCTTTATGGGAACGGGAAGCACATTAATTGCGGCATCTGAATTAGGAAGAAAATCAATCGGCGTTGAACTTAATAAGAATTATTTCAAATCGGCGTCAAGAAGAATTTCCAAACGGGGTCTGAAAAAGTTTGCATTCCCGATGAACGGGAATTCCTGCAATCTAAAAAATCTGCTTTCGGAAAACGGTTTTGAAAAAATCAAAATTGACTATACAATAACTTCTCCGCCTTACTGGAACCAGCTTGAAAGAAATTCGATCCGTCAAAAAGAAAGAAAGCAAAAAGGATTTGACACCAAGTATTCGCAGCGAAAAGATGACCTCGGAAATATAAGTTCGTATGAAGAATTCCTGGAACAGCAAGCTTTGGTATTTGATGAGGTCTTTGAGATTACCAAGCCGGGCGGATATTTGACGATAATTACGAACAATGTTTATTTTGAAGGCAGACTTTTTCCCCTCGCTTTCGATACAGCCGTTTTATTGACCCGGCGGGGCGAGAAAAGCTGGGTACTTAAAGACGAAAAAATATGGCTGCAAGACGATAAAAAATTAATTGCTCTTGGCGTGAATAACGCATGGGTTGGCAACAGGCATCATCAGTATTGTTTAATATTCAGAAAAGAAAAATGATTGAAGCAGTTCTTTCTGTAACGGAAATAACAGGTTTAATAAAGCAGACTCTCGAGGAAACTTTTTCCGAGGTAAGTGTCGTGGGCGAGATTTCGAATTTTAAAGCTCATGTCTCCGGTCATTGGTATTTTACTTTGAAGGATTCTAATGCGCAGATAAGCTGCACAATGTGGCGGGGGATAAATAATTATGTTTTCTTCTCTCCGCAAGACGGAATGAAAGTAATCATCACCGGACGGGTTACAGTATATCCTCCGCGCGGTAGTTACCAGGTTGATGTAAGATCGATGAAGCCGGCAGGAGTAGGAGAACTTCAAGCGGCGTTTGAAAAGTTAAAGCAAAAATTAGCCGCCGAGGGATTGTTCGACGAGCAGTATAAAAAACCGATACCGAAATTTCCAACTAAAATTGGTATTGCAACAGCTATCGATGGAGCCGCATTTCAGGATATGAAAAGCGTTGCCGCAAGGCGTTATCCGTTAGCCGAATTAATAATCGCGTCGTGCAAAGTTCAGGGAGAAGGAGCCGCAAACGAAATAGTTGAAAGTATTAAGGCATTAAACCGACGAAGCGATATTGATGTTATTATAGTCGGCAGAGGCGGCGGTTCGCTGGAAGATCTTTGGGCGTTCAATGAAGAAATTGTAGCCCGCGCAATTTTTAATTCGAAGATACCAATCATCAGCGCTGTCGGTCATGAAATTGATTTCACCATTGCTGATTTTGTTGCAGATCTCCGCGCACCCACTCCTTCGGCAGCGATGGAACTTGCAACGCCTGACAGCGATGATTTAATCTCAGCGGTGGAAGACTTCCTAAATTTCTTCCAGGAAAGAATGGACGAAATAATTTCAAGCTATTTTCAGGAGGTTGGTAATTCGCTTTCTTCTTACGGATTTAGATTACCTGGCGACATCGTAAAAAATAAAATGCAGCTTCTCGACAACACAATCTACCGGTTCCAAAATAATTTCGATAGTAAACTATCCGACAGAAAAAATCGTTTAAACTTGTTGGAAAGCAAAATCGAATCTCATAATATCGAAGGCGTACTTAAACGTGGTTTTACAATTATCAAACAGAATGATAGGTTTGTAACAAGAAAAGAAAACTTATATACCGATCAATCCTTTGGCATTAAATTTTTTGACGGAGAAGTGGAAATAAAATGAGCAAGAAAAAAGAAGCGGGTTTTGAAGATTCTCTAAATAGACTTCAGCAAATTTCCGAACTGCTCGGAAGCGGCGAGGTTGGGCTGGAAGAATCGCTGAAATTATACGAAGAAGGAATTAGTCTTGCCCAGAACTGCTATACAACGCTCCGCGACGCCGAATTAAAGGTAACGGAATTAAAAAAACAGCTTGAAGAAAAATTAAAATAGTTATTCAAAGGTAATTTTGATGGAAGTGGATAAAGCCAAATATACTGTGTTGTTCAAAGTTGATTCTCCCGCCGATATACGTAAGCTGGAATTGAAGGATCTGAAAATTTTATGTTCCGAAATTCGCGAGTATATGGTTGATGTCATTTCTCAAATAGGCGGGCACTTTGGCGGAGGATTGGGTACGGTTGAACTTACCGTTGCTCTTCACAAAGTTTTTGATACGCCTAAAGATTTGATTGTTTGGGATACGGGGCATCAGGCTTATCCGCATAAAATTATTACCGGCAGAAGAGATTTATTAAAAACAATTCGCCGGCTCAACGGCATAAGCGGATTCTTAAAGCGCAGCGAAAGTGAGTACGATGCATTCGGAGCCGGACACGCATCGACATCTATTTCGGCTGCTCTGGGAATGGCTGTCGCAAGAGATATCCAGCATACGGATAAAAAAGTTATTGCCGTTATTGGCGATGGTGCTATGACGGGCGGCATGGCCTACGAAGCTATGAATAATTCCGGCATCATTGAAAGCAACTTGATAGTTGTGCTTAACGATAACAACATGTCGATTGCGCCCAACGTTTGGCAAATTTCCAATTACTTCAGCGAAATGATTTCTCATCCCGAATACAACAGATTCAAAGGAGCTATTTGGGATTTAACCGGAAAACTCGACAACTTCGGAGATCGATTAAGAAGAGTAGCGGCTAGGTTGGAATCCGGAATTAAATCCATGATAACACCCGGCATGTTGTTCGAAGCGTTGGGCTTTAGATATTTCGGCCCAATCAACGGGCACAACCTGGATCAGCTGATTAAAATTTTTGAGCAGATTAAAAATTTAAACGGGCCAATTCTTGTCCATGTCTCAAGCGAAAAAGGAAAAGGTTACAAACCTGCGGAAGAACATTTTCAACGTTTACACGCTGCAACGCCGTTTGATAAAATAACCGGCGAAGCTATCAAAAAGAGCGGTGCGCCGGCATCGTACACATCAATTTTCGGTGAAGCGCTCGTTGAAATAGCAAAACAAAATCCTAAGGTGATTGGCATTACGGCAGCAATGCCGGACGGAACCGGTTTAGATATTTTGCAGAAAGAATTGCCGGATCAATACTTTGATGTTGGAATAGCCGAAGAACACGCTGTTACATTTGCTGCAGGTATGGCCACGCAGGGAGTTATTCCTGTAGTTGCTATCTATTCGACCTTCTTGCAGCGGGCATTTGATCAAATTATTGACGATGTCGCTCTTCAAAAATTACATGTAGTTTTTGTTTTGGATAGAGCCGGCCTGGTGGGAGCGGACGGACCTACACATCACGGGTCATTTGATTTGAGCTATCTAAGATTGATTCCTAACATGGTTGTAATGGCTCCTAAAGACGAAGCCGAATTAAGAGATATGCTCTATACCTCCGTACATTATGTTGAAGGACCGGTGGCGTTGCGTTATCCAAGGGGCTCGGCTCTCGGCGTGCAAGTAAAAGATGGATTTACTCAACTGCAAATTGGAAAAGGCGAGAGAATCATTTCTGGCCGCGATGTTGCGTTGCTGGCGGTTGGTAACATGGTTGAATATGGAAGAATTGCCGCCGAAAAATTATTAGCCGACGGCATTCACTGCGACTTAAATAACATGCGTTATATTAAACCGTTGGACTATGGATTAATTGATGAAGTCTCCGGCCGTTTTGATAAAATTGTAACGTTGGAAGAAAGTACGCTTGCCGGAGGATTCGGTTCGGGAATTCTAGAATATTTAAATGATAAAAAATTCAAGGGCGATATTTTAAGAATAGGTCTGCCTGATAATTTTGTAGATCACGGAACACAGGCCGAACTTCACAAAATTCTTGGAATTGATCCGGACGGAATAACTAAACGGGTCAAAACATTTTTACAGAGTAGAATTAATCAAGGCGTTGTGGCTTAATGGAAAAAACCAATGTTGCGGTTATAGGACTTGGCGGGATTGCGCAATTGGTGCATTTGCCCATTTTATCCAAGCTGAGCAATGTTAACATTTCGGCTGTAGCGGATATTAATAGGAATCGCTTAAAAACCGTTGCCGAAAAATTTGGCGTGCGTAAACAATTTGTGGATTATAAAGAATTACTTACCGATGAAAATATTGAGGCGGTTATTCTTGCCACACCAACCAATACTCACAAAGAAATAGCCCTGGCTTGTCTCGATTCAAAAAAAGATTTGTTGATTGAAAAACCGATTGCGCGCAATACCGCCGAAGCAAAAGAAATTTATACTGCAGCTAAGAAGAATAAGAAAAAAATAATGGTGGGTATGAACCTCCGGTACAGACCCGACGCAATGTTAATGAAAAGCCTCGTAAGCAGCGGGGAGCTCGGCGAGATTTTTTATATTCGTTGCGGCTGGCTGCGTAAGCAGAGCAGCGATCAAAAATGGTTTCTCAATAAGAACCAATCTGGCGGAGGTGTGATAATTGATCTCGGAATTCTGATGCTCGATTTATCTTTATGGATAATGGATAATCCCAAGATTAAAAATGTCTCAGTTCAAAAGTATAATCATAATACAAAAGATGTCGAGGATTCGGCCATAGGGCTTGTTAGACTTGAGAACGAAAGCATAATCAGCTTCGAGGTTAGCTGGGGACTTCATTCGGAGTGGGATAAATTTCATCTTGCAGCTTTCGGAACCCAAGGCACAGCGCATCTTAATCCGCTGAGAGCATATAAAAGGCTGGAATCGAGCCATATTGACTATACGATTCCCAATTCGGCAAACAGTCAAAATCTCTTCAAGAAATCGTATGAAAATGAACTGAAACATTTTATAGGCGCGGTGCGAGACAATAACTATATTACTTCTTCTGTCGACGATGCCGTTATGTTGATGAATCTACTGGAAGCAATGTATAAATCCGCTCAACTTAAAAAAGAAGTTAACGTTTGACTATGAAGACAAAAATTTTACTCGTTGATGATGAAAAAGATATTGTTGAATTTCTGAGCTACAATTTGAGCCAGGAAGGTTTTAAGGTAATTACCGCATACGACGGAAAAGAAGCTCTGGATAAATTACATCAGAAACCGGATTTGATAATTTTAGACGTTATGATGCCCAAGATGGACGGATATGAAACCTGCACAAGAATTAGAAGTATTGACGAATATAAAAATACACCGGTGATTTTTCTTACTGCCAAATCAAGCGAAATAGACGAAGTGCACGGCTTAAATATAGGAGCCGATGATTTTATACAGAAACCAATCTCCCCGAAAAAATTAATTGCGCGTGTAAAATCTAATCTGCGCAAATCGGAAACATCTCAGGCCGAGAGCTTGGCGGCTAAAGAAATCAAAATCGGCCCGCTTCATATTGACAAAGAAAAATATACTGTAGAGATTGATGCCGAACCTATTTTTCTTCCCAAAAAGGAATTTGAAATTTTGACTTATCTTGCATCAAGTCCCGGTAAGGTATTTCACAGGGATAAAATGCTCAACGACATTTGGGGAAATGATATCTATGTGGTTGAGCGAACAATTGATGTACACGTTCGTAAGATTCGTGAGAAACTCGGAAAACATTCGGACTTAATCGAGACAATAAAAGGTGTCGGATATCGATTCAAAAATATTGAATAGATTAAAAGAAAATTTTCTCTCTGCCCGCAAATATTTAACGGCTATTCTTATTAGCTCATCAATTTTCTTTCTTTTGATATTATTTGATTTGAAGTTTACTATTGGCTCAATAGCATTTTTACTTTTCGCTTTTATCTTTTTTAATCTTGTTCTAATTTATTTAGTAGGGAATATCCGGCGGCAGGAATTAACGGCTGTACTGGAAATTATTCGAAAGATAAGAACGGATAATCTAAATTCGGTAGAAGAAATTAAATTGGGAAGTCGCTTAGGGGATTTGGAAACAGAGATACGTGAAATGTATTTGAGAACCCAAAACGATATTGCTCACCTGAAAAAATTAGAACAAATTCGTACGGAATTTTTGGCTAATGTTTCTCATGAATTGAGAACTCCCATATTTGCAATTCAAGGATTTATAGAAACTCTGCTTGACGGGGCGATTGATGATCAAAATGTTAATCGATCGTTTTTACAAAAAGCAAACCAGCATACTATTAATCTTAACAACTTGCTAAACGATTTAATCGATATCTCGATGATCGAATCCGGTCAGATGAAAATGAGTTTTAGATTTTTCAATATTTACGAATTTCTGGAAGGAATATTAAGCGAGTTGAGACCCCAAGCAGAAGCGAAAAACCTTTCCTTGAATTTCAGACCATGTGATAAGTCGCTTCAATTGTATGGAGATAGGCAGAGACTTAAACAGGTTCTTACCAACCTGGTTGTCAACGCGATAAAATATACGGAAACCGGCTATGTCGAAGTAGGCGTAATACCCGAATCCGGCTTCGCCAAGATTTACATAAAAGATACAGGCTTCGGAATAGCCGAGAACGACCAGGAAAGAATTTTTGAACGTTTCTATAGAGTTGATAAAGACAGATCCCGCTCAATGGGTGGGACCGGACTCGGATTAGCTATTGTAAAACACATTGTAGAAGCGCACGGTTCTAAAATTAATGTCGCGAGCGAGATTGGAAAAGGGAGTACATTTTCATTCAGATTAAAGAAATAATTGTTTGAATACGCCAAAATCGTCTCAATTACAAGAATATTTCCTAAAGCATTTTATTGACATGAATTAGTATATTTTTATACATTTACGGCTCAAAAATTGAGTGTTTGGAGGAATAAATGTTTGCTGTTGTAGATATCGCTGGGCAACAATTTAAAGTTGTTGAAAACCAAAAATATTATGTCCCGCGATTAAAAGCTGAGCCGAATACCGAAATCTCGTTCGATTCTATTTTGTTACTTGGCGATGAAAAAAGTACTAAAGTAGGTACACCAACTGTCAAAGGCGCAAAGGTTCAGGCCAAAGTTTTAGAACATCTTAAAGATGAAAAAGTAATTGTTTTCAAAAAGAAAAGAAGAATCTCTTACAAACGTAAGAGAGGTCATAGACAATTTTTAACAAGAATTGAAGTTACTAAGATTTCGTAGTAACGGAGGATTTTAGAATGGCACATAAAAAAGGTCAAGGTTCATCCAGAAACGGTCGCGATAGCAATCCGCAGTATTTAGGCGTAAAAGCTTTTGGCGGACAGAAGGTTACCGCGGGTTCAATCCTTGTACGACAAAAAGGGACCAACTTTCATCCCGGTAAAAATGTGATGAAAGCCGGAGATCATTCCTTATTTGCTACAATCGATGGCGTTGTAAAGTTTGAACGAAAAAGAAACGATAGAAAATTTATTAGCGTTTACGAAGCTACCGCATAAGTTTTGATTTTGCATTATAAAAAAACCCTCTGCATGGAGGGTTTTTTGTTTAGAGTAATTCACTGTTAACTTACAATCCCAATCGATCCATATCGGCTACTAATCCTTTAACTGCGTTTACAGAATTATCCAATGCGGATTGCTCTTCCTTGTCAAGCGAGAACTCGAGAATTCTTTCGGCGCCGGTAGAGCCCAGCACTACTGGTACGCCAACATAATAACCGTTTACTCCGAATTCTCCGTTAAGATATACGCAAGTAGGAAGGACCCGTTTTTCATCGTTGAGGATTGCCTCAGCCATCGAAATTGCCGACGCAGCCGGAGAATAAAATGCCGAACCGGTTTTCAACAGTTTAACCACTTCACCGCCAGCCATCTTAGTCCGGTTGACCATTGCATCCATAACCTCTTTGGCTTTTGCTTTGTCATTATATTTTCTTTCGAGTTGTTCCATTACAGGTATGCCGTTTACGTTTGCATATCTTACAATCGGAACCATGGTATCGCCGTGTCCTCCAAGTACCATCGCGTTCACGTCTTTAACTGAAACGCCCAATTCCCAGGCAATAAAAGTTGCGAAGCGGGAGGAATCAAGAACGCCTGCTTGACCGATAACTCTGTTGTACGGGAATCCGGTTACTTTTTGACAAAGAGTAACCATTGCATCCAAAGGATTTGAAATAACAATTACAATTGAATTGGGAGCGTACTGTTTGATGTTTTCCGCGACTGTCCTCATAATTTTTGCGTTGGTTACCAAAAGGTCGTCGCGGCTCATACCGGGTTTGCGGGGTAAGCCTGCCGTAACAATAACGAGGTCCGAACCTTCGATATCTTTGTAGTTATTTGTGCCGGTTACTTTTACATCGAAACCATCCACACGAGAAGCTTCAGCTATATCGAGTGTTTTGCCTTGCGGTAAGTCTTCAACGATATCAAACAGAACAACATCGCCAAGTTTTTTCTGGGCTATTAACTGAACCAAGACACCGCCGATCTGACCGCCGCCGATCAATGCTATTTTTTTTCTTCCCATTATTTCTCCGAAAAAATTTTGATTAAATATCGAGATTAATATAGGAATTATGGACTCAAATTCCCATATAAGAATTTCTGCTAATCTGATGGAATGTCAGAATTATTGAAGAGTAATTTCCAAAATTGTTTCTGTGCCGGTAGGAGTAAAATTATATCGGAGAGTATCGAGAAATGATTTCATGATGTGAATACCGCGGCCGCTGTCTTTTAAAATGTTTTCCGGTTTAGTAGGATCCGGCACAGAGCTGATATCGAAACCTTTACCCTCATCCTTAATAATAATTGTCATTTGTTTGTCGTCCACCCTGACGGTAATTTTTACTTTTTTAGATTTATCGAGTTTATTACCGTGCAGAAGACTGTTCGAGGCGGCTTCCGAAAATGAAAGTGTAAGGCTGTTAAACTTTTCTTTGTTAAGATTAGATTCTTCGGCAACATTCACTATAAATTCCTCAAGCTCCGGCAGCAGTTCCGGGTCGCTGGGAATTTCTTTTACATAAATTTTTTCTGGCAAACTTTCTCCGTACAGAAACTTCAATCAATTGCTTGCTAAAATATAATTAGTAGCTCAATCGTGCAACACTAAATCTGTATTAATTAGAATTAAAATTTATAATTTAATTTTATGCTCAGATTCACCATCTGTCTGTTCGAGTTATCTTCAGCTTTAATAAACTCATACCATCCGTAAACTTTAAGAATTATTCTCTCTTGAATTTCATAACTTATTTCCGAGAGCGGTCCGATGCTCGTATAATCCGAAACTTTTATTTTTTCCGCGCCGTTTTGAAAATTATATGTCGATAACGAAAAGTATCTTACTCCCATGCCCAGACTCAGCTCTTGATTATCGTAAAATATTTTCGGTTCGGCATATTGTTCACTGAGATATCTTACCGGATTGCTCGTAAAGTTCGACCATTTGAAATCTCCCTGTTCAGATAACTTTGAATAGCCGGTAAAGAATAATCGAATACGCCGGTTCAGTTTAAGTGTAGTGGAATCTCTTATTGCCAATTGCCTAAATGCGAAGCTTCTAAAATTCGGATTTAAATCCTCGTAATCGTAAACAGTGTAATTTGCGGAGACCTCTGCCGAATTCAAGGAGGTAAAATTACCGTGCGTTATTGTACCTCCGCCGGAAAATTTTAAAATTCTTTT
>DAIEQA010000075.1:0-3669 GCA_027348115.1 Ignavibacteriales bacterium
TACCATGAAAAAAATAATATGTGCGGCAGGAATTGTGCTTCTCATTTCGTCACTGATGCTTGCCCAAGGTGAAATTGTTACAAATCCCGTCCTCTCTAACGTGAAGGTTTTTTTGAGAGGAGCCGAGCTTGATTATAACGCAAATGTTAAACTTGAAAAAGGTCTGCACGATGTTGTCTTTACCGGCCTGGCGGATAACATCGACCAAAACAGTATAAGTGTTTCGGCCAAAGGCGACGCTACGATATTATCGATAGGGCAAAGATTTAATTATCTGCATCCGGCAGAGAAAACTCCCAAGATAAAAACTCTTGAGGACTCGCTGGAAATTTTAAATAGAGCCGCGGCGTTAAATAAGAATGAGCAGGATGTCTTATGGGCTCAGGATGCGCTGCTGGTTGCGAATAAAAGCATCGGCAACGAAAAGATCGGAGTATCTGTGACCGAATTGGAAAAGATGTCCGACTATTTTTATAAGAAGCTGACCGAAATAAAAACAAAGTTGTACGATCTTTCTTTGAAAGAAAAAAAACTTAAGAAGGATCTGGATCGCGTTCAGAGTCAGTTGAATGAATTGAATGCAAAGCTGAATAAACCTACTAATGAAATCATAGTTACCTTATCTAGCAATTCTAATTCCACGGTTGATTTTAATCTCTCATATTTAATTCATGATGCAGGCTGGAATCCTATTTACGATGTTCGTGCGGAGAAAATAAATTCACCCGTAACTTTGAATTACAAAGCGAATGTCTGGCAAAACAGTTCGATTGATTGGAACGACGTAGCAATTGTCTTATCTACAAGAAATCCAATAGCCAACAACAATAAGCCGGAGCTGTACCCATGGTTCATCGATTTCGCGAGACCGTTTGCAATTCAGCCGATGAAGAAAAGCATGATGAATAGAACAGAGGCCGTGCAGGAAATGAAGATTTCCGCGCCTGCACTTGCAGAAGTCGGTTCAATGGCAGATTATATGGAAATGAATGAAAAACAGCTCTCGGTCGAGTTCACACCGCAAATCAAATACTCGATTCCAACGGATAATAAACCGCATTCAGTCGCCCTTCAAGATTTTACACTGCCTGCAACTTTTGAATATTATGCAGCTCCAAAACTTGACGGGAATGCTTTCTTAGTTGCCAGGTTAACGGATTGGTCAAATTATAATTTGCTTCCGGGCGAAGCGAATATCTATTTTGAAAATTCTTACGTAGGGCAATCTAATATAAATCCGGGTACAACAAAGGACACGCTTTCAATTTCGCTCGGAAGGGATCAGAATGTTTCCGTCTCGCGCGATGTTATCAAAGATTACTCCGAAGATAAATTCTTAAGCAGCAACATCGAGCGGACTTTTGCATACGAAATTAAAATCAGAAACAACAAGAAAGCACCCGCAAAGATCATAGTTGAAGATCAAATCCCGATTTCTAAAAACGAAGATATCACCGTTAAGTCGGTTGACCTTTCCGGCGCTTCTCTCAATTCCGAAACCGGCAAATTAAAATGGATTGTTGATGTTGATGAAGGGAAGACGATTTCTAAAAAACTTGTTTACTCTGTTACCTATCCTAAAGACAAACCAATTCCGGGATTATAATTTTTTTAACCTTCGAGGTCATTTAAAACGGCCTCGAAGGTTTCGCAAATCTATTTTATTTCACGGGAATGTTTGAATGTTCTAAAAGCGAAAGCAAATTGCTTGAAGAAGTTATTCGGGAAAAAAGTTTTCAAACCGTAAACTTCCGCCTTATTATCAGGTCTAAATGCAGTGCCGAAGAAGTAATCCCATACAGCCAGCTTTGTTGCAAAATTTCTATTTCTTCCTTTGCCTGTAGTGTGATGAATCCTATGCATTTCAGGACCATTAATAAACATCTGCAGAATTCCTGTATTAACGTTTAGATTGGAATGAATATACATTCCCCACACGGCGCTTATTACTCCTTTGTAAGCGGCGACTTCCGGCGGCGAACCAAGAAGAACTATCGGCAGAAATTCAACAGTTTGATTGATTAAAATTTCTACCGCGTGTGAGCGCGAACCCGAAAGCCAATCAACTTTTTTAGGAGAATGATGCGCCTCATGAATACGCCATAAAAATTTATTGCCGTGCTGCCAGCGATGCATCCAGTAAATATAAAAATCGTGTGTGATTGTGAAGAAAACTAGTTGAATCCAAATCGGTACATCTCTAAAAAGATGAAGTCTGGAAAGACCGGTTGTATTGTCGATTGTTGAGATGATGAAAGTGAAGATTAGAATTCCGAGGATATAACTTTGAGCTATTGTGTAAAGAGCGAGATCGTTAAAAAATCCTTCGCGTAAAATTCTTTGTCCCTTGTTGTACGGAAAAATTCTTTCGAGGACGACAAACAATATAGCGGCGCCGATAATTATCGAGTAAGAAATTTTTTCGTAAGGATAAAGATTATTGACCCACGAAAATATCGTTTGAAATGTATTTCCTTCTATCATGAAGTTTGATGTTATGCGTTTGAATTTGTTTGAGCTCTTCGCAATTTTTTTAAATTGCCGAATTCGCTTTCATAAACTTTTTTAACGCCGTCGCCGAGAGCTTTTTCGATATCGCGGATATCCCGGACTAACCTTTCCAAACCTACAATCTCAACCGACGCGGCTTGATCGGTGCCCCACATGGCGCGGTCTAAAGTAATGTGCCTTTCTACAAATGCGGCTCCAAGAGCAACCGCGGCAAGAGTAGGTGCCAAACCGGTTTCATGACCGGAGTAGCCGACCGGTATGCCGTCAAATTTTTCTTTGTAAGTAGAAATCACTCGAAGATTTAATTCATCAAGCTTGCACGGGTAGGTTGATGTCGATTGCGCGAGCATTAAGTTTTCCGTTCCTAACAAATCCACAGCCGCTTCAATCTCTTCCATAGTAGACATACCCGTCGAGAGCATTACCGGTCTGCCGGTAGCTTTAACTTTTTTAAGAAGGTTGAAATCAGTTAGCGATGCGGAAGCAATTTTGTACATCACGGGTTTAAACTTCTGCATAAAATCAACGGCTTCTTCATCCCATGGAGAGGCAAACCAGTCGATTCCTTTTTGTTTGCAGTATCCGTCGATCTCAAAATATTCCTCAAAGCCAAACTCCACTTTGCGGCGGTACTCGATGTAAGAAATTCTTCCCCACGGTGTATCGCGTTCAATATTCCATTGATCTTTCGGCACGCACAATTCCGGTGTGCGCTTTTGGAATTTAACCGCGTCGCAACCGCACATAACGGCGCTATCAATCAATTTTTTTGCGAGCTCAACCGATCCATTATGGTTAATGCCAATCTCGGCGATAATATAAACTGGTTCTCCGTCGCCGATGAGTTTGTTTCCGATCTTAATCTTTTTTGATTTCATCATCGTCCTTTCTAAAAAATTTCTTTTTTGTTTTAGCTTCGATGATTAATTCTGCAAAATCTCTGAACGCCCCGTACCCGCCTTTGTTTTCTACTATTATATCTGCTTCTCTTTTAGCGAACTCGGTCGCGTCGGAAGGGCAGGCCGTTAATCCCGCGAGTTTCATAATTGTTACATCGTTGGAGTCATCGCCCATAAAAGCAACTTCTTGACTCTTGAGATTTCTTCTTTCCAAAATTTCTTTGAATGTTCTGTCTTTATAATTTATACCGAGATGAAT
>DAIEQA010000119.1:0-2147 GCA_027348115.1 Ignavibacteriales bacterium
AGAAGGAGGTTGTAGTTATGGAGACTTGCATAGTCTTCTATGTATCGAAAGAGGTTGTTGAAGAAAGTGTTTTTAATATCCGGTAAAATTACGCCGATCGTATTTGTTTCTTTTTTGACCAGGGAACGGGCAATTTGACTGGGCTGGTAACCAAGCTCATCCATAATCCGGTGAATTTTTTGAATTGTCCTATCGCTGACAATCTCGGGGTTATTTAAAACCCGGCTTACAGTCATCACCGAAACTTTTGCTTTGCGTGCAATGTCAATTATCGTCGGCATAAAACTTAGGAAATGTTAAACGGTTAACATTATAATACTTTTTTATTCCTCATTTATCAATAGCATTAGTCATGATGATTTAACGCCGCCTTTGTGTGATCGGATATGCTAACGCATGTTATACGATTTAATTACCTAATCGATTTTGACCGGATAAAATTGAGCCAAGTTAACATCATATCCAAAAATTATATATAGAAAGCCCTTTCTAATTCCTTAATTTCGCCTTGCCCGATAGGAATTATTGGCCCTAAAGCACGGGAAGCAATTATCGATTTAGCAGAGAACTCCGCCACTTCCATTCTATCATAGCTTTGAAGAAGCGAGTTACCGGCAACAATAAGACAATTATTCCGGCAGATCACAACCGGAGTTTTTTCCGAGATAATATTGGCAATACCTGTAAGCTCATCGGCGCTTCTTTTAAATTCCAAACCGAAGGGAACAATCGGTATATCTTTTAGGACAAGATAGCTTTCCGGGATTGTTCTTGAATCGAATTCAACTCCACTTACTCCGAACGCGAGAATGTTCGGCGGGTGAGCAATTATTATTGAATTAATAGACGGATTTTTTTCATAAATATCTATGTGCAGTTTTACACTTCTGCTCGGTTTTTTCCCTTTCTCTTTTTTCATTCCCTTTATTAAAACTAAATCTTCTTCGGATAAATATTTTCTGTCTTCTCCCCACGGAGTTATAATAAAAAAATCGCCGTTTACCCTGGAAGAAAAAGTTCCTTCCAAGCTGGTAATCAGCATTTGCCTGTAGCTTCTGTGAATCAGCGTAATCATTTTTTTTCGTACTTCTTTTTCCAGCGATGAATGATCTTTCAACTCAAACTCCTCAAGCGGAAATTCCGTACGCGACAATTCCAATTCTTCTTCGCTCAGAACTCTTACACTTCCCAGGATATTCGATTTAATAGTTAGTCTCGCACAGAAGTCCAATGTTTCCAATCGATGAAAAGCATGCATTAATGTATCGCCAACGGTAACAATGCCGTGGTTTTCCATAAGGACAGTGTTGTAATTCTCTTTAAATATTCCGGCAATCGCTTCACCAAGTTTCTCACTTCCGGGAAGAGCGTACTTTGCGTATCCCACAGAACCACATATTTCTCTTGCCTTAGGAACGATGCGTGTGTCCGGCACCTTTCCCGTAATCGCAAAAGAAACAAGCGCAGGAGGATGAGCGTGAACAATCGCCCGTATATCCGGCCGCGCGATGTAAATTGCTTTATGAAACGGAAGCTCCGAAGAAGGTTCGTATATACCTTCTGTGCGACCATCGGGAAAAACTCTGACAATATCGGAGCCGGTCAGACTGCCCTTATCGACGCCCTTGGGTGTAACCCAGATTGAACCGTCATCATCAATTATCGAGAGATTTCCTCCCGACGTTGTGGTTAATCCGTTTTGGTAAATTCTATTTATAATTTCTATTATTTCATCGCGCGGATGAATGTATTTTGTATTCAACTTTTCTCCGACTCCAGATTATTTATTTTAAAAGACTATCCAGATATTCGATAGGATGATAAACATTGCCGGTCAGCTCATCATGTATCTGTTCGCGGCATGAAGTGCCGCTCGCCATAATTACGGCATCTTTGTGTCCGGCAAGAGATACTTGAATTTGCCTCGCGAGTTCCCGCCCTATGTTTTTACTTAACTCATAATATTGTTTTTTATATCCGAAACTTCCTGCCATGCCGCAACATTCAACACTTGAAGTATCAATTGCAATTCCAAGCCGGTTGAAAAATTCCGGCGTTTCATTTCCAATCCCAATCGATTTCATCTGGCAATGCCCGTGGTAGAAAATTTTTTCGCTTGGGTGCCGGATTATTTTTTTTAGACTTTC
>DAIEQA010000121.1:0-6833 GCA_027348115.1 Ignavibacteriales bacterium
AAAAAAAATATTTTTTAACTCGGCTGTATTTCTTTTTCGGTAGAGGTAGGCAGAATGTAAACAAGAGTTTTTAGATCGTCCCTCATTAATTGGCTACTGTACTCTTGTGTAACGCAATTTTGGCTGGTATTCTTGCGAAAACTTAGTTATTGAAATTTATAATGTCAAGATAATTGTTATTCGATATTTTATTATACAGACTATAACTCCATTTAGATTTTATCGATTATGATTGTACTCGGATTCGAAAAGACGGCGGGGTTCAAAACGGCGGCATAAAAAAAGCCGCATAAAGCGGCTTCCGTTAAAATAATTTTTTTGATTAATCAACCGAAGAATGTTGTGGCCACATCGAATAATTTCATGTCGACGGTTTTCAATTCGCCTACGGCTTCTTCAAGTTTTACCGCAACTATGTCGTTACCTTTCAGGGCAGCCATCATACCCCACTTCTTATCTTCAACAAGTTCGGCAGCAAAAACTCCGAAGCGGGTACCAAGAACTCTATCAAACGCAGAAGGACTTCCGCCGCGTTGTATATGACCCAATACGGTCGATCGCGTTTCATAACCTGTTCTCTTCTCAATTTCTTCGTCAAGAATATTTCCAATGCCGCCGAGACGAACATGACCGAATGAATCTAATTTTTGATCTTGCAAAATCATATCGCCTTCTTTGCCGTTATCGGTTTTCTTTGCAACGGCGCCTTCGGAAGCTACAACTATGCTGAAACTCTTTCCTCCTTCGTGTCTCTGCTTCAAAATATCGCAAACTTCAGCGATGTCGTACGGTTGTTCTGGGATTAAAATTATATCTGCGCCGCCTGCCATGCCAGCATAAACAGCAATCCAACCCGCATGTCGCCCCATTACTTCGGCAACAATAACACGGTTGTAAGATTCGGCAGTTGTATGTAATCTATCGATAGCTTCCGTGGCAATATTTACAGCCGTATCAAATCCAAAAGTAAAATCGGTTGCGTTCAAATCGTTGTCAATTGTTTTGGGAACGCCTACAACTTGAACTCCGGCCTTAGCCAATTTTGAGGCAACGCCAAGAGTATCTTCGCCTCCGATAGCTACAAGAGCATCTATACCGGCTTCGGTTAAATTTTTAATTACAGTTGCTTCGCCGTTTGGCGTTTTGTAAACATTAGTTCTGGATGTGCCCAAAATAGTGCCGCCGCGATGAAGTATTCCGGAAACAGAATCCCTATCGAGCTTAATAAAATTTTTGTCGAATAAACCTTTCCATCCGTTGCGAATGCCGATAAGTTCGTGACCGTTTTGAATTGATTTTCTAACTACCGCGCGAATTACCGCATTTAATCCAGGACAATCCCCTCCGCCAGTCAATACACCGATTTTCATACCTTACTCCGATTTTTATTTTATCTAAAATAAATTAATGAATCAAATCAACTTCAAATTAGCGAACTTAGTGAGCAATTGTTTTGCACCGTGCTGTTCGAATGCAATTGTAACGCGCTGCATATCCCCTGTTCCAGTGATTTGCAATATTTTACCCATACCGAATACAGCGTGGGTAACCCTGCTACCTACTCTTAAAGATCTTCTTTCCTGATCAAAGTCGTCGTAACTTTCCTGGTAATATTCGTCGTAGAAAGATTTCTTCTTGCGTCCTGCTTTTTTACCGGTAGCCCCGTTTAATTCTTCGTATGTTGATTCGTCAAGTTCATCAAGAAAACGAGATTTGCTTTGATAGGCAACTTCTCCAAAGCGGTACCGAGAACGGGCATAACTTAAAAATACTTTTTCTTTAGCTCTTGTAACGGCTACATAAAATAATCTTCTTTCTTCTTCAAGTTTGGAATCGTTGTCGAATTTTTGGCTTAGCGGAAAAATATCTTCTTCGCAGCCGGTGACAAACACAATAGGAAATTCCAAACCCTTAGCGCTGTGTATAGTCATCATTGTAATCGAATTGACTTTCTCGTCAAACTGATCAACGCCTGCAATCAAAGAAACTTCCGAAAGAAAATCATCGAGCGTAGAACTGGGATTCGATTTGCTGTAATCATGTACCGCAGAAACCAATTCCTGAATATTGTCGTATTTTCCCATTGATTCCTGGGTGCCTTCTTCTTTATAGATGCGAAGTATTCCAAGTTCGTCTACCAGGGCGGCAGTTAATTCACCAATGGAAAGTTTATCCTTGAGACCGATATACTTATCAAGCAGAATTCTAAATTGCTTAACATTTTTCTGAATTCTTTCTTTGACCTCGATTACTTCAAACACTCTTAGCATGGTAGCAAAAAGCGTTATATTCAGCTTACGGGCAAATGAGATCATCTTGGAGATGGAGGTATTTCCAATTCCTCGCTGAGGAAAATTCATTATGCGAAGTAAACTTTCCTCATCATTCTGGTTCGAAATAATTCTTAAATAGGCAAGAACGTCTTTGACTTCTTTTCTTCTGTAGAATTCCACGCCGCCTACAATCTTGTAAGGAATTTTTTCGCGTCTCATCGCATCTTCCAAAGCGCGGGACTGTGAGTTGATGCGGTAGAAAATAGCGATGTCGTTGAGCGAAAGTTTGCGGGTGGAAATTTCTTTCTTAATACGCTTGGCAATCTGGAACGCTTCGTCCTTTTCGTCGGATGCTCTAATGACGGAAAGTTCTTCGCCATCGTTATTTTCCGTCCAAAGTGTTTTAGGAATTTGACCGGGATTATTTTTGATAACCGAATCCGCCGCAGCAAGAATCATTTTTGTAGATCGGTAGTTCTGTTCCAGCCGGAATATTTTTGCGCCCTTAAAATCTTTTTTGAAGTTGAGCATGTTTTTAATTTCGGCGCCGCGCCAGCTGTATATACTTTGAGCATCGTCTCCCACAACACTAACTCTATCCTTTAGCGGGCTCAACAATTTAATTAGTTCGTATTGTGCCTTATTTGTATCCTGGTATTCATCAACAAGAATATATTTAAATATCTTCCTGTACTTATTCAAAATCTTTTCATTTTCGTTAAAGAGCTCAATCGGCTTCAGCAGCAAGTCGTCGAAGTCCATCGCGTTATTCTCGAACAATCGCTTGTTGTATTCGACAAAGATCTCGCCGAATTTTTTATCCTGCAGCGTTACAGCCATACTCTTATTAAATTGTTCCGGTGTAACCATCTGATTTTTAAGGTAGCTGATTCGGTGCTGAACGCCGTTAGGAGTAATATTTTCCAGATTGATATTCAGATTTTGAATAGCATTGCTTACGAGCGCAACGGAATCTTCGCGGTCGTAAATGGAAAAATTGGGTCTGTATTTTAATTTATCGGATTCAACGCGCAATATTTTAGCGAATATCGAATGAAAGGTTCCCATCCACAGTTCCTCGGCCTTTTTGCCTATCAACTGTTTAATTCTCTCTTTCATCTCGCGGGCAGCCTTATTAGTAAAAGTAAGAGCCAAAATGGAAGCCGGTTCCATCCCCTTTTCGATTAAATATGCAATTTTGAAGGTCAAAACACGGGTTTTACCGGATCCGGCACCCGCTACTATCATATGCGGCCCCGAGTTGTATTCTACAGCTTCAAGCTGTTCTTTATTAAGTTGATTGAGTTGTTTCATAATACTGGAATTTTTTGGTGCGCAAATATAAGAAAAATAGTGCCCTATTTTCAATTTTATTTGATGGTGCGGTTTGGAAAGAGACCGAAGCGACAATCAAAATTTATTTGATAAGCAGCTTGCCGTTCTTCATTATTAGCTTCCCATCGAAGAAAACCGTAGGGTTTTTAACTAATCCGTCAAGATGAATAGGGACATGAACCGTTCCATCCATGGATTTATTATCACCAAGAGCAATATGAATTGTCCCCATCACTTTTTCATCTTCAAGAAGGTTACCGCTTAATTTAGCTTTATAGTTGGTTCCAATACCAAACTCGGCAATATTTCTGGAGAGAAGCCCGTATTTATCGAGTATGCTTTTTAGTTTTCCGGCTTGTATTCCGCCGGAAATATTTTCCGCAAATCCATCTTTAACTTCAATCCTAATTCCTTTGCCCTTAACCATACCTATTCCGGCCATCGAACCGTCTACAATAAATACTCCGTTACTTGTTCCCTCAAGAGGAGCAATAAATGCCTCGCCCGTAGGAAGATTACCACTCTCACCTTTTTTATGGAATAAACCTTTACTCGCAAATCCGCGTCTGCCTTTAATTTTCATAATTATATCTGTACCAAGCGGTGTGGTAACTCTTATCTCCTGCACGTCGTCAAGCATTTCGGCAAGCTTAATTGTAAGCTCGGAGATTTTTTTATAATCGGCATTAAGCCCACGAATCATAATTTCTTCTGTTATACCGGGAAAAGTAGCGACACGAGCTCCAACCGAAGAGGCATTTCGTCTGGCTTCTGTATGCGTTAAAGATTTTGCAGTTGGACAAAGCACAACATCGAACATCTTCATTAATTCGGCAATGGATTTAGGCGGTTCCTCGCCGTGCATTTCGCGGGATTTCATCTCAACAAAAACAGATTCATAACCCAAGCTCAATGCATTAGTATAAAGATTATACCCGATTTTTCTTTTCAACTCATCGGTTACAACTAAAACTTTTTCACCCGGCTGCGTACCCATGCAGTGGCGGATTGCAATCACCGAAGCTTTGTCAAGTTTTGTTAGTTTCAAAGCGGGAACCCGATATTTAATTGAAGTGTTACGCTGAAATTTCCTTTGTCAACTATGTTTTGATTTATTGTTGCGGTAGGAATTGTACCGGTTGTGCTGTTGTTCATCTTATCTATCTTGATGTAATTATAACCCGCCGTTCCCTCGACGCTGATATAATCCGGAACAACTTGTAAAATTAATCCGGTACCTAAAAAATAACCTACCTTAGCATTATCCGGACTGTACTTTACCTGGCCTTGCGACACTTCGTCGATAAAAATTTCTTGTGTTAAATCCGAATTGAAAAACAAAACATTTCCTTCGACAATCTTCCAATCGATTACAGAGAACAACTTAGTTCCGAAATCCAAACCAACTCCCCAATGATTCATTGTTACCTGGTAAGTTTGACGAACTACACTGTTTTGAATTTGCGTAGAGACCTGCTGCTGCTGTTTTAAAAACTGGTAGTAACCTTTGGCGCTTATAAATATGCTGTGAAATTTTGCGCGGAAAAAATTGGCTCCAATTCTGTAGCCTGTGAGTATCTGTAATTTCATTTGCTCGGCTGAACCTCTTTGCAAATTAATATTGGATTCGATTTGCTTGTTGACGTATTGATTGAGTCCGGGGAATTCAAAACTTTGACGCGAATATCCTGCATAAAAACCGCTTAAGCCAAGGCATCCGAATCCGAATGTTTGCGCCTCGGATTGAGTAAAACCAAGTATTAGAATAGCAAGGATTAAAAAATATTTTTTAAATTGGAATTTCATCGCCAAACAAATTATTGAAAGCAAACTTACAAAAAATTAAACTGTTTTGGAGATGCCTTTTTCGAGACCATGTCCGCCCGGACCAGTTTCGCTCCTACGAAGCATGAAGGCGAAAACCAATCCAAAAAATCCGAGCGACGAAAAGATCCACATGCCCATAGTGTAGCCGTGGCTAAAATCATTTGCCCAGCCAATTAGAAAATTAAAACCGGCTAAACCGATATTCTGAATCATAGTCATCAATCCGTAAGCGGTTCCAAGTTTGGCTTCGTCAACTATTAATGCAACGGAAGGCCACATCACCGCGGGAATTAACGAAAACGCCAATCCCATCATTGCCATTGGTAAATACAAAGATACATGTGTGTAAGCCATCAGTAGATAAACAGGAACCAGGATTATTGAACCAAGCATCATAAGAAGCGAACGCTTGCCGATATAATCTACCAACAAACCAAATAAAGGTGTAAGCACCATTGCAGATAGAGTAAGCATACTTGAAAGGAATCCTCCAAGCTCGCGCGAGGTGCCGTGAGTTTCCATAAAAAATTTAACCGCAAAAGTCTGGAACGGGAATATGCCGGAATAAAAAGTTACACACAGCATAACTACAAACCAATACGACCTGGAAAAGTTGAAAATTTCTTTAAATATGATTTGATCTTGTTTAGGAACAGGTCGAAGAGAAAAATTCTTTTCGGCATAAGTATCCATTCCCCAGTAAATTACAACGGAGGCAATTGAGATAACGCCGGCCGCAACGGAAATTAACAACGGCAGTTGCCAATATTGGTAAAGCGAATGCGCCCAGGTTGGAGAGTTAAGCGCAGCAAATGATCCCAATCTCGCGAGAGTCAAATTCAAACCGAACGCGAAGGAAAGCTGCTTGCCTTTGAACCATCTTCCTATTACAGTTGTAACAGCGACTATCATCGATTCTGCGCCGAGACCAAAAATTAAACGGCCGATGGCCATCAATGTAATGGAACTGAACGACGCAGTAATTATTGCACCAAGAAGACAAAGGAGAGTAAATATGAATGTAGAAATCCTTGTGCCTATTTTATCGATAATAATTCCGCCGATGAGAACCATAAACACATTTGGAACGCTGTAGATACCTTGCAGCAGACCGATATTGGAGTCCGAAAACTTAAGCTGCTTGGCTAATAAATCCGCCAGGGGACTTATGCTATCATAGATATAGTAGTTGCCAAACATTGCCAAACTTACAAACAGAAGAATCATCCAACGAAACAGCGAACCAGGTTCCGGTTTTTCGGTTAATTTATTTTCCATGTGTTCTCTTCGGTTTAAAATTTTTTTTGAATAATAATTTGATCTCATTCATGAGCTCGCCCTTAACCTTATGATTAAATAGGTATTGGATAACGCAAGATTAAGAGCAAGAGCATGAAT
>DAIEQA010000132.1:0-5823 GCA_027348115.1 Ignavibacteriales bacterium
AAAAGTAAAAATTTTTAAAAATAGGACACAGATAAACACGGATTTCAAAAGGATATTCACAGTTTATCAAATTGAAAATTACTTTTTGGACACTCTCTTTCTTTCAGTCATACTTTATTAAAATTATTTTTTAACCGCCGGCGCGTGCATGGCCTCCTCGAAAAATTTTCCCGGCTCGGTCAGCTCGTAAGTATCCCAGGATTTAAATAACTGAGGCCACCATTCGGGGTCGAATACCCAAGCCAACCAACTGATACCTTTGCTTTCGAGATAGCTCACAATTCGTTTGCCGTAATCATGATTATCAATTTTTTCTCCGCGCCATCCAACCGTGCTGAATCCAATTTCAGTAGCAATGACGGGATACTTAGCCGCGGCAAATCCAAAGTCTTCTTCCCATTTTGGCTCCCACGGTTGACTTCTCTTTTGCGGGTAAGGATGCGTAACATAACCAATACCCTGCGCATTGATTGGATTAATGAGTATCGGCGTTAAATCGTACGCCCAATCAAACGGTGCAACCAAAGGAATTACCTCGGTATCAAATGCGCGTATCATAGTAATCAAACCTTCATTGATCTTTTTCCATTCTTCCCAGGTGGCAGGGCCTAAAGTATTAAAATTAGTTGTCGGTTCGTTAAACAATTCATAGAAAGCCACCGTGTTGTTCCCTTTGAAATGATTTGCAATAGTATGCCAGAACTCGAATGTCTCTTTCTTTGTTGTGTTGTACGAAGGATCTTGAAAGAGCTCGGTCTCTAAATTACCGATTGAGTGCCAATCGATATCTACATACATACCAAGTTCAGTGCACCATTCGACAGCTTGATCAAGCAGCTTCAAATATTCTTTCGGCGTTCTTTCCCGCCAGGCAATCGGGTGGACAGGTATGCGAACCAGCGTTGCGCCCATCTCTTTTGCTTTCGCAAAATATTCTTTACTCCAGTGACCTTGACCTTGGACTTTATCCGGATCGGAAATAGACAGGCCGCGGAATAAAACGGTATCGCCTTTAGGATTTACAAAACTATTTCCCTTAACAGAAATTAGCGGAAGGACTTTAAGATTTGGATTTGGTTTCGGAAAGACAAATGGTTCGCTCTTGTACCATGGATTTTCCCGTTTAGCTTCGGTATTTTCTTTCTGCTGCGCACAAATATTCGACGCTTCAAAAAATGCAATCGAAAAAATCAGCACGATCATCATTACTCGTCTCATACTCTCCTCATCTTTGTTAAAATGTTTTATCCTTTCATCCGATAAATATTTTCCGAATGAAATCGAGTATAAACTAAAATAATATACCAATCTTTTCAAATAAATTAGATCAAAGGCGATGGAAAGAAGCCGGTTTGAATAAGAGAGAGGAATGCTTGCTTATTCCCCAAATGAGTGATGAAAAATAAACTGTCGCGCCGAGAGTTGTTTCCGAATTAAACTTCTATCGATTCTTTATCTTTATTGCTTTTAAACAATTTATAATTGATGCTGTCGCACAATGCTTGCCAGCTTGCTTCGATAATATTCTCAGAAACGCCGACAGTTGACCAGGTTTCATTTCCATCGCTCGATTCAATTAGAACGCGCACCTTGGCCGCTGTACCTTGTTTTTCATTAAGTACCCGTACTTTATAGTCAATTAATTTTATTGAGGCAACTTCTGGATAAAAACGAAGCAGGGCTTTCCGCAAAGCATTGTCGAGCGCGTTAACGGGACCATCGCCGTTTGCCGCCGTATGTTCGATCTCGTCGTCTACTTCAACTTTCAAAACGGCTTCCGAGGTTGTCAACCCCTGGTTGTCGAAAGTAACGTGAACTTTCGAATCGAGAGTTTTGAAGAACGGAGAGAATTCGTTTGTCTCTGTGCGAAGTATTAATTCGAACGACGCCTCGGCTCCATCGAATTGAAATCCATCGTACTCGAGAGATTTTATATGCGATACCAACTTTTTGCTTAACTCGTTATTGTCGGAAATATCTATTCCGAATTCTTTTGCCTTGTAGCGGATATTGCTTTGACCGGCTAAATCCGAAACGAGCACTCTCTGTTTGTTGCCTACGGTTTCAGGCGCAATATGCTCATACATCCTGCTGTCTTTAAGCACAGCACTTACATGAATGCCGCCTTTGTGTGCAAAAGCAGAATTGCCTACAAATGCCGCACGCGTATTCGGAACAAGATTCATTACCTCAAAAACATAATTAGCGAGTGAAGTCAATTCATCAAGCTGAACTTGATTGCGTGTTTTCAATTTCATCTTTAGAATTAGATTCGGTATGATGCTCACCAGATTTGCATTTCCGCATCTTTCGCCGACTCCGTTAATTGTACCCTGCACATGCTGAGCACCTGCCTCGATGGCTGTAATAGAATTGGCAACGGCTAGTTCTCCGTCATTATGCGTATGAATTCCAATCGGCTTCAAAATATTTTTCTTCACTACTTCCATTGCATATTTAACTTCGTGAGGAAGAGTTCCTCCGTTTGTATCGCACAAAACTATCACATCAGCGCCGCCGTTTTCGGCGGCCTTGAGCATGCGAACAGCAAATTGCTCGCTATCCTTAAAGCCGTCGAAAAAATGTTCGGCATCGAAGATGACGCGCCTGCCGTGATCATTCAAATATTTTACGGAATTATAAATCAGTTCTTCGTTCTGATCTTCGTTCAATCCAAGTCCTTTTTCCGCATGAAATTTCCAGGTCTTGCCAAAAATTGTTACAACGGGCGACTCCGCTTTAAGAAGCGCATTAAGATTCGCATCGGTAGTTATTTTATCCGGGAATCTTGCAGTTGAACCGAAAGCGCAAATTTGAGCTTTCTTCAGATTAATCTTTGACACTCTTTGAAAAAATTCTTCATCGCGCGGATTACTGCCAGGCCATCCGCCCTCGATAATATCGATTCCGAAATCATCAAGACGGTGGGCTATACTTAGCTTATCATTGATAGATAGATTTACTCCTTCGCCTTGTGTACCGTCGCGAAGGGTCGTATCAAACAGCTCGATGTAATCTAAATTCATTTTATTCCCGTTAAACTTTTTTGAATTTGTTTTACTAAATCATTTTTGCAGCGCGTGCATATTCAAATAAACCGCCGGCTTCAACTATCTCAAATACATCGCCGAGAGGATTGAGTTGATAACTTTTACCGCTTGTATGGTTAATCAGTTTGTTTCCATCGACGTCAACTTCAACTTTATCTCCCGTTTTTATTTTATCGTTTAGCTTAACAGTGGTTTCGTAAGGAATTAAAAATCCGCCGTCGACCGAGTTGCGGTAGAATATTCTCGCGTATGATTCTGCTACAATCACTTTTACGCCGGCTACTTGAAGTGCCAGGGGGGCGTGTTCGCGCGATGAACCGCATCCGTAGTTTGAGCCGCCGATAATTATATTATATTCGGACTGATAATTATCCCCTATGATAAACGGTTTTCCTCCTTCCGGTAGGCCGGCTTTGTCAAGAGGTACGCTCGAAAGAGCGAAGTGTCCGTATTTTTTCAATTCCTCCGGGTCGCTTGTGCTGTAAACCAAATGCTCAGCAGGAATAATTTGATCGGTATCTATATTATCGCCGAGAACGTATGCTTTGCCAATTATTTTCTTTTCCATAGTAATCCTTAATTTTTTTTGTTGAATCAACCACCTTCTCTATTCCCCCTCCTTAACAAGGAGGGGGTAGGGGGAGGTCAAATAAATTCTCTTGGATCCGTAATCTCTCCTGTAATTGCCGATGCCGCGACGGTTAAAGGAGAAGCCAAGAACACCTGAGATTTTTTACTTCCCATTCTTCCCGGAAAATTTCTGTTCGTAGTTGAAATTACAACATCGCCATCTGTGCTTCTGCCAATTGTATCCGACGGTCCCCCCAAACATGCGGCGCATGAAGATTCGGCTATAACGCAGCCTGCTTTATCAAATATATCGCGTAAAGAAACTCCATTAATGGTTTCCTCTTCAAGTTGTTTAGCCACCGATGTACTTGCCGGAACTATAAACGTTGTTACACTCACCTTCTTTCCAAAAAGTAATTGAGCGGCAAATCTAAAATCCGTAATCTTACCGCCGGTGCATGAACCGATATAACACTTGGTGAGTTTTGTTCCTTGAACATTGCGTACAGTATCCATATTATCAGGACTGTGTGGTTTAGCGACAAGAGGTTCAATCTTACTAACGTCATATTTATAACGTGAATGATATGCGGCGTCCGGATCGCTTGTAAATATTTCATATTCAGTCACACCGGTTTCGGCAAGATACTGCTTGGTAGTTTCATCAACGGCAATAATTCCGTTCATACCGCCGGCTTCAATTGCCATATTTGTAAGCGTCATTCTTTCGAGCATGGATAAAGATGAAATCGCTTCGCCGTCAAATTCCATTGCACGGTAGGTTGCGCCGTCCGTACTTATATCGCCGAGAATTTGAAGAATTAAATCTTTTGCGGTGAGGTAATTCGGCATCGCACCGTTAAATGTAAACTTCATAGATTCAGGTACTTTCTCCCAAATCTTTCCGGTTCCAAGAATGAATGCCGCATCGGTATTTCCAACGCCTGTAGCGAACATACCGAATGCGCCGGAGGTACATGTATGAGAATCCGTTCCGAATAAACCCGTTCCAGGAACGTTATATCCTTCCTCTGCAAGAGCTATGTGACAGACGCCCTTGTATCTCTCGGTGCCTACGTCATAATAATTCGGAAGATTGTACTCGTTTGCAAACTGACGAAGAATATCAACGTTACGATTAGCATGAGGATTCTTGGTAAAGATGTAATGATCGGGAAAGATCACAAGTTTATCTTTACCCCAAATCTTTGCTCTCTCGCCGAATTCTTTTTTCCAAATTGCAATTGTCGGCGGTCCGCAAACATCGTGAGTCATCAACACATCAACGTCCATCCATACATTTTCGCCGGCTTTAACGGCTTCACGTCTGGCTGCTTGTGCAAATATCTTTTCGGTAATAGTCATTCCCATTTTAATTTCCTTTATACTTTTTTTATTTCCAATCCATTTTCTTCAAGAACAACGGTAGTCTTTGTGAAGAACAAATATTGATTAATCGCCTGCAGATAAGCTTTGGCGCTGGCTTCAATAATATCGGTAGATGTTCCCCTGCCGGTAAAAGAATTTTCTCCGCTGCGAATTCTTACTATTGCTTCACCCAGAGCTTGCCTTCCCTGTGTAACCGAACGAACGTTGTACGATTCAACCGTTGGTTTTATTTCGAGCACTCTTTCGATTGCGTTAAACACCGCGTCAACCGGGCCGTCGCCCGTAGAAGATTCCTGCATTATCTTTCCTTCGGCTTTAAGCTGAATAGTAGCGGTTGGAATAGTATCAGTTCCGGCATTTACATGCATATACTGAAGTTCGTAAAGCTCCTCTTCTTTATAGATTTCATCTCCCATCAGAACACGGAGATCGTCATCGAAGACTTCTTTTTTCTTATCGGCGAGTTCGAGGAAGGCCTCATAAACTTTCTGCATTTCATCTTCGGAAGGATGGTAGCCGAGCTCGTTTAATCTTGCCTTTAATCCGTGTCTGCCTGAATGTCTTCCGAGAATAATTTTTGTTTTGTTCACGCCAACGGATTCCGGCGTCATAATTTCGTAGGTCTCACGGTTTTTAAGAACGCCGTCCTGGTGAATTCCGGATTCGTGAGCAAAAGCATTTTCACCTACAACGGCTTTATTCGGCTGAACAACCACGCCGGTAAAGCCCGATACCATTCTGCTTGTATTATAGATTTCTTCAAAGTTGATATTTGTATTAAAGTTACAAATATCGTTTCGTACCTTAAGAGCCA
>DAIEQA010000147.1:0-3426 GCA_027348115.1 Ignavibacteriales bacterium
AATGAATTCTCTGCTCGTTTAAGAAAACTTACTCTTGAGTATAAAGAAAGAGCGGACAAAATCTTTTTACAAAATCCTTTTGGTGTTCCAATCACTACCGGCGGTTGGGCGGGTGACGGCGCCGTGGTTAATTTTGCTATAGCGAATTATCTGCTTCAGAAAGCATTTCCGGATTTAATCGATCCGGAATATGTCTACAGGGGATTAAATTACATTTTCGGATGTCATCCGGGTTCAAATATTTCTTTCGTCTCCGGGGTTGGTACCGTTTCCAAAAAAATTGCTTACGGAAATAACCGCGCAGATTTTTCTTTTATTGCCGGTGGAGTTGTGCCGGGTGTTTTAATTCTTAAACCTGATTTTCCAGAAAACAAAGAAGACTGGCCTTTCTTCTGGGGCGAAAATGAATACGTGGTTAACCTTGCATCAAGTTATATCTATTTAGTAAATGCGGCTGAAGATTTATTGAAAGAAAAAAAATGATTGAACCTTCTGTGCTTATTCCGGATAAATGAAATTATGAGAAAGGTGGTCTAATGAAGAAAATAATTTTTCTCTTACTTGTTTTGTTTATTGGAACAATTCAAGCCGGGGACGGTTACCGCCTCTGGTTAAGATACGATTTGATTTCCAACCCGCAGCTGCTGAAAAATTACAGAAGTATGATTAAGGGAATTTTCATTGAAGGCAACTCGCCTACGATGAATGCCGCTAAAGAAGAGTTGCTTAAAGGATTGAACGGGCTGCTTGGTGAAAAAATAAAACTGTTGGAAAAAGTAAACGTGAATAATTTGGTAATAGCAGGCACCCCGGAAAATTCACCGGCGATTTCATCGCTGATGATTAAAGATAAACTGAAAGACCTGGGCGATGAAGGATATCTTATTTTAACTCTTAATGCCGGCGGTAAAAGGAATCTGATTATCGCGGCTAACAAAAATATTGGCGTGCTCTACGGTACGTTTGCTTTTTTACGGCTGCTTCAAACAAATCAAAACATTGAAAATCTTTCCATTCAAAGTAAACCTAAAATAAATTTACGACTTCTAGATCACTGGGATAATTTGGATCGAACTGTTGAGCGTGGCTACGCCGGATTTTCTCTTTGGGATTGGCATAAACTTCCGGAGTATATTATTCCGCAATATAAAGATTATGCTCGCGCTAACGCCTCCATAGGAATTAACGGAACAGTATTAACAAATGTAAATGCTAACGCCCTGGTTCTTACACATGACTATCTTGTAAAAGCAGCATCGCTAGCAAATGTTTTTCGTCCTTACGGAATTCATGTCTACTTAACAGCGAGATTTAGCGCACCTATTGAAATCGGCGGACTTAAAACTGCCGATCCTCTCGATCCCGAGGTTCAGCAATGGTGGAAAGATAAAGCAGCAGAAATTTATTCTTTAATTCCGGACTTCGGAGGATTTCTTGTAAAAGCCAATTCGGAAGGACAGCCCGGCCCGCAGCAATACGGCAGGAATCATGCTGACGGCGCAAACCTGCTGGCTGATGCCGTTAAACCTTTCGGAGGAGTTGTGATGTGGCGCGCATTTGTTTATGATAACAATGTGCCGGACGACAGGGCTAAACAAGCTTACAACGAATTTAAACCTCTGGATGGTAAATTTAGAGACAATGTTTTGATACAGGTAAAAAATGGTCCGATTGATTTTCAACCGCGCGAGCCGTTTCATCCGCTGTTTGGTGCAATGCCTAAAACTCCGCTTATTCTCGAATTACAAATTACGATGGAATATTTGGGGCAGGGAACAAGTCTTGTCTACCTCGCGCCGTTATTTAAAGAATGCCTGGATTCCGATACTTACGCTAAAGGAGAAGGATCGACTGTAGCTAAAGTGATAGACGGATCGTTGGATAATCATTCGCTAACCGGAATTGCCGGAGTTGCAAACACCGGCACGGATAGAAACTGGACCGGTCATTTGTTCGGTCAAGCAAATTGGTACGCGTTTGGAAGATTAGCATGGAACCACGATCTCTCTTCAAAACAAATTGCCGATGATTGGATCAGAATGACATTTACTAATGATAAAAATTTTATTACGCCTGTGGAATCAATCATGCTGAACTCCCGCGAAATTACAGTGAACTATATGACCCCTCTCGGACTTCATCATATTATGGGATGGGACAACCATTACGGACCCGGACCGTGGGGCAAAAAAAATGTAAGGCAGGATTGGAATCCGCCTTACTATCACAGGGCGGATAGTATTGGTTTAGGTTTTGATCGAACAGTTACAGGCAGTAATGCCGTTGCTCAATATTATCCTCCGGTCGAAAAAATGTTTTCGTCGCTTAATACTTGTCCCGAAAAATATCTTTTGTGGTTTCATCATGTTAGCTGGGACTACAGACTTAAATCCGGAAGAACATTATGGAATGAACTCTGCTATCTTTACTATCAAGGCGCCGATTCCGTTAAGTGGATGCAGCAAACTTGGAATGGCCTTAAAGGAAAGATTGACGATGAACGATTTAACGAAGTAAGAATGCTTTTAAATATTCAGGAGAAAGAAGCGGTATGGTGGAGAAATGCCTGCGTTCTTTATTTCCAAACTTTTTCCATGCAGCCAATTCCTGCCGGATATGAAAAGCCGGATAAATCGTTGGAATATTACGAGGATCTTGAGTTTCCTTACGCTCCCGGCATAAAGCCGCAGTGGAAATAGCAAATGCCGAAGACTAAAAATTAAAATTATCGGGATCGGCGCCGTGTCTATAATTTCTATCGAGCTTATCGATTGACGCGATATCTTCGCTCGATATTTCGAAATCGAATATTTGCGAGTTGGAAAGTATACGTTCCTTCTTAACCGATTTAGGAATTGTGACAACACCTTTCTGCAAATCCCATCTTAATATAATTTGCGCAGGAGTTTTAGAATACTTATCTGCCAGTTGATTTAACAATTTGTCTTTAAGAACATGCCCTTGCATTAACGGGGCCCACGCTTCAAACTGAATGTTCCTGCCGGCGCAATAATCAAGGAGTTCCTGCTGAACGAGGTAAGGATGAAATTCAACCTGGTTAACGGTTGGTAAAATTTCAGCAGACTGCAATAAGTCTTCGATGTGTCGCTTCAAAAAATTACTTATTCCTATCGCTCTAACTCTTCCTTGTTTATATAATTCTTCGAGGGCTCTCCAGGTATCTTTATATTTACTTTTTACCGGCCAGTGAATCAAATAAAGATCGAGATAATCGAGATCGAGTTTTTGCATTGTAACGTCAAATGCTTTTAATGTTCTCTCGAAACCCTGATCGGAATTCCACACCTTGCTCGTGATAAAAACATCTTCTCGTTTCAAGCCGCTTTGGCGCACCGCCTCGCCGGCTCCTTTTTCATTCCCATATAACGCGGCGGTATCAATGTGTCTGTAGCCGTTATTCAACGC
>DAIEQA010000152.1:0-30588 GCA_027348115.1 Ignavibacteriales bacterium
TGCAAGACAGACAAACTTGCTTGCTTTAAATGCAGCAATAGAGGCGGCAAGGGCAGGCGAACACGGTAAAGGTTTTGCGGTAGTTGCAAGCGAGGTTAGAAAACTTGCCGAGAGAAGTCAAACTGCCGCCGCGGAAATAAATAAACTTTCCGCTTCCAGTATAAAAGTTTCGGAGAAAGCCTGGGAGATGTTAAGCAAGATTGTACCGGATATTCAAAAAACTTCCGAACTTGTTCAGGAAATTTCTGCCGCAAGCAATGAACAAAACAGCGGCGCCGAGCAGATTAACAGCGCCATTCAACAACTCAACCAGGTAATACAACAGAACGCATCGGCTTCGGAACAAATGGCATCGACGGCGGAAGAATTGACAAGCCAGGCAGAACAACTGCAGGAGACCATAGCTTTTTTCAAACTGGGAAATAATACGCGTTCATTTAAGAGTACTCACATTACAAATTCCAATTCCGAAAACAGCAACACGGGTCATAAATCAAAATCTGCGGGTACGGAAAAATTTATTTCAAACGAGAGGGTGCTAAAACCAAATAACGGCAGTTCAAAGAAAATTACAAAGTCCAAAGGCGTTCTGATAAATCTAAACAATAACGGCGACGGACTTGACGATGAGTTCGAGAGACTATAAAGGAAATAATTTAAAATAAACCGAGGTTAACATGAACAATCTAACAATAACCGAAACCAGGCAGTATCTTACTTTTAAATTGAACGGGGAGATATTCGGCGTTGATGTAGCACAAGTGAGGGAAATACTCGACTATATTAAAATTACGAAAGTACCTCAAACGCCGGAGTTTATGTGCGGTGTAATTAATCTGCGCGGAAGCGTGGTGCCGGTAGTGGACATGAATTTGAAGTTTGGAATGCCGCAGATAGAAAAATCGGTGGACACGTGTATCGTGGTTGTCGAAGTAAATATGAATGATTCAACAATTATAATAGGCGCCCTGGTAGACTCGGTTCAGGAAGTTTTCGAAATAGAGCCCCAAAATATAGAACCGGCGCCCAAAATCGGCACTAAGCTTAAAACCGATTTCATTAAAGGAATGGGAAAACAGGATGATAGATTTATAATCATTTTGGATATAGATAAAATCTTTTCTTCTGATGAACTTGAAAGCGTACAGACTGGAAAGAATGAAAACGTCAATGCAATCCCGGTTGATGATTAAACGGAATATTATTCACAATTATCATAAAGGAGAAAAAAATGAAATGGTTTTATAATTTGAAGATCAGTGTAAAACTGCTGGCCGGATATACATTGGTTGCAGCCGTTGCCGCCATTGTTGGCTGGATTGGAATTACCGAAATGCAAAATATTGCAAGGGATGGAGCCAAACTTTATTCCGAAGCAACCGTTCCTCTCAGTCAATTGCAAAAACTTTCTATGGCGTTTCAAGAGAAGCGAATTAATTTGAGAGACGCTCTTAATTCGAACAACAAACAGGAAGTCGAAACATACGCCCGCACTTTGGATGAACTCGACAAGCAGATCGAGGCAACTTTAAAAGAATACGAGAAAACAATTAGCGACGAAGAAGAAACGAAGTTAGCAGAAAGATTCAAAGAGGTTGATAAGCTGTATGAAGCCGATATACAAAAAATGCTTCAGCTTGATGCCGAAGGTAAACAAGCCGAAGCTAATAAAATTATGAAAGGGGAAGGGCTGCTGCATGTTAAAGCCGAAGGGGATTCTCTCGATAAACTTGTTGCTTATAATGTAAAATCTGCAAAAGAAATTTCCGATGACAATGCGCTGGCGGCAGATAAAGCAACGACCACTATGCTTTTTATTATTCTCTTTGCCGTAGTCTTATCGTTCATACTCGGAATGTTTATTTCAAGAATTATAAGCAAGCCGCTGCAGAAAGGGGTCGATTTTGCTGTTATGGTTTCAACGGGCGATTTATCTCAAAAGTTAAACATCGAACAGAAAGATGAAGTTGGCTCTCTTGCCAAAGCTTTAAATGAGATGGTGGAAAAATTGAAAGGCGTTGTTGAGAGCGTTAAATCGGCATCGGATAATGTAGCTTCGGGTTCGCAGCAATTAAGTTCGGGTTCCCAGGAAATGTCTCAAGGCGCTACTGAACAAGCCGCCGCCGCCGAGGAAGCTTCTTCTTCAATGGAAGAAATGACTTCCAACATTAAACAGAATGCAGATAATGCGCAGCAGACTGAAAAGATAGCGTTGAAATCTTCCGAAGATGCCAAGGAAGGAGGTAAAGCCGTATTAGAAACCGCAGCGGCTATGAAAGAGATTGCCGCAAAAATTTCGATTATAGAAGAGATAGCACGACAAACAAACTTACTTGCGCTAAATGCCGCCATTGAAGCTGCAAGAGCCGGTGAACATGGAAAAGGTTTTGCAGTAGTGGCCTCGGAAGTTAGAAAGCTTGCGGAACGGAGCCAGACCGCCGCCGCCGAAATAAATAAACTTTCCGCTTCAAGTATTCAAGTGGCGGAAAAAGCAGGCGAGATGCTGAATAAATTAGTCCCGGATATTCAAAGAACCGCGGAACTGGTTCAGGAAATATCTGCGGCGAGCAACGAGCAAAACAGCGGTTCGGAACAAATCAATACAGCTATTCAACAATTGAACCAGGTAATTCAACAGAACGCTTCGGCATCGGAAGAAATGTCTTCGACAGCGGAAGAATTATCAAGTCAAGCCGAACAATTGCAGGAAGCAATTTCTTTCTTCAAACTCGAAAATAGTTCAAACCGTAGTTCGGTTAAGCAATATTCGAATTCTAAAACAAGGAATTCAATTCTGCATGAATCGCATAAACCCGTGATAGCTCATGCGGCTTTGGGAAAGAAACAGTCGAGCGCAGCGCAAAATATCGAGCGGCTTAAATCATTTAAAGCTCCGAGTAACGGAAACGGCGTTGTAATCGATTTGGGACACGACGGCGACAAACTTGATCATGAGTTCGAAAAATTCTAATTCAATTTTTCCCGTACATACTTTATATAAAAGTGTAAAGTATGTACGGCCTAATAAAAACTAATATGCGATTGGAAATTTAGCATGACTTTGAACGCGAATCCGGAAACACTTTCAAATACCGAATTTGAAAAACTTAGCAAATTCATTCACGAGCAGAGCGGAATCAAAATATCGCCGGTCAAAAAAAATATGGTTGAAGCACGGTTAAGAAAAAGATTGAAGCTGCTGAATCTCAACTCATACTCGGAATATTGCGATTTCCTGTTTTCAGATTTTGGAAAAGGCACCGAAGTAACCCAGATGGTTGATGTAATAACAACAAATAAGACGGACTTTTTTCGCGAGCCGAAACAATTTGACTTTCTTACCGATTTGGCTTTGCCGGAACTCTTAAAATATAATAGCGCCGGAACTAAAAGACCGCTTAAAGTTTGGAGCGCCGGATGCTCGACAGGAGAAGAGCCGTATACAATTTCTATAGTGATCCACGAATACTCTCTAAACCAAAACTATTATTCGTTTAATATTCTCGCGACGGATATTTCCACGCGGGTACTTGAAAAAGCCAAGTTAGCAATTTACGAGGAAGAAAGGATTGACCCGGTCCCGGAAGAGCTAATCAAAAAATATTTTTTACGAAGCAAGGATAGACAAAAACAACTTGTAAGAGTGGTTCCGGAAATAAGAAACAAAGTAAATTTTCAAAGACTAAATCTAATGGACTTTGATTTTAGAACTAACGAAAAATTTGATATCATTTTCTGCAGAAATGTAATTATCTATTTTGATAAAAAAACTCAGGATGAGCTTATAGCAAAATTAATCAATTACTTGAATCCGGGCGGTTACCTATTTCTCGGTCATTCCGAATCAATATTTAATAGCAAGTTACCTTTAATTCAAATGCAGGCAAGCACATACCGGAAAATCAAATGAAACGGTTGATGAATAAATTACCGGTTGTTTATCTGAACCCCGGTGAGATTATATATAGTAATAAACCGATGCTTGTAACAACGGTGCTTGGTTCGTGTCTTTCAATTATAATGTTCAGCAGGAAAAACAATTACAGCGCAATATCACACTGCCAGTTGCCCGCCTCCGGCAGGTCAAAGAAGAACAACTCGAACTGTTTGGAGCCATATAAATACGTCGATTGTACTGTAGAAAAAATGCTGGAGACATTCGAGAAGTTAAATATCAGCAAGGAAGAGATTGAAGTGAAAATATTCGGGGGCGCAGATGTAATTGGAACCAATCAGAAAAACGGAAATTCCGTTACGATAGGGCAACAAAATATTTTGGAGGCGTTGAAATCTTTAAAGAAACATAAATTAATTATTACCGCAGCAGACACAGGCGGCAATGTAGGTAGGAAAATTATTTTCGTAACAAACTCGGGCGAGATTTATTTAAATCGATTAAAATCCAATGAAAAAAATTAGAGTCCTGATAGTCGATGATTCTGCCGTAGTACGGCAGACACTTGCGGAACTGCTCTCTTCGGATCCGACAATTGAAGTAATGGCTTTGGCTTCCGATCCGTACGTGGCTGTCAATAAAATTAAAGATGAAGTTCCCGATGTAATAACGCTCGACATCGAAATGCCCAATATGGACGGGCTTACTTTTTTGCAGAAGATAATGTTGCAGCATCCAATACCGGTTGTAATATGTTCAAGTCTTGCCGGTCATGGTTCCGATACAGCGTTAAAAGCTCTCGAATATGGGGCTGTAGATATAATAACCAAACCCAAAATCGGTACCAAGCAGTTTCTAGAAGAATCAAAAATTCATATCTGCGATGTTGTTAAAGCAGCGTCAATGGTAAATTTGAAAAAGAAAACTTCGAACCAAATTAGCGTTGAACCTAAACTTTCTGCAGACGCTGTTATAGCAAGACCGAATAACAAAGCAATGATTCAGACGACCGAAAAAGTTGTAGTTGTAGGAGCTTCTACAGGCGGAACTGAAGCGTTAAAAATATTTTTAGAGTCTTTCCCGGCAGATTCTCCAGGCATTGCAATAGTGCAGCACATGCCCGAAAATTTTACAACCGCATTTTCAAGACGACTCGATGGTCTTTGCAAGATTACGGTTAAAGAAGCCGCCGACGGGGATACTCTAATAAGGGGAAGAGCTTTAATCGCACCGGGTAACCATCACATGCTGCTTAAAAGAAGCGGCGCTCGGTATTATGTTGAAATTAAAGAAGGACCGTTGGTAAGCCGGCATCGGCCTTCGGTTGATGTGCTTTTCAGATCTGCGGCAAGGTATGCCGGTAAAAATGCCGTGGGAATTATTATGACCGGTATGGGAGACGACGGCGCAAAAGGAATGAAGGAATTGAAAGAAGCCGGAGCTTATACAATTGCACAGGACGAAAAAACGTGTGTTGTATTCGGTATGCCCAATGAGGCAATAAAATTGGGCTGTGTGGATTCAATTCTTCCTATCCAAAATATTGCCGGAAAAGTTTTAACTCACAGTCTCTAAATTAGATGGGACGAATATTGAGTGAAAAAAAATTTGTTCGGACTTACAACAGAACGTTAAGAGAATTAATCTAATTACGAAACAACACTTTTAATTGTATGGAAAATTTAAGTGGAAAGCGGATAGACTATTGCAAGAAATTTTTTCCTAATAGAATTAAGCGGAAATTAAAGAATGTTGGAAAGGAAAAGCATAACTAAAATTTTTATAAGACAAGGAACAATATGAAATCATTAGTCGTAGAAGACGATTTTGTAAGCCGCATTGTATTGCAGAAAATGTTATCGGCTTACGGACCGTGCGATGTTGCCGTTAACGGAAGGGAAGCAATCGAAGCGTATTCATTGGCGCTTAACGACGGTAATCCGTATGAATTAATTTGTTTGGATATAATGATGCCGGAAATGGACGGTAAGGAGGCGCTAAAGAAAATACGGCAGCTTGAAAAAGAATTGGGCATTCATCCCGTAAACGAGGTGAAAATTTTTATGATTACAGCTTTGGATACGCCTAAAGATGTAGTAGATGCTTATTATCAGGGCGGCTGCACTGCTTACCTTGTAAAGCCGATTGAAAAAATACATGTGGCCAAAGCCCTCAGAGAAGCGACACTGATATAAAATTAATATTTTTGAATGGAATTTTTCCATAACAGAAATCGTTTCGATTTGAAAAATTTAGTTTTAGAATTGAATAGTCCCCGCTTATAAGTCTTACGTCCAAATTTGAAATTGGCTGCCGGATAATTCGCCCCATACAATTCGCTGAAAAATTTTCCTAAAAATATTACTTTTGAAGTAGGATTATCATCTTGGTAACCGGCATATCTTTATTAAGTAAGAAACAACATATCAATTAAAGGCGGTGAACTTGACTAACAAAGTAGTAACCTTCGGCGAAATTATGTTGCGTCTATCGACGCATGGATTCAATCGATTTGTGCAATCAAAAGAATTTGAAGCAACGTACGGCGGCGGTGAAGCGAATGTGGCCGTGTCGCTTGCAAACTACGGACTTTCATCATATTATGTTACAAAATTGCCCAAGCATGAAATAGGCCAAGCTGCGGTAAATTACTTAAGGCAATTCGGCGTGAACGATGATTTCATAGTTAGAGGAGGAGAGAGAGTTGGAATTTATTTTCTTGAAACAGGCGCGAGCCAAAGATCTTCCAAAGTAATTTATGATCGCGCGAACTCAGCCGTATCCCAATTGCAAAAAAATGAAATCGATTGGGAAAAAATTTTTGAAAACGCTTCATGGTTTCACTGGACGGGAATTACGCCGGCGTTGGGTAAAAATGTTGCCGAAGTTTTATATGAGGCATGTCAAACAGCCAAAAGAAAAAATATTGTAGTCAGCTGCGATTTGAATTTTAGAGCGAAACTTTGGAGCGAAGCCGAAGCTCAACGCGTGATGATTCCTCTTATGGAATTTGTTGATGTTTGTATAGCCAACGAAGAAGACGCCGAAAAGAGTTTGGGTATGAAGCCGGAGGAATCGGATTTTGAGATCGGCAAATTAAACCAGGCCGGTTACATCAGATTAGCCGAAAATTTGAAACGAAAATTTTCGTTCTCCGCTGTAGCAATTACTTTGAGAGAGAGTTTCTCAGCGTCAAAGAATGGTTGGAGCGCGTTAATGGTTGACGATAAAGACTGTAAGCCGGCTTACCGTTCCCGACGATATGAAATTGACGTGGTTGATCGGGTTGGCGCAGGAGATTCATTTGCCGGCGGTTTAATTTACGGCCTTTTAAAAAAATCGAATACAAAAGATGCCCTGGAATTTGCAGTTGCTGCATCCTGCCTTAAACATTCTGTGCCAGGAGATTTAAACTTAGTTTCAATTGATGAAGTTGAAAAATTAATTAAGGGCGGCGGATCCGGACGTGTAGAAAGATAGATCTGATAACTGCCTCATTCCGCTCATAATGAATTGTTTTATCCTTCATCCGGAAAACAGCGACTGTCTGACGGGATAAAATTATCCCAATTTTATCAAGTTATGTCTAATATTGATATTGGCAAGAAAAACAAATATTTTAGTTCAAAAAAAAATCGAACCGTTTTAATCATACGTACCTTTTGTGTACGGAGAATAAATGAAAAAAATAACTATTGAGGACGTAGCCAGAAGAGCAGGAGTTTCCAAGGGAACAGTTTCTGCTGTTATCAATGCAAAGAATACGGTTAAACCAGCCACAAGAGATCACATACTTGCTGTTATGAAAGAACTTAATTTTCGACCGAAAGGCGTTGCGAGAAATCTTAAAAACGGAAATCAAGAAAAAAGCATCGGAATAATAATTAAGGATTTGAATTATTCTTTTTATACTTCAATTGCTACGGGCGCAAAAGATTATGCCAATAGTAAAGGTTATTCCGTAATAATTACAAGCTCGGAGAACGATCACGAATCTGAAAAGAAATTTTCGCACCTCTTTTCTACAAAGGATATTAAAGGAACTATTATTGCCCCCATCGTAGAAGGAGCTGCGGAAATAGAACATCTGTTCAAACTGAAGATGATTAATTATCCATTCGTCCTGCTGGAAGATGTTAAAGGTATTCAAGCAAATGTTGTTGCAATTGATAATATCAAAGCAATCAAAAAAGCGGTTAAGTATTTGATACAGAACGGGCACACAAAGATTGTACATTTCGCGGGACCAGCACAGTCTTCCCATACGCAGGAGCGCATAGAAGGTTTTAGACATGCCTTTAGTGAAAGTACACTTGTCTTTAACAAAGATATGATTGTACCCATCGGGTCGACCTACGAAGATAGTTTTGGTAAAACAATTGAGTATTTTAAAAACCTCAGAAGGGAAGATTACCCAACCGCTATAGTATGTTTTAACGATCAGCAGGCCCTGGCTGTAATGACGGCTCTTAAGAGTCTTCAAATTAAAGTTCCCGAGGACATTTCTCTTATAGGCAATGACGATATTTATTATGCGCAGATTTATCCTGTGCCATTAACAACAATTCGCGCTCCGCAGAAAGAAATAGGTATGAGAGCGGCAGAAATATTAATTAGAAACATCGAATCATCGACGCTGCTTCCCAACGAAAAAGTCGTTCTCGAAACCGAGTTTATTATTCGCGAATCTACGCGTGTGTTAAATTCCTGATTGCGGTTCAGTTTATTATTCACGTAGTGTGTAATATTCTTTTCGATCCGTTCTTGTTCAAATCCATTTTAAATTTGTTCAATTTTATTTTGTTATTTCTCCCGGCAGCAATTCATAAAATTATTTCCGTATATACAGACCAAAACTTTTTCTCGGGCAAACTGATTTATCCGTTAATCTTATCTTAAAAGCATCGAATTCGTGTCATATTAAGCAATTAACTTTACTTCTCTCCGGAATTTTATCTATAGCCGTCGACAATTATTTTTCTCTGGGGATAATAATTTTTTAGTGAGAACTGTAGTTGTTTTGTATTGACATTAAAACGAATATTTATAATATTAAACCGGTTCAATTTTGTTTGAACTGATAAGAGAAATTTTTATAGTATAATTCATTTTCAGTTTGCTTTGAAACGTTAATTATATAGATTGAGTTCGAACAAATAATACTCGTTGAAAATTGTAAATAGCACATTGTCGATTAGCTGCAGGTTGTAAGTATGTAAAATCAGGTCCTTGAAGTTTTGCTTAGAATATTTACTGGTAGAATGAAGCACTATTAATAAACTTGCATTATTAACTGATAGTCCGCGTGGAAAAAAAATGATCAACAAAGTCGGAAGTAATTTACAAGTAGAACAGGAAACTTTACCCGAGTATAGAAATAAAAAATCAACAATTGAGAACAGGGTAAAAGATTTATTGGGGAGAATGACCATTGATGAAAAAGTTGCTCAAATGTTGTGTATATGGGGAATGAAAAAAACATTTCTGATGGATGAAAACGAAAATCTTGATCTCGGAGATTTGAAAAATCATTTTCAAAATGGAATTGGTCAGATTGGAAGATTAAGCGACACTGCTAAAGGATTAGACCCGGTTCAAATGGCGGAGTTAGCCAACACGCTGCAAAAGTTTTTCGTAGAAGAGACCCGCCTTGGTATACCGGTAATTTTTCACGAGGAATGCCTGCATGGTTTAGCAGGTAAGGATGCAACAAGCTATCCTCAGCCGATTGGCTTGGCTTCAACTTTTAATCCGGAACTTTTAGAAAAAATTTATTCCGCCGTTGCCGAAGATGCACGATCGAGAGGAGCCCACCAGGCCCTTACCCCGGTTGTTGATGTAGCGAGGGATCCGCGATGGGGAAGAGTTGAAGAAACTTTCGGAGAAGATCCGTACCTTGTTACTCAAATGGGTATTGCCGCTGTTAAAGGGCTTCAAGGCGACGGTAATTTTAAAGATAAAAAAAATGTTATCGCTACTTTAAAACATTTTGCCGCGCACGGTCAGCCGGAGTCCGGCTCAAATTGCGGTCCTGCAAACTTTTCCGAAAGAGTACTCCGCGATGTATTCCTCTATCCATTTAGACAAGCAATTCAAAAAGGAAAAGTTCTCAGCGTAATGGCTTCTTATAATGAAATTGACGGCGTGCCGTCGCATGCAAATAAGTGGCTGTTGAAAAATATCCTTCGCGATGAATGGGGTTTTAAAGGATTTGTAGTTTCGGATTATTACGCAATTACCGAGTTGAATCACAGAGAGGATACGGTAAGCCACGGCCTGGCTGCAGATAAAAAAGAAGCGGCGCTTCTTTCCGTGAATGCCGGCGTTAATATAGAACTTCCTGATTACGATTGTTACCCATTCTTGATAGAACTTGTAAACGAAGGCAGATTGGATGAGGCAGTGATTGATGAATTAGTTTCGCACCTGCTCTATTATAAATTTAAAATCGGGTTGTTTGATGACCCTTATGTCTCCCTTGATTACAAAACATGTAACGATAAAATAGAACGAGATAGAGAACTTGCTCTTGCTGCCGCACGGCAAACAATTACATTGTTAAAAAACAGCAATGATCTTTTGCCTCTAAATCCAAAGAAGAAAAAAACTTTAGCTGTGATCGGTCCGAATGCAGATCGCAGAATGCTTGGCGGTTACAGCGGCAAACCAAAATATTATACAAGTGTGCTCGAAGGAATTAAACAAAAAGTTGGCGACACTTATGAAATTTTATACAGCGAGGGATGCAGGATAACGGTTGACGGCTCCTGGGAAGAAGACATTGTTCTTTTTCCAAACCGCGAAGATGACTTAATCTCAATAGCCAACGCCGTTGAGGTTGCCAAGCGTTCGGATGTTGTAATTCTTGCTCTTGGGGATAACGAGCAGACTTCTCGCGAAGCATGGAGTAAAGTTCATCTTGGCGATAGGGCTAACCTCGATCTGTTCGGAATGCAGAATGAATTGTTTAATGCCGTAATGGAATTAGGAAAGCCCGTAATTGTAATTTTGTTCAATGGTCGCCCCATTTCCATAAATAATATTAAAGATAATGCCGATGCGATACTTGAATGCTGGTACCTTGGTCAAGAAACGGGACAAGCAATTGCCGATGTGTTATTCGGCCTAATTAATCCTTCCGGCAAATTACCTATTTCGATTCCAAGATCTGCCGGACACATTCCTTGCCATTATAATTATAAACCCTCGGCACGCAGAGGATATCTATTCGATGATATTACTTCGTTGTTTCCGTTCGGCTACGGATTAAGTTATACAAAATTCGAAATTACCAATCCAAGATTCGAAAAAGAAATTATCACCAAGGATCAAACTGCTGTTTTATCAGTCGATGTAAAGAATACCGGCAAGTACGAAGGGGAAGAAGTTGTTCAACTTTATATTCGCGATATAATTAGTTCCGTTACCAGGCCAGTTAAAGAATTGAAAGGATTTAAAAAAGTAAATTTAAAACCCGGCGAGACCAAAACAATCGAAATGAAAATTGAGCCCGAACTGTTGGCCTTTACAAATATCGATATGGAGTTCGTTGTTGAACCCGGTGATTTTGAAATTATGGTTGGCAATTCATCTAAAGACGAAGATCTGATAAAGCTTGTACTAAAAGTTATTTAGTTGTTGTTTTTTGCATTACTCAAATTGTGATTTAGTTTATTGTACATAGATGTGATTTTCGGTTAGAAACACAAAATAATTTTGAGGTGATTTTTGCAGACAGCTTCAGAAAAACTTCCAGTTAAAGAAAAAATCGGTTATGCCTTAGGCGATACTGCAGCTAACCTTATTTTTCAAACCATGATAATGTTTCAGCTTGTGTTTTATACCGATACTTTTGGTATAACAGCAATTGCAGCAGGAACCTTGTTAGTAGTCGTTAGAATTTTTGATGCGGTCTTTGATCCTGTAATGGGAATTGTAGCCGATAAAACAAACACACGTTGGGGCAAATTCCGTCCTTGGGTATTATGGACTGCTGTTCCTTTTGGAATAATGGGATTTTTAACATTTATCACACCGGGTTTCGATTCTGTTGGTAAACTTATTTACGCATATATTACTTACATTTTGTTAATGATGATCTACTCTGCAAATAACCTGCCTTATTCTGCATTAAGCGGAGTTATGACCGGTGATTTGGGAGAAAGAACAAGTCTTTCGCAATATAGATTTGTTTTTGCAATGATAGCTCAGTTAATTATTCAAGGTTTGGCGTTGCCCATGGTTCATTACTTTGGCGGTACCGATAGCGCCAAAGGATACCAATTTACAATGGGTATTTTCTCTGCGCTTGCGGTTGTTTTATTCTTTATAACATTTTCCACAACTAAAGAAAGAATTCAACCGGCTCCTACCCAAAAATCTTCCGTCAGGGAACATTTTGGCGATCTGCTTAAAAACGGACCATGGCTTGCAATGTTTGTACTTACGGTAATTTTATTTATTACGCTTGCCATGAGGGGAAGTGTTGTGTTATACTATTTTAAATATTATGTCAAGCAGGAAGATCTTTTCAGTTTGTTTAACGTATTTGGCACTGTTGCAACCATTATTGGAATTTTCTTCTCTAAAGGTTTGGCCATGCGTTACGGCAAACGAAATGTTTTCATCGGCGGACTTTTTGTCACAGCAATATTTACATCCCTGTTTGTTTTTATACCGCCGGCAGCCGTAACAATTATGTTCGTTACGGAAATTCTAAGACAGTTTGCTTATGGATTTACAATACCGTTGTTGTGGGCTATGATGGCCGACGTAGCTGATTATTCGGAATGGAAAAACGGAAGACGCGCTACAGGAATTATTTTCTCTGCGATTGTTTTCGGGTTAAAAGCCGGGTTAGGTTTCGGCGGCGCTATTACAGGTTATATGCTTTCGCTTTACGGCTATATACCGAATGCAATTCAAAGCGAGAGTGCATTAAACGGTATCCGGTTCACAATGAGCATTTTCCCGGCATTGACGTTTGCTATTTGCGCTGTTTGTCTTTTCTTCTATAAAATAAACAAAGAAGCCGAAATAAAAATTACTGACGAACTGGCTCAAAGAAGAAAAGAATTCCAGTATGCATAGCCGTCACATTAAGAATTGAATTGAAAATGAAATAAAGAATTGTTGAGAAAAAATAATTGAATTGGACGGATTGAAAGAGAGAATTATTATTTAGGAGGAGAGCAATAAAATATTAGCATTCAGTTAGCAGCATTAAATTAAAATTTGGTGGAAAAGTTTTGTTTAGTAGCTGCTGTAATTTAATAGAATTAACTATTGAGGAGCCATTCTATGAAAGTATTTTTCACGAGGAAGATATTCGTACTGGGCATTCTGTTCTTTATAACAAGCAGAATCCTGGGACAGGTTACATTGCAAGGAATTGTAGTTGATTCTTTAACTCAAGAACCTTTGATTGGGGCAAGTGTATTTCTTATGGGAACCTCTTACGGTTCGGCTACGAATCTAAACGGCGAGTATAAGATTCCCAATATACCGGACGGACATTATAGACTCCGGATTTCCTACATAGGTTACCTAACCAAAACAATGAGTATTCAACTAAGCGGCACAAAGACAATTGAATTATTTGTCCAGATGGAGACCGGTAAAATTGAAGGTAAGACCATTGTAGTTACTGCCCAGGCGCAGGGGCAGATTGCGGCAATTCAGCAGCAATTAACATCGGATAAAATAGTCAATGTAGTTTCCGAAAAAAGAATTCAAGAGTTGCCGGATTTTAATGCAGCTCAGGCAATTTCACGTCTGCCCGGTATATCTACTCTTTCAAGTTCGGGAGAAGCAAATAAAATTGTTATCCGTGGTTTAGCACCGCAATTTAACCAGGTTACTATCGGCGGTGTTTCGCTTGCATCTACCGGAAGCGCGCAAATTGGTGTTGCATCTCAAGGCGGCACGGCAGGTAATATCTATAACGATCGAAGCGTTGACCTTTCAATGATTTCTCCTTATATGTTGAAAAACATTGCTGTCTATAAATCATTGACGCCGGACTTAAACGCGGATGCTATTGGCGGTGTTGTTAACATGGAACTAAGAGAAGCACCGTCCGAACTCCACACCGATTTATTATGGCAATCCGGTTACACAGCAAAAAGTAAAACGTATAGCAATTTTAGAGCAGTGGGCTCCATAAGCAAGCGTTTCTTTGATGATCTTCTTGGTATTTATGCGTTGGGTAATATAGAAAGTTATGATCGTAATGCAGATAACATGAACGCCTCTTATTTCGTTACGGATTCCAAACATATCGGCTCTAATGGTTATTTACCCGTTAGAGTTTCTACTGTTACACTTAATAGGCACGTGGAAACCAGAAAACGTTACGGCGTTAATTTAATTCTCGATTACCGTTTACCATCTGGCTCTATTAAGTCGGTGAATATGTACAGCCGTCTCCGCTCCGACTATAAAGATTATAATACTGGCTTCAATTACCAGACTAATGATCTAAGCTTCGCATTTAGGGGAGGAGTAAACGATGTTGATGTTGCGCTGAACAGTTTAAATTTTACAAACGATTTCGGATTTATGTCCGCAGATATAAATATTGCAAATAGTTATTCGCGAAATCATTTGCCTGCAGCACCCGATTTTCAGTTTACTCAGACGAGAGGCGTAGGAACTTCTACAGTAAATACTACTCCTGAAAATTTATTGTACCTTATTGGTTTTGGTGGTCCCTCTAACACCTTCTTAAGCAGTTTAGGATTGTACAGTTCCGATTATAAAGAAAACAACCAGTCGTATAAAGCAAATTTTAAATTCCCGTACAATCTGGGAGATATGTTTACGGGATACTTTAAGACCGGCGGTGAGTTTGACTACAGACAACATAATAATGCTCAAAATACACCTTATGCATCTGTAGGCGGAACTTCTACAATTCAAACAGCAATGAATAACAGCATTCTGCAACAATGGCCGAATATAGTTTTTAATGCCGGATTAAATAGGTTTCCTGCCACAAGTCTCGGTTCTCTTGAAAGTGCCGGTTTTCTTGATAACAAATTCGGTCCTGTACTTTGGACTCCGAACGTAGGTTTGTTGACGGATATAACAAACTTCTTATCTGCCAATCCTTCATTCAGCGCGGACAGCGCCACTGCTGTTCAGCCGGGCGGTTGGTTTAACGGTTTGTTCCAAAAACTTGCCAACACTTATAAATACATTGAAAGATACTATGCTTTTTATGCTATGTCGGAGATTAACTATGAAAATTTAATGATCGTAGGCGGTGTCCGCTATGAAAAAGTAAATTCTTTATACGAAGCATGGAATTTGAAAGACGGACGCGACACCAAAACCCAGCAGGCTTTCCTTGTTACAACATACCCGAAAAATGAATTTTGGCTTCCGATGGTTCAAGCAAGGTATAAAGTAACGGATTGGTTCGATATACGTTACTCGTATACTCAAACTCTAGCTAGGCCAGATTATCACCAGTTATCTCCGCACTTTACTATCGGCTATTCGCGTAACTCAGTTGTTGCCGGAAACCCGAATCTTAAACCCGCGCAAGCGTACAACCACGATGTTAATTTTACTTTTCATACTAACGAACTCGGATTGTTTTCCATCGGCGGTTTTTATAAAACTATAAAGAATTTTACTTATGGTACCTCGTACGCATTATACAACAATGCGCCTGAAGGATTTCATGTTATTAACGACTATGTTATCGCCGGAACAGCGCCATTAAGCGGTGCCACATTATATACCTATGTCAACTCACCATATCTTGCCTATGTTAAAGGTGTAGAAATTGATTTCCAGACAAGATTATGGTATCTGCCTTCTCCTTTAGATGGAATTGTACTTGGCATTAATTATACTCACATTAAATCTCAAGCTACATATCCATGGTTAGACAGTAGGACTACATTTATTCCTCCGAGATCAACAGTTACTTCAGTTTTTGACAGCACTCGTACCGGACGTTTAGTTTGGCAGCCCGACGATATTTTAAATACTTATATTGGCTACGATTACAAAGGATTTTCAACCCGTGTTTCATTTATTTTCCAGGGAAATTCTGTAAGCGGAGTCGGAAATTTTACAGAACAAGACGGTTTCACACGAGACTATTTCAGAATGGACGCCTCGGTTAGACAAGTATTACCTTGGTATTCAATTGAATTGTATTTGGATATAAACAATCTAAACAGCAGGTCAAACGTCTCGGCTCAAAAATCAATTGAAGGATTTACAAACGAACAAAATTATGGTCTAACGGCAAATTTGGGAGTTAGATATAGATTATAAAGAGCAATAAATAAATTAAATACATTTTGATTTGATGAGTTTTCTTTTATTCAAATAATTTCTTAACAAATAATGTTCAGGAGGCTGAAACATGAGACATATTTTAACAATTCTGTTTATTTCAGTAATTGTATCAGTGACTCTGTTTGCCCAGCAAAAAGATACAGTTAATGTTCCGGACTATTACTCGACAAACGGTACGGAAGGAACATTAAATGATGCAGTTCAGACTGCCATCACTGCTGGCAAATTGTCGAATACAGTTTTTAAACTTTCAAAGTACGGTCTTTATATTCTCACCGGAACAATTACTACACCTGCCGGGGCAACATTTGAAATAGTTGCAGATCCTCCAGGAACTACCCAGCAAGCAGCTCCACCGATGGTTGCGTGGACCGAAAGCACGGCTCCGAATAAGGCTTACCTTTTTGATGTGCCCGGGCAACTTAAGATGAAAAATATCTGGTTGAATTGGTCAGGCGTTGAGGGTACTCGCTTTGCTTCAACCATTCGCGTCGGCGATTCTGCATCTGTTACAGGCGGTCGCATTGAGTGTAATAATGTCATTTTCGATTATGTCGATCAAGCTTCAAGCGGCGCTATCCAACCGTACGCTACACACTTTAGAGGAATTTTTAAGAACTGTTATTTTAAAAATTGTACGGACGCTCACTTCCGATATTACAGCAGGGCCGTTTCTTTCCCATATAACACTACGGGTTTGCATTCCGATACAGTATCATTTGAAAACTGTACCTTCGCAAATATTGGATATGTTTATATGCAGGAGGGTGCTGAATACGGCGATAATGTATTTTTTAACCACTGTACTTTTTACAATGTAGTCATGTTCCCACTGGAATCGGGCTGGTGGTGGAAGATGTACGTTACCAATTCGTTGTTCATAAATACGTTTATGTTTGGTAGAATACCTGCAAACGACGGTGGAGGCAACGGCGGTACAATTGCAATAGCTCCTATAGATAGTAGTACCACTCTAGGTGCCGGCTTTGGTTTTAAGGTACCGTTTACTGAACAAGATCGACGCATACTGTTTGCCAATAACAATTATTACATCGATCAATGGCTTGTTGACTGGATGGGGTATGGACCAAACGGAAGCCCTTACAGTAAAGCTCAACACAAAGCCAGACACGATGATGCTGTTCCCACACCGCAGCCAATGATGAACCGTGTGACAAAAGCTTTTTTCGATTCCACAGATGCTAACGGTAAAAAAGTATTTCCATATATGAATAGAACCCCTACCGATAGTCTCGATCCTGGATTTATTAATCCTCCTATTAATTTAGATTCGTTGAAAAAGTTTCTGAATTTTAAATGGGATAATAACGCCGACTGTGAATGGGCTTGGAAACCTGAAAATAGTTACAAGTATCAAAAATGGCCATTTGAAGAAAGCCTAGCTTATACAAACGCCACTTTAAAAACGGCTGCTATGGGTGGTTTCCCATTGGGTGATTTGAGATGGTTCCCCGATCAATATTCTGCTTGGAGTGCTCAAGCCGATAAAGAACATCAATTTATAACCAATTGGCTCGAAACCGGAAGTCAAAGCGGAAGTGATGTTAAAGAAATTACAGGTAAGAAAATACCAGGTGAATATGTCTTGAATCAAAACTTCCCAAATCCTTTCAATCCTACAACCCAGATTCAATATTCGGTACCTAAGAATGGTTATGTTTCTCTGAAAGTCTATAATGCTATTGGACAGGAAGTTGCAATACTGTTCTCTGGTATGCAGAGAGCTGGTAATTATGAAGCTACGTTCGACGGAAAGGGTTTTTCAAGCGGTATTTACTTCTATCGTTTGCAAGCGGATAATGTTTCCATTACAAAGAAATTTGTTCTCTTGAAGTAGTGTTTTGCGTTAGCCCACCTTGTGTGGGCTTACGTTGCCACAACCCGGCTTGAGGGGATTGCACCTCCGACTTGAGCCGGGAGTGGGAACTTTTGAGTTCGATAATAAAGATTTTTTAGAACAAGATCAGTAAATAACGGTGCAAAATATACAAACAATTTTTCCGGATTTCATAATGCGTTGGAACTTCTTAAAAATTTTCTGTTGCAGTAGTATTAAAATCAACATCTAGTTAATAAATAACTAAGGAGAAGGCTTATGAAGAAGTTAACAAATTTGTTTATGTTTTTTATTGCAGTTCTAATGATTATCGGGACTGTTGCCCTACAGGCTCAGACTATGGTAAGCCAATGGGGTTCAACACCTCGCGGTAGTGCCTGGCCCATTCTCAATACTGCATCAACGCCCGCGGGTAATGCCGGTATGGGGGCCGATGCAGCGCCGACAGCATGGGCAAGCATCAAAGGTGGTTTTGATACTATGACACCAACCCTTACCCAGGCAGTTGTTATCAGTGGTACTTTTGAATTTGTAGGTGGCGGAGGCGGTAGTGCTTACACTTGGCTTCGTTACGCTTTCTTTTATCAAGATCCTACTACACTGACAAATCAAAATACTCCTACTGCCGCTTGGTCAGGTGCTAATTGTTGGGGATACCAGTTCGATCCGAGATCCGGTAACGGTACAATTGCAAATGCTGGCGGTGGGCAAGGTACTCTCTGGACAGTTGTCGGTTCAGGCGGCTGGAACAGTTCGTATGCTAACGGCAAACCTCTTTCAACTGTATACAATGCACCTTACGCCGCAGTGGCATCGGCCGGTGTTTACGACTGGGCGATATCGGTTAGACCGTTGGCCGACGGTACAAACGAAATTAGATATTATTTTGTAAAACAACATGCGCCGGATAAACAAGCCGATTATTGGTTCGCCGGCATAACCATCGATCCTACACCGGTAACAACTAAATTCAACAGCATTGCTTTCTCTGTTAATAATGATATAGATAAAACGTGTAAACAGGTCAATTTAACAAATGTAACTGTTAAACTTGGCGATCCGATTACGATTCCTGATGCACCGTTTGAAGCATTCTACGTTGACCAGTGGGGCTCAACACCTCGCGGTAGCAGCGGTTGGACTATCTTAAATGATTCAACCTATATAGTCGGTGACGCCGCTATGGGCGGTTCGGCAAAACCAACAGGTTGGATGAGTATTAAAGGCGGATTTAGAGAAACCGTTACAGCTACTGTTAAAAAAGCCTTGGTTATCTCTGGTTCTTTTGAGTTTGTAGGCGGTGGGGCAGGCAGTGCTTATACATGGCTTCGTTTTGCTTTATTTAATGAAAGCGGAAAACTTTCGAATCAAAATATGCCTAACGCCATGTGGAGTGAAGATTCCAACGGTAATGGATACATATTTACTCCGGTATCAGGTACCGGAACTGTATCGAATACCTATAATACCTGGCCGCAAGGCAATTCAGGTACAGAATGGCCTCTCATAAATTCAAAAGGATGGACAAGCACCAATAGCAATGGCGGAGGACCATATTCAACTATAATGCAGGCCCCATACCGTGCAGTAGCTACTGCCGGTGTATACGATTGGGCAATATCGGTTCAGCCGTTAGCCAACGGTACACAAGAAGTAAGGTGGTATTTTGTTAAGCAGCATGCAGCCGGTCAACAACCCACTTATTGGTGGGGCGGATCATTTATTGACCCAACACCGGCAACAAGTAGTTTCAACAGCATCGGTTTTGCTTGTAATAATGATTTGGACGCTACATGCAAACAGGTCAATTTAACTAATGTTAAGGTTGACTTAACCGATCCTATAACAGTACCGGATGCACCGTTTGAAGCATTCTATGTTGATCAGTGGGGCTCAACGCCTCGCGGTAGCAGCGGTTGGACAATATTAAATGATTCGACTTATGTAGTAGGTGACGCCTCGATGGGAGGTACCGGAAAACCTACAGGTTGGATGAGTATTAAAGGCGGATTTAGAGAAACAGTTAAACCAAATCTTAAAAAAGCAATGGTTATCTCCGGTACATTTGAGTTTGTAGGCGGCGGAGGAGGCAGTGCGTATACTTGGCTTCGTTTTGCTTTGTTCAACGGAGCCGGAAAGCTATCTAATCAAAATATGCCTAACGCTATGTGGAGCGAAGATTCCAATGGTAATGGATACATATTTACCCCGGTATCGGGTACAGGAACTGTATCAAATACATATAATACTTGGCCGCAAGGCAATTCCGGAACTGAGTGGCCTCTCATAAATTCAAAAGGATGGACAAGCACCAACAGCAATGGCGGAGGACCATACTCAACTATATTTCAAGCTCCCTACCGAGCAGTAGCTACTGCAGGTGTTTACGATTGGGCAATCTCGGTTCAGCCGTTGGCAGACGGTACACAAGAAGTAAGATGGTATTTCATACAAAAGCATGCAGCAGGTTCCACAAATTACTATTGGTGGGGCGGATCTTTTATTGATGCTTTACCAGTAACAAATGCTTTCAACAGTATCGGTTTCGCAATTAATAATGATGTAGACGCTACATTAAAACAAGTTAATTTAACAAATGTTAAGGTTGACTTAACTGATCCAATAACAGTACCCGACGCTCCATGGCAATCCTACTATGTTGATCAGTGGGGATTTTTCGGAGGTCAAAACGGTGCAAGTCAAACAAGCACGTGGAAATTCGTTCCTGCAGATCTAACAGGTAACGCAACAATCACCGGTGCAAAACCTCCAATCAACTGGGCATCTTTACGCGGTGGATGGGCCACTCCTGTTACTCCTAAACCAGGTAAAGCATTTATTGTAAGTGGAAAGTTTGAATTAGTCGGCGGCGGTTTTGAAAACTGGGGTTCACTGAATCTTGGTTTATTCTACTGTCCTAATCCTGGTAAAATTGATTCTACCGGCGGATCTGCTTTCACTCATTGGACCGGTACCGATAATAATGAATACGGTTATTTGTTCTCACCGCACAGTGATAAACTACCGGCTAATACATACGGACTTTATGATTTAGCAACAGTTGGTGCAATTGTAAATGAACCATGGCTTGCAACAAGCGGTACATCCCCGTTTGATAAAAATAACGGCAATTATATAGTAAGCACTAATATTCAAAATCCGGCAAATGCTGTTGGCACTGCGGGAGTTTACAATTTTGCTTTCTCTGTTGCCCCTCAAGCAGATGGAACAAACGAAATTCGTTATTCAATTGAGAAAGCCGACAAGAGCTATAACTTTGGCGGTATCGTAATAGACAAAAAATCGCCGGCTGTAGTTACTAAATTTAACAGCATCAACTTTGCAATTAGCAACACATCTGCCACTGCTATGAAGGTTACAGATGTGATGGTAGATTTAGGTAATCCTATTACCATTCCGGATTCTTATACCGTTACCGCAGTTGATGAGACACAGAACAATCAATTACCAACAGATTATTCTTTAAGCCAGAATTATCCCAACCCGTTTAATCCAACAACAAATATCGAGTTCGCGCTTCCGAAGAACGGTTATGTTAAACTTGTTGTATACGATTTAATGGGTAGAGTTGTTTCTCAATTGGTAGACGGAGTTCTAAACGCTGGTTATCATAAGGTTAATTTCAACGGTACGAATCTCTCTTCGGGAGTATATTTCTATTCGTTGAAAGCGGACAATTTCTCAAGCGTAAAGAAATTAATGCTGCTTAAGTAAAGCTGCAATGTTCTTCTTACTTATGAAATTATCAAAATATTGTTTTGATAATGAGAAGTCTTTAATCAAAGCATCGATTAAAGAAATAGTTTAGCTGAGTAAGTTAAATTTCAGCGAAGCCTGCCCAGCTTGCTGGGCAGGCTTTTTTTTCAGTTGAAATAGCTTCATGATCTCGGATGAAAAAAATTTTACTAAGAATATTCTTTTGTGTTCAATTACCTTGGCCAAGAAGGTCAAAGAAGAAAAACAGTATTTGTATGACAAGAGGCGGCAGCGCATTCCGGCGTAAATTAAATTTTAAAATGGTTGATCATCATCAATGGTTCAACTTTGAAACGGAAAAACAAATTGCATCAATTGCATTTCTTTTTCTGTTAGTATATATCCCGGCATTTGCTCAAACTGCTAAAACACCTGCTGGCAGTTTTCTAAGAGAGCGTATTTCCATTAATGCGAATTGGAAATTTTTCAAATATGATTCTACATCCAGACCGGATGATTTAATTTATGATGTTCGCCCTGAAGTTAAAGAGATAGAAGAATACAAAATTGCCGACGCAAAACCGACCGAAGCGGAAAATGTCAGCGCAAAGCAAATTGTACTTAAACCATGGATAATGCCAACCGGCAACGATTTTATAAAAGATGCTACAAAACATTTTGTCCGCCCCGACGGAAATCCCGGCAGCGATTTCCCGTTTGTTCAAAAAAGTTTTAATGATAGCGCTTGGGAACAAGTAAATCTGCCGCATGACTGGGCAATCAAGGGACCGTTTTACAAAGGCGGCAATCCTGTAGTTGGCGGCGGTATGGGACGCCTTCCTATTCAGGGAGTTGCCTGGTACCGAAAAAAAATAGACATTCCGAAATCCGACAAAGGCAAGTCGATATTCTTAGATATAGACGGAGCTATGTCTTATGCAATGGTTTGGTGTAACGGCAAGCTTGCCAGCGGCTGGCCTTATGGTTATACTTCCTGGCGTGTTGATTTAACGCCGTATATTATTCCCGGCGAAGAGAACCAAATAGCAATTCGTTTAGACAATCCGAATAATTCATCGCGATGGTATCCCGGCAGCGGAATATATCGCAATGTTTGGTTGGTAAAAACTAATGCTGTTCATGTAGCTCATTGGGGTACATACATAACAACACACGATGTTTCTAAGACTTCCGCAGTTATAAATCTTGAAGTTACAATAGATAATAATTCCGGCAGTGATTCTAAAGTAACTGCTGTTACAAAGTTGTTTGAATTAAACCGCGACGGTAAAAAATCCGATAATCCGGTAACCGAATTCTCGCCTCTGACCACACAAGTGTTGGCGGGAAAAGAATCTAAAGTTGTAGGCACAGTTACAATTAAAAATCCAAAACTTTGGGGACCGCCACCAACGCAGATTCCTAACCGTTATATTGCGGTTACAACGCTTTACCAAGACGGTAAAGAAATTGATCAATATAAAACCAAGTTTGGAATAAGGTCATTACGATTCGATCCTAATGCCGGTATCTATATCAATGGCGAGCATATAAAAATCAAAGGAGTAAACGAGCATCACGATCTTGGCGCTTTGGGAGCGGCGTTTAACACTCGCGCTGCAGAGCGTCAGCTTGAAATTCTAAGAGAGATGGGATGCAATGCGATTCGTACCGCGCATAACCCGCCAGCTCCGGAATTTTTAGAACTCACCGACCGCATGGGCTTTCTCGTAATGGACGAAGCTTTTGACGTATGGATGATGAAAAAAACTCCGCTCGATTTTCACTTGATCTTTTCCGATTGGCATGAACAAGATTTAAGAGCTATGGTACGGCGTGACAGGAACCACGCTTCCGTTATAATGTGGAGTTACGGCAACGAAGTCGGTGAACAATATACCGATGCAAAAGGCGCGGCATTAGCTAAACAATTACACGACATAGTTAAAGAAGAAGATCCGACGCGTCCTTCTACAAGCGCTATGAACTGGTCAAAACCGGATATGCCTTTTTCTGGAATGATGGATGTCATCAGCTTAAATTATCAGGGTGAGGGAATTCGTCAGGAGCCCGAGTTTGAAGGAACAAATCGGATTCGAACAAAACCTCAGTACGATGCTTTTCATAAAAAATTTCCAGATAAAGTAATTCTAAGCAGCGAAACCGCTTCGGCAGCCAGCAGCCGCGGTATTTATCTATTCCCTGTAACGCAGGAAGTCAGTTCGCCTATTCGAGAAGGCATTGGAGGAGATTCTAAAATTCACCAGGTAAGTTCCTATGAACTTTACGCTGTCGACTTCGGAGCTTCCGCGGATAAAGTTTTTAGTTCGATCGATAGGCATCCTTTTGTTGCCGGAGAATTTGTTTGGAACGGTTTTGATTACTTAGGCGAGCCGACTCCATACTATGAAGCCCGAAGTTCATATACAGGAATTATCGATCTTGCCGGATTCAAAAAAGATCGATTTTATCTTTATCAATCTCAGTGGCGTCCGGATTTTCCTATGGTTCATATTTTACCTCACTGGAATTGGCCGGACCGCATTGGCAAGGTAACGCCAGTTCATGTTTTTACTTCCGGCGATGAAGCGGAATTGTTTCTCAACGGAAAATCTCTCGGCAAAAAGAAAAAGGCACAGTACGAATACCGTCTTCGCTGGGACAATGTGAAATATGAACCCGGTGAATTGAAGGCAGTAGCTTACAAGAACGGCAAGAAATGGGCGGAAGAAGTTGTTAAAACAACCGGCGTGCCATTTAGGTTGTTCGCAACTGCAGATCGTAAAGAGATTAAAGCCGACGGAGAAGATTTATCTTTTATAACTGTACAAGTTGAAGATAAAAACGGGCTGACGGTTCCGACAGCGGATAATCTAATCAAGTTTGAAATTGAAGGCGAAGGCGAAATAGCAGCAACCGATAACGGCGACCCGACAAGTTTTACTCCGTTTCCTTCGCATCAACGAAATGCATTTAACGGTTTAGCAATTGTAATTGTTCGCTCGAAGAAAGGGGAACATGGTTCAATAACTCTTAATGCAAAATCTCCGGGATTAAAAGAAACTCGTGTAATTATAAAAAGTCGATGAAAAGATTATAAAAAAACATTTGAAACATTTTAAATAAATCAGTGTGATGGGAAGAATCTCTAATCTCAACAAACATGCGCTTGCGCTAACAACCGAGCTTAATGACATGAAAGAAATCAAAAAAATTTTTTGGAAGCTTAGTCTTCTTCTGCTGATTGGAAATTTTTTACACGCGCAGTCCTCCTCTTTTCAGACATACATGAATCCGGTAATTCCTGGAGATCATCCTGATTGCACTTTAACCAAAATAGGAAAAGATTTTTATACAACAGGTTCGTCGTTTAATCCCACACCGGTCATTTATCATTCAACCGATCTTGTTCATTGGGAAGCAATTGCCCAGCCGGTCGGCGCTGCATGGTCGGGTTACGGAGACACACCTTCCGGAGGATGCTGGGGCGGACAGGTAGTATATCATAACAACAAGTGGTGGGATTTTTTTTCTGAGAACCGGGATGGTAATCATAATATGTACTTTGTAACCGCAGATGATGTGAGAGGGCCGTGGTCGATGCCGACCGTTGTGAATTGTCCGTCAATTATTCCCGGCTTGGGTTATGATAATTCAATTTTTATCGACGATGACGGAAGCTGGTATTTGTTGGTTAAAAACGGTCAGGTTAATAATTGGATTGTGCAATTAGGAGATAACGGTCAACCGAGCGGAAGTATATTAAATCTTTGCTGGATTAATCCCGCGCCCGATTATCCTTTTAGCTGGGCGGAAGGACCGGTAATGTGGAAATACAAAGGCAAATATTATTATTCGTTCGCACGTAATGTTGCCGGTGGACAAAAAGTTTTTAGAAGCGACTCGCTTACGGATAATCAAAATGCATGGACTAATCTCGGCGATTTCTTTAATGAAGGCGATCCGCTGAAAACTCAAGCGTTGTTTCAAAATCCAAACCATAGTTCAGCGGCGGTGATGCTTGATGACGGCACAGGTTGGGTTGTTCATCCTTTGTGGCGCAACGCTAATAATAATGAATGGTACGGCCAGGGCAGACAAGGATTGCTCAACCAGGTTGTTTACGATTCAACCGGAAAACCGACTGCGGATTATCCTGCCAATGTTCCGAAGAACGCGCCTAAATTGCCAAGCAGCGGAATTCCCTGGCTGGTGCCGCATTCGGATTTTTTTAATTCCGATAAACTAAATCCCGAATGGTCGTTTTTAGGTTATACACCGGCGAATTCATATTCACTAACGGCGCGTACAGGCTGGCTTACGTTGTCGCCTAAAAGCCGCGCTAAAGCAAATACGATAATTAAAAACGACGGCGAACATAACTATTCAATAATTACAAGGGTAGATTTTAAAGCGCAATCTACTTTCGATCAAGCCGGTATACAGGTATTCAACGGTTTGCAGACTCTCTACGTCAAGCTATACAGTTCGATTGATAGCTCCGCTAACAAGATAGTTGCGTTCGGATACAAAACTACTCTCTACAAAGTGACCGATCCTTCCGGCGCAGACGGAATTGTTTGGTTGAAACTCGTTCGTGCAAATCATGTGATGACTGGTTACTGCAGCAGCAACGGATTCGACTGGATTCAAGTGGGTGAAAGTATAAACGTAAAAGACATGGACGGGCTGCAATCCAATTACAATGCGTGGACCGGCAACCGACAGGGATTATACGCTAACGGAAGTCCGGCCGATTTTGATTTTTATATCTATCGGGATGCTTACACACCAATATTGGCTGAGTGTCCTGCAAACCAATCCGGTACATCAGTTTCTATAAATAGGTATCCGCCGAATTCCATTAATAGCATAAATAATAATGATTGGGCGCTCTATGCCGGTGTTGAATTCGGCAGTGCGGATTACGAGAAAAGTTGCGACTCAATAAAAATTGCTGCTTCGGCTCCGGGCAGCGGCGGAACTGTTGAAGTGTACATTGATTCGATTGACGCAAATACGAAAATTGCGGAGTGCCGAATTACTTCTACAGGCTCATGGACTAATTTCCAAACGTTCACGGCAAACATTTTAAAACCGGTATCCGGTAATCATGATGTGTATTTGAAATTTACCGGCAGCGGAAGCGATGACTTATTCCAGGTTCAAACGTTGCAGTTTATCACAAAATCAGTTCCGACTTCGGTAAAAGATTCTCGAACAGGGCAACTTCCTCAAAAATTTATTTTGGATCAGAATTATCCGAATCCGTTTAATCCTTCAACGAACATCCGGTATTCCGTAGTCAGCAATTCGGAAGTAACATTAAAAATATTTGATCTGCTTGGAAGAGAGATTAAAACCCTGGTAAATGAAATAAAAGCGCCCGGGCAATACACGGTTGAATTTAACGCTCAAAATTTATCGAGTGGAATTTACTTCTGTGAAATGAAGGCGAACGATTTTGTGAAAACCAGAAAACTGGTGCTGCTCAGGTAGTATTTGATAATATGTAACGGTTAATATTTATAAAACAAATCGGGTTAAGATTATAAAACGTTTTTAATCAGTATAAAAATTTAATGGCGGTTGCTGCCGACTGAACCGACATCTTAGATCGGGAATTTTTTTGCAACGTTTCAAGGAACAGCAAGATGAAAATAAGAATAATCCTCTTTACGCTCTTATTCAGTGCATATTTAGTTGTGGATTCATTAGCTCAAACTATGCCGCTTGTTTATGATGTCGAAAATACCGGCGCGGATTGTCCAATACCTTATTTACCATCATTCAGCGAACTCCCAACAATAAATTCTTTACCGGATCCTTTTGAGTGGGCAGACGGCAGAGGCCGTATTTCAAATTTTTCAGATTGGCGTTATAGACGCGCCGAGATTAAAGCCCAAATTGAAAATTATGAGATTGGCGTAAAACCAAATCGCCCGGATTCTATTACAGCAAGCTACTCCGACGGCACGCTAACTGTGAATGTAACTGTGAATGGACAAACATTAACCTTGACTTCACAGGTTATTCTTCCATCTGGAACCGGCCCCTTTCCGGCAGTTATAGGGATGAATAGTCCAAGCGGCAGTCTTCCATCGGACATCTTCAGCAGCCGCAATATTGCGCAAATCGCTTTCAATCATAACCAGGTTACAGTTTACGGCAACCCTAAAAACACCGATCCTTACTACAGACTGTATCCTAATCTTAACGTTGATAATACGGGACAGTACAGCGCGTGGGCATGGGGAGTAAGCAGAATAATTGACGGATTAGAATTATTACAGAATGTTCTTCCGATCGACTTAAAGCATTTGGCAGTAACCGGCTGTTCGTATGCCGGTAAATTGGCGCTCTTTGCCGGAGCGTTGGATGAACGAATTGCGCTTACAATTGCTCAAGAATCCGGCGGTGGTGGCTACACAACCTGGCGCTACTCGGAACAAATTAACAAAACTGTTAGCGTGGAAACTTTAGGGAAAACTGATTATAACTGGTTCAAGAATTCGATGCGCGATTTTTCAAATGCCGTTACAAAACTTCCGGAAGATCATCATGAGTTAATGGCAATGGTTGCCCCCCGCGCACTGTTGGTAACAGGAAATCCGGATTATGCCTGGCTTGCTGATGAATCCGGCTATGTAGGAAGCAAAGCCGCAAAAGAAGTTTGGAATGCCCTGGGCGTTCCCGATAGGTTTGGTTACAGTATTGTAGGCGGACATATGCACTGCGCAGTCCCGAGCAGTCAAATACCGGAGATTGAAGTTTTCGTCGATAAATTTCTTCTTGGCAACAACACAGTAAATACCGGCATAGCTACCGCTCCATTCAGTACCGATCTTTCTTCCTGGATTACATGGACGACTCCTACTCTTTCTAACGGTACTTCTTTTTTCGGAAGAACAAGTTTAGTTACTCCTTCCAACCTTCAAAAAAATTTGACGACTAATGTTACCTTTAATTGGACTAAAGTAAACGATGCCGCAAAGTACATAATACAACTGGCAACAGATCCGGCATTCACAACAATTGTTAAAAGCGATTCAACTTCGACAGACACATTAATTAATTTTTCCGGATTAATAGACGGCAAATTATATTACTGGCGCGTCAGGGTAAAAAATTCCGTCGGACAGTTCGGTCCCTGGAGCGATACTTGGAATTTTTCAACCTATATACCGTTACCGGAAAAACCGCAGATAGTTTCTTCTGCTCCGTATCAAAATCGCGCTGGCTATATGACGCTGACATGGAACAAGTCAAAATACGCCGATCAATACATTGTTCAGCTTGCCGATGTGCAGACGTTTACTTACGGTGTAACGTCTGCTACAACATCGGATACGGTTAAAACATTAAGCGGCATAAATGAAGGAGTAAAATATTATTGGCGAGTCCAGGCAAATAATGTCAACGGTCCAAGTTCATGGAGCGATGTATCAAATTTTGTTAGAATCATAGCTCCGACGAGTCTTACCGCTCAGAAAAGCGCTGAAAGAGAAATTACTCTCACTTGGACTGATAACTCATCGGTTGAAGCAGGGTATATTATTGAGCGTATGCAAAATCCTCAGACATCTTTTGCAGTAGTAGATACGGCTGCCGCGAATGCAAATACTTTCGTCGATAAAAATCTTGATGTAAATATAACTTACACATATAGAACTAAGGCATATACAAATCTTGGGGAATCGGATTACAGCAATGAAGCTTCTTTGGTTTTGGTAGGTGTTAAGCAGGAAGAAGGCATACCGGCAGCTTATTCATTAAGCCAGAATTATCCTAATCCGTTTAATCCCAGCACTAATATAAAATTTGCTTTACCCAAATCGGTATTTACAAAAATTACTTTATACGATCTTCTGGGAAGAGAAGTGCAAACTTTCGTAAATAATAACCTGGAAGCCGGCTACCACGAAATCAATTTTAATGCAGGCAAATTGACCAGCGGAGTTTACCTGTACAGAATTCAAGCCGGAGATTTTACCGAGACCAAAAAACTTGTTCTGTTAAGATAGAATCGAAATCAATTTTTGAATTAATGCTAAAAAATTATTTCTCATTAAACAGATGACAACAATGACTAAATTTAATCGACTCCGCATTCACTGCAGTTCTGTTAGCCGGCCTTGCACGTCCTTATACAAATTGCTACGTACATTTTCTACTTTAATTATCATGCCGGTAATTTTAAATAATCTTTCTGTTCCTTCTGCGGGACAGACATCGTCATCTGTGAAAAAATGGGTTGGAACCTGGAGTACGGCGCCTCAGTTAGTAGAAACCGGCAACAATCCGCCTTCGCCAGGAATGAGCAATAATACAATCCGTCAAATAGTCCACGTCTCAATCGGCGGCGATACTCTAAGAATGAGATTCACAAATGAATTCAGCAAAAGTTCTGTGAAGATGAATTCAGTTCATATTGCTGTTTCATTTGGCGGCGGAAAAATTGATACGACTACAGACAGGGCAATCTATTTTAATGAATCACCGGAAGTCACAATGGCACCGGGCGCTGCTGTTACATCAGATCCGTTTCTGTTTGCTTTGCAGCCGTTGAGCGATGTTGCAATCACAATTTATTTTGGAGATACGTCGCCGGATATTAGCGGCCATCCTGGTTCAAGAACTACTTCCTACATATTAACCGGTGATGCAGTTACTAAGCCGGATTTCTCAGGCGCGGTGACCACTGATCATTGGTATGTTATTAACACTATTGATGTGATGGCTCCGGATTCTGCATACGCTGTTGCGATATTAGGAAATTCAATTACGGATGGGCGTGGTT
>DAIEQA010000153.1:0-20205 GCA_027348115.1 Ignavibacteriales bacterium
GGCAGCTTGCAAACGAACCGAGACCGGGAAGAAATTTAGATGTGATTAAAACGGCAGATGTATTTTACAAATGGATCGACGACTCGGCAAAGCTTATTCATTTTTTGGACCCCAATCATCTTGTAACAACAGGAAGCGAAGGGCTTGCCGGCACTTTGCAATCTGAAGAAATATTTTTGAAAGCCCATGAAAGCAAATATATTGATTATGCTACTATGCATCTTTGGCCTAAGAACTGGGGATGGTTTGACGCGACTAAGATTGATGAAACTTATCCGCGGACAGAAAAAAACGCAGTTGAATATATTAATGAGCATTTGGCGTATGCCCGCAAGTTAAACAAACCAATCACCATGGAAGAATTCGGAATACCGAGAGATTTTGAACAGTATAAACCGGGAACGCCTACAACCGCGCGCGATAAATATTTCAAAAAAATATTTGAAATTGTTTACGACAGCGCAGCGGCAGGAGCTCCTATTGCAGGAACAAATTTCTGGGCATGGGGCGGAACCGCTCGCAATCCGAATGCGGATGCCAAATGGCGGGAGGGCGATCAATATTTCGGCGATCCGCCGCAAGAACCACAAGGATTGAATTCAATTTACGATACCGATCTTTCTACACTCGAAATTATTAAATCACATTCCGATAAAATGAAAGCTTTAAGCGAAAAGGGGAATTCGATAAATACTAAATGACGAATACCGAAAAACTTGAACCGATTATGAAAGGGAAAATTCTACTTCTTTTGATCCTCGCAGTCCCGTTTTTCTCCGCTTGTGTTCCCGAGTACACAAAAGTAAACGTTAGAAAAGAATTGGGTGTAGCGATGGTGGATAGTTCGGCAACCAATGAAACAGTTTATTTATTTTATAATCTGAAACAGTTAGCTGAAAACAGAAAAATTATTTTTGGTCACCATGAATCCACTTCGTATGGTGTCGGCTGGAGCGGTGATGCCCAACGATCAGATGTGAAAGATGTAACCAATGATTTTCCCGGTTTATACGGATGGGATTTTTACTTCTTGTTTCATCAGCCGCAATCCGAAGTTGCAAGAGCTAAAGAGAGATATAAAAAATTAGTTACGGAAGCTTATGAACGCGGCGGGGTAAATGTATTTTGCTGGCACGAATATAATCCTCTGACCGATAATAATTTTTACGATACGACGCGCGCTGTTGAAAAAATATTACCCGGCGGCGATTGTTATCTTAAATATCTGGCGGACTTAGACTCGATTGCTGACTACGCAAAAATTCTTGTCGATTCAACTGGCAAACCTATTCCGATTATTTTTCGTCCATACCATGAATTCGACGGAAGTTGGTTCTGGTGGGGAAAACATTTTTGTACGCCCGGAGAATTTAAAACGCTTTGGAGAGAGACCGTAACATATCTTAGAGATAGAAAAAAAGTCCGGAATTTTATTTACGCGTTTTCACCCGACCGTAATTTTAAAACTAAGGAAGAATATTTGGAAAGATACCCCGGCGACGATTACGTTGATGTTTTAGGATTCGATGATTATTGGGATTTTACCCCCAACGGCGATGGGCTCGGATGGGTGAGAAAAAAACTCATTATCATTTCCGAACTTGCCAAGGAGAAGAATAAAGTTGCGGCTCTTACCGAAACCGGTTTGGAAAGCATTCCGAATCCGGTATGGTGGAGCGACCGTTTGATGAAGGTGATAAACGACGACAGTGTAAACATTGCCTATGCAATGGTATGGCGTAACGCTAATACAGTTCATCATTACGCGCCTTATAAAGGAGATTTCAGCGCTGAAGATTTTATTAACTTCAGCAGGTCAGGCAACATACTTTTCAACAGAGCTTTGCCGGACTTATATCATAAAAAAATAACCGGCGATACAATAAAATTGATCGAGCGGAACAAATGGATTTTTATCTTCAAACTAATGTCCGGTAACCCGTTCCCGTTTTGAATTTCCGGCGTTGGGTTATTCTTCAACTACCTAAAATCAAAACTAAGCAATGTCTATTTATTAATTTCATAAACGTTTATCATATTGATAATGGTAAATTTTCCTGCGATTTAAAATCATTATTCAAATCGGTAAAATAGAATAATCTTTCCTGGCATTATTTGTGAGTATGACGTTTGTTTAATAACTGAACTAACAACCAACAAACCTAAAAGAGATTCTATGCAATTAAACATTATTGATATAGGCATAATTGTAGTATATCTGATTAGTATTGTAATGGTAGGATTTCTTATCTCTAAAAGGGCATCTAAAGATATCAACAATTACTTTTTGGGCGGCAACACAATACCTTGGTATATACTTGGCATTTCAAACGCTTCCGGAATGTTTGATATTGCCGGAACAATGTTGCTTGTTTACTGGCTGGCGGTTTACGGATTGAAAAGTATGTGGATCCCGTGGCTATGGCCGGTATTCAATCAAATCTTTTTGATGGTTTATTTATCGGCATGGCTCAGAAGATCTAACGTAATGACGGGCGCAGAATGGATTAAGACAAGGTTCGGAGAGGGAAAAGGGGCAACTCTTTCTCATATAATTGTTGTTGTGTTCGCTTTAATAGGTGTAATAGGATTTCTATCATACGGATTTAAGGGAATAGGAAAATTTGTTACGGCGTTTTTACCTCCGCTTGTTACTAATCCTGAAACTCTCGCGCATTATCCCCAGATTAACGTTAATCTCTACGGTTTAATTTTGATGGGAGTTACAACGTTATACGTTGTTAAAGGAGGAATGTTCAGCGTTGTTATGACGGAAGTAATTCAGTACGCAATACTTACAATTGATTCCATAGCTATTGGAATTATAGCTATGTATCATGTTTCACCCGCAATGATAAATTCCGTTTTGCCGGAGGGATGGAAAAATATTTTCTTCGGTTGGAATTTGAACATGGACTGGTCATCGGTTTCTAATGCCGCGGCTACAAAAGTACATGCGTTTAACGATTGGATAAAAACCGACGGTTATTCAATCTTCGGATTATTCTTCGGCATGATGCTTTTCAAAGGAATATTTATTGCCGCTGCAGGTCCGGCTCCTAACTACGATATGCAGAGAGTTCTTTCCACAAGAAATCCGAAAGAGGCGGCAAAGATGAGCTCTCTTGTTAATTTAGTGCTAAATCCTTCCCGTTATTTTATGATTGCCGGGTTAACGGTTCTTGCTCTTACAAACTTTAACACACTTTACAAAAGCTCATTAACGAGTCCCGATTTTGAAACGATTCTTCCTGAAGTATTAGCAAACTATATTCCGGTCGGTTTGCTTGGTATATTGATGGCTGGGCTGATTGCCTCCTTTATGAGCAACTTTGCCGCAACTGTAAACGCTGCCCCGGCTTATATTGTTAACGATATTTATAAAAGATATATCAACCCCAACGCCGAACCGAAAGTTTATGTTAAATGGAGTTATATCACATCGGTACTTGTTGTTATAGTTGGCGTATCCGTCGGTTTCTTCGTTCAATCAATCAACCAGGTGGTCCTTTGGATTACCGCCGCGCTTTACGGAGGTTACACTGCGGCAAATGTTTTGAAATGGTACTGGTGGCGTTTCAATGGTCACGGTTATTTTTGGGGAATGCTCTCCGGGATTGCTACATCCTTGATTCTTTTGTTGCTTGACAGCGTCAACGCTATTCCTTTCTTAAATAATTGGCCCATTGAAAATAATCTTAGCATGAATTCTTTCCCCGTTATTTTTCTTGCGTCCATTATCGGCTGCTTTGTTGCTACATATATGACCAAACCTGAAAGCGATGAAGTGCTGTTGAAATTTTATACTACTGTAAGACCATGGGGATTTTGGAAACCGATTAAGGAATTGGCGCTCAAACAAAATCCAAACTTTAAGCCGAACAAAGATTTCGGCAGCGATATGTTCAATGTGCTGGTAGGCGTTGTTTGGCAAATTACCCTTATGGCAGCGCCGGTATTTCTTGTAATTCAGGAATATACTTCCTTAATTATTACGCTTGTTATATTGATTGTTACTTCCGTAATCTTAAAAATAAACTGGTGGGATAAACTGGAAGCCAGGTTTGGCGAAAACAGTTTAAAGTAATTAATTAGCAGGATGAAAAACCCGAGGATTTAAAATGAACAGGAAAGCATTTGACGAGAAAGTCAAAAAATTATTTGCTGAACACGAAAGATTAATCAAGAGAAAAAATAAAATTGTAAAGAATAGCAACGGCGTTTTCAACCGTTATCAATATCCCATACTTACGGCAGAACATACACCGATCTTTTGGCGGTATGATTTGGACTTCAAATCGAATCCGTACCTAATGGAAAGACAGGGAATGAATTGTACTTTTAACGCTGGCGCAATGGAGTGGAAAGGTAAAATTGTTTTAGCCGTAAGAGCCGAAGGAGTTGACAGAAAATCTTTCTTCGCTATAGCCGAATCGCCCAACGGCATAGATAATTTCAAGTTCTGGGATTATCCAATCTCAATGCCGGAAACAGAAAATCCCGATACTAATGTTTATGATATGAGACTGGTTCAGCATGAGGACGGGTGGATTTACGGACTGTTCTGCTCGGAAAGACATGACGACAGCAAGCCCGACGATACGTCCGCCGCCACCGCATCTTGCGGCATAGCTAGAACTAAAGACCTTGTTAACTGGGAAAGATTGCCCGACCTTATTTCGTATTCCGGTCAGCAGAGAAATGTTGTGCTTCACCCGGAATTTATAAACGGAAAATACGGCCTATACACCCGTCCCCAGGATGGATTTATTGAAACAGGAAGCGGAGGAGGTATTGGATGGGGTTTAGCCGACAGCATGGAACATGCTGAAGTTAAAGAGGAAATTATTATCGACCGCAAAGTTTATCATACCATCTACGAAGTTAAAAACGGTCTAGGCCCGGCTCCGATTAAGACCGATAAGGGATGGCTTCACCTTGCGCACGGCGTAAGAAATACCGCAGCGGGTTTGCGTTACGTGTTGTATGTAATGCTTGCGGATAAAGATAACCCGATGAACATCATCCATAAACCGGCAGGATATTTTATTGCGCCGGAAGGCGAAGAGCGGGTCGGCGATGTTTCAAACGTTACGTTTAGTAACGGCTGGGTAAAAAAGAAAAACGGCGATGTACTAATTTATTACGCTTCCTCGGATACAAGAATGCACGTCGCAACAACTACAGTCGATAAACTTCTGGATTATTGCATCAACACTCCGGAGGACGGCTTAAGAAGCGCCGCGAGCGTTCAAACCAGAAATGAATTGATTAAGAAAAATCTTGCGATTCTGAAAAAGAGTAAGAAAAAATAAGTTTTGTCATGTTGTGCCTCGTAAAAATGCCGTGATTATGCTGCCCGCAGTCATGGCATTTTTTTTATTTAATGAATTTGATCTTTTCTCCTGCCGGAAAACCAAATATCCAAACATGAAAATCACTTTATAATTATTTTATATATTTTTCTGTCAATTAATAGCTTTTGAGACATTTATATTTGCATTATGCCGGCGCTCACTAAATATTTTAAAGAGCGCATTTGCTCATCTATGCGTAATGTGAGCCATAATAATTTTTCAAATATCCATCTGTGAAAATCCTTTTAAATATGTTAAATCTGCGTTCCCATTTTTCAATAAAAAAATTACTCTTCATGGCTTAGGATAATAATTAACACAAAGAGCAACTATGATAGTTAAGTAACTCTTTGTTACAAACGATTATCTGCAAGATTAAAAAGCGAGATCATTTTTCTTCAACCTATTATTTGCTGCAAAACCGGTTTCTAATTATTTTGAACGGCAATAATTCTTACAGATAATGATTGAATATTTTTTAGTAGGCAGCAGCTTTGCGTTTGCGGCAGCAGTTCAGCCAGGTCCGTTGCAAGCATTTTTGTTATCTAGCGTAACGGAGAAGGGGTGGAAGCATACATTGCCTGCCGCGTTTTCTCCAATGATAAGCGATGGACCTATTGCCTTAATTGTTTTACTTGTCTTAAGAAATTTACCTCTGTCGCTTGCACACATTCTTCAAATTGCCGGGGGATTGCTGCTTTTATTTTTTGCTTTTCGAACCTATCAAAGCTGGAAAAAGGGAAGCGAAGAAAAAATAAACAGCGGCAAGTCAAAGCCGCGCACGGTTCTGCAAGCAGCAGCAATAAATATTTTGAATCCCAACCCGTATCTCGGATGGAGTTTGATCTTAGGTCCGCAGGTAATGAAGGCATGGCAAAGCAATCCCGCTAACGCTGTTGTATTGATTGCGTCTTTTTATGGTACAATGGTTATATCTCTCGGCTTGATAATTCTTTTCTTCGACACAACTACATTTCTTGGTGAGAAAGGAAGAAAGTTTTTAATGCTGCTATCGGCTATTGCTTTGGCAGGGCTTGGAATAGATCAGTTATTATCGGGTTTATTTGCTTAACCTTCTTAATAATTATTTCTTTTTTGAGAAAATTTGTCTTCCGTTAGCGTAAGAAAGAAATTGAAAGCGGAGGTAAAAAATGTTTTTCAGAATATTTTAAATGTTTTACAGAAATAAATGTTTTTTTCTCCCGATAAAAAAATTTTTTATATAAGAAACAGTCTTTATGACGCGAATATAAAATTCATCTATTGAATAAAATGTTTTGTCCCCTGGGTAAACATTTTTTAGAACGGGAAGATAATATTCCCCTTCGCCGAAAAAATTATTCCGATAGAAAAGAATATAAGTTTGCCGGAACAAAAAAAACTTTATATTCTGAAAAACATTCTTTTTAGTGGGAAAAACAATCTCTTTTTCGCGTAAAACAATTTGTTTAGAGCAAAAAAGAATTTTTAAAACGCAATTTTTAAAATGTTTTATGAGAATTTTAGCTAAAAGCTCAACATTTCTGAAGACTTGGACAATTTGTTGGAGCTGCGGGTGTCGGAGCCCAAGGTCAATTAAATTCAACAAATCAAACAGTAAACCGATTAAAATTTTCAGTACCTTTAATGTTACCGAGACAAAGTAATTAATAATTTTGTTTGCATCTCTACAGTAATTGTATCTTTAGTAGATGTACGCAAATTCAACTTAATAGTACTAGTTATTATCTAGGGAGTAAAAAAATGATCAGCAGAATTTGGCATGGATGGACGACAATTGAAAACGCGGATGTTTACGAGAATCTTTTAAGAAGCGAAATATTTGTCGGGATTAAAAACAGAAATATCAACGGCTTCATTGATATCCAAATGTTAAGAAGAAATTTAAATGATGAAGTTGAGTTCGTAACAATCATGAGATTTGATACCATTGAAGCAGTAAAAGAATTTGCCGGCGATGATTATGAAGCTTGTGTTGTTCCGCAAAAAGCAAGAGCCGTGCTTAAACGCTTTGACGATCGCTCGCAGCATTACGAAATTAAGGAAGAGCTCAAAGCGCATTAGTTCGAATTATCTTAATAGGTTATTCTTATCCTTGAAGCCGAAGTTTTAATTTTTCTAATTGCATTTATGTAGCTCACTGACTAACTTCTATTAGTCTTCAAATCAATTAATAAAATCGAGAAAGGGATAAAGGAAAAAATATATAAATCAATTCTTAGCGGGAAAAAATTTCATGCAGAGCTAATCACATGCCTGCATAGTACAACAAATCGCAAATTCGTTTCTTCCGGTTTATACAGAAATAATTAAATCACTTTTATAGAAAGGAGTTTAAAATGAAGAAAAGCTTCATTTCAGGAGCTGTTCTTTTAATACTTTTTTTGATTGTCGTTTCTTTTCAAATAAGTTGTTCCGGTCCGGAACCCAAAAAGGAAATGACGAAAGCCGAAATGATTGCACACGGCAAATATCTTGTTAATGCCGCAGGTTGTAATGATTGCCATTCCCCTAAAATAATGACTCCGCAAGGTCCTGTGCCGGATACAACAAGACTGCTTTCCGGTCATCCGGCAAATGAACCGATGCCTGAATTCGATTGGAAATTAATTAACAAAAAACATTTAATAATTTTCGCAGGTGATTTAACTGCAACCGCAGGACCCTGGGGAATTTCGTACTCTGCCAATTTAACACCTGATGTTGAAACAGGCAGCGGCGGCTGGCAGGAACAGATGTTTATCAATATAATGAGAACCGGTAAACATTTGGGGGCTGGAAGACCAATACTTCCTCCAATGCCCTGGCAAAACTTCGGTCAATTAAAAGATGAAGACTTGAAAGCAATCTTTGCTTACCTGCAATCGCTTCCTCCTATTAAAAATAAAGTGCCGGATCCAACTCCGCCGAAGATGTAATTGCTTTTTGATACAAGGGCCGGAATAATTCGGCTCTTGTTATATATCTACTTTTTTTCACATTACAAAAGAAAATTGAAATTTTCTGGAAAAGGTTAATTATCAATAACAAGCAAAAGGTGTGATGAAAAATATAGAAATTGATTATATCGTTTGGCGAGGAGATAAATATTTCGTCTCACGTTGCATTAATGTTGAGGTTTCATCATTCGGGGAAACGATTGATGAAACAGTTGAAAATTTAAAAGAAGCCGTAGAACTATATTTCCAGGGAGAGACAAAGGAATTGCCGGTTATTAGAAATCTTATGCTTGGGCGGGAAGTCATAAATGCCTAAGCTTTATTCATTTGACGAGATTGAATTAGTTCTTAAGAAACTTGGATTTATATCTGTAACCCAAAAAGGTTCACATGCAAAATTTAAACACCAAGATGGAAGGATAGTAATATTACCAATGAACAAAAAGAAATTCCCATAGGTACTTTTAGAAGCATTCTCAAACAAGCGAACATTTCGAAACAAGGATTTGAAGAATTAAAGTAATCCAAGTATTTCGTTCACATATCTATCTGCCAAATTTTCAGACTCAGTTTTTGATTTTGCCTCGACAATTGCACGTATAATCGGTTCGGTGTTGGATTTACGCAGGTGCACCCAGTGATCTTGAAAATCAATACGCAGTCCATCGTCCACGTTAATTTTTTCGGATTGGTATTTTGACTTCAACCGTTCTATTACTTCGTTGGGATTGGCGCTGCCGAGTTCAATTTTCTTTTTCGAAATAAAATATTGAGGCAAAGATTTTTTTAGCTCGCTCATAGTACCGCCAAATTCAAGCAGATGCTGTAGCATTATAACTGTTCCGGTAAGGGCGTCGCGTCCGAACACTGCTTTTGGAACAATAACGCCGCCGCTTCCCTCGCCGCCTATAACTGCGTTTACTTCCTTCATTTTTTTTACAACATTTGCTTCTCCTACGAGTGAGCGAAATACTTTGCAGCCCAATTTGCCCGCAACATCTTCTACGGCGCGGGTTGTGGAAAGATTAACAACGGCATTCCCTTTTTTCTTGGAGAGATAAAATTTAACCGCCTGCGTAATTGTATTTTCTTCGCTGAATGGTTCGCCTTTTTCGGTTATTAAAACCAAGCGATCAACATCAGGATCAACTACAATTCCTATATCAGCTTTATTTTTTTTGACGGCGAGCATTGTGGCTTTTAAGTTTTCCGGTATCGGTTCTGGAAGTCGCGGGAAGACACCGGTTTTTTCACAGTTGATTGGTATTACTTTGCATCCGAGCTTTTCTAAAAATTTCGGCATGGAATAAGCGCCGGCTCCGTTAACGCAATCGAGCAATACCTTGAATTTTCTTCTCCTGATTTTAGGAACGTTGATGTATTCCAACTTTAATACAGCATTTATGTGATCATCCAAACCTTTGTCGTACTTAGTAAGTTTACCAAGTTTATTCCACTCGACAAAATTCTTGTCGGAATTATCGACCAGCTTTAACATGGCGGCGTTTTCTTCAGGAGTCATGAACTCGCCGTTTTTGTTTAAAAGTTTTAATGCGTTCCACTGATTTGGATTGTGGCTAGCGGAAAGTTGTATTCCGCCCGCCGCTTTTAATTTTTTTACGTTGAATAAAACTGTAGGCGTGGGGCAGATGCCGATATCAATTACATCGTTTCCTTTAGCAAGGAGCGTTCCGGTAACTACGTTCCTCAGCATTTCCCCTGAGATGCGTCCGTCGCTTCCCAAAACAATTTTCCCTTTACCGCAAAAATCCGCATAAGCGGAAGTATATTTGACGAGAACCTGCGGGTCTAATCCGTCCCCGATAATTCCGCGAACACCTGAAACGCTTACCATTAATGTGGGCATAATTCACCTGATAATTGAGAATGAAGTCGTGATAAAATCAATTAGAAATTTAATAACTTTGCGTCAAAAAATACCGGTATGGACGAACTAAAAACGAAGATTAAAATTGTTAATAAGTTGTTGCTGGACCATTTCGGTTTACCTAGGCGGAATAAAAAACTGCCCGATCCGCTTGATCTGCTAATCGCTACCATTCTCTCTCAAAACACAAACGACAATAATTCCTACAAGGCCTTTCAAAATTTGAAAACGCATTATAAAACATGGGACGAACTTGTTAATGAGAAGAGAACAACGATTGAAAAAATTATCAGAGTTGCCGGGCTGGCAAAGCAAAAATCGGAAGCAATAAAAAATTTAATTGGTGAGCTGTCCAAACAAAAATACTTAAACATAAATTTCGTAAAAGAACTTGACAACAATAGGGCAATAGAACAACTAACCTCTTTCAAAGGCGTCGGCGTTAAAACCGCCAGCTGCGTTTTACTTTTTGCTTTGGATAGAAATGTTTGTCCCGTAGATACCCATGTTCACCGAACATCTAATAGAATTGGATTAACCAAAGAAAAGACGCCGGATAAGACTTTTTTCGTGCTGAATAAAAATTTTCCGGACGGCATAGCTCATTCGTTCCATACTAACTTGATTAGACTGGGACGCGAAATTTGTAAGCCGACTAATCCTTCCTGTGGAGTTTGCCCGCTGCAAAAAGTCTGCGGCTACATGGAAAAAAATTTAGAAGTAAAAGGGATTATCAAAAAGCGAGAATTTATGTTGCTGGATAACGTCGAATGAAATTAGTGTATCTTGTTCGCGGCGAAAGAGAAATAAATCTAAAAGGAACACGGAAATAAATGTGGATATTGTTCGCGCTCCTCAATCCTATTACCGAAGGATTCCGGAGTTTATACATAAAAAAATCTTCCGCAGAGGTTGAGCCGGTTGTTATTGCCTGGGTAAACAATCTATTGCCTGCGCTGGTATTTCTGCCATGCTTGTTTTTTATCGAACTAAAGTTCAATACAGATTTTTGGATCGGACTAATCGGCGGCGCATCTATTTACGCGGTAACTAATATTCTTTACATGAAAGCGCTTGCTCACGGCGATATTTCTATTGTAATGCCGATGTTAAGCTTTACTCCATTATTTCTTCTTGTTACAAGTCCTTTAATCGTTGGAGAATTTCCTCACATTACGGGAATGATTGGAGTTGTTCTGGTAGTTATAGGTTCTTACCTGTTGAACCTAAGTGAAAGTAAAAAACATTTGTTAGAACCATTCCGATCATTAATAAAGAACAAAGGAACCCGGTACATGCTGATTGTCGCACTGCTTTGGAGTGTGTCATCCAACTTTGATAAACTTGCCGTTAAAAACTCATCGGTGTTTCAGTATCTTGGATTTACAAGCCCGTTTATTTTTATTTTTACATCGCTTATTTCAATCCCTGACAAGCAATTTAAATTTTCCCAGCTTAGAACAGGGAAGTCGAATCTTTTCAAAGTCACTTTTCTCACTACTCTCGCAAATATATTTCATGTGACGGCAATCTCGCTTGCTTATGTTGCATATGTAATTGCCATTAAAAGAACCACGGCAATCATATCCGTTTTTATCGGCTCAAAATTTTTAAATGAAACAAACATAGCTGAAAGATTGTTAGGAGTTATAGTAATGCTGCTTGGAGTAATTCTGATTGTGTTGTCTTAATCCGCTATACCTTGTTGCAGCGGAAAGGTAAATGTAAATTTGCAGAGAATGAAGTATTATTTAGAAAGATATCCTTCATTGGATCATTAATTAGCTGTTAATCGGAGTCCAAGTTTGTTTTCGAGAACTAGTTAACTATATTTCGGAAGAAACTCCAATCTATGAGGACGGAAAGTGAGCAAATCCTATGAAATCGCAATTCTTGGCGGCGGCCCTGGCGGTTACGTGGCTGCTATTCGCGCGGCGCAGCTTGGCTTTAGCACTGTAATAATTGATAAAGATAACCTTGGCGGAATTTGTCTTAATTGGGGATGTATTCCTACCAAATCGCTTTTGAAGAATGCGGAGCTTTACGATTTAATGAAAAACCATTCCGGCGATTTCGGTATCACGGTTCAAGGTTTAAGTTTTGACTTTGGAAAAATAATTAAACGCAGCCGCGACATCTCCGACCGAATTACTAAAAATGTGGAACTGCTTATAAAGAAAAATAAAGTTGACCGGGTTCGAGGATTCGGAAAACTTGTCTCGAGAAATCAGATCGATATTTTTGATAACGAGAATAAAAAGGAAGAATCGGTTACTGCCGATAAAATTATTATTGCAACAGGTGCCCGACCGAAAACTTTTTCGTCAATTCCGGTCGATCGTAAAAATATTATTACTTCCACGGAAGCCATGAATCTGTCTTCGCAGCCAAAAGATTTGATTATAATCGGTGCCGGCGCAATCGGGGTCGAGTTCGCTTACTTTTATAATGTTCTCGGCACAAAAGTTACAATAATTGAAATGATGGAAAACATTCTTCCGGTGGAAGACAAAGAAGTTTCGGAAACGCTTGCGAAGAGTTTTAAGAAACGCGGAATTGAAATTCATACGTCCACCAAGGTTGAAAAAGTTGAATTGAAAGAAAATAGTGTAATAGTAACAATTGATAAAGATGGAAAGAAGTTAGAACTAAAAGCTGAAAAAGTTATAAGCGCCATTGGCGTGACGGGAAATGTCGAAGGTTTCGGATTGGAAGAACTTGTAGTTGAAATTGAACGGGGTCATATAAAAGTTGATATGCAAACTTATCAAACAAATATTCCCGGTGTTTATGCAATAGGAGATGTGATAGGCGCGCCCTGGTTGGCACACGTTGCATCTGCAGAAGGAATACATTGCATTGAATCGATTAAAGGATTGAACCCGCCGCAGATTAATTACGACTCAATTCCCGGATGCACATACTGCCAACCGCAAGTTGCAAGTATTGGAATGACAGAGAAAAAAGCTAAAGAAGGCGGATACGAATTGAAGATCGGAAAATTTCCGTTCATGGCAAGCGGTAAAGCATTTGCCGCTGGAGAAAGAGACGGATTTGTTAAATTAATTTTCGATGCAAAATACGGAGAGCTTCTTGGCGCGCACATAATCGGCAATGAAGCCACGGAGTTGATAGCGGAAATCGGAATTGCTAAATCGATGGAAGCAACTTTCGAATCGATAGTTAAGACTGTTCATGCTCACCCGACTTTGTCGGAATCAATAATGGAAGCGGCGGCTAACGCGTATGGCGAATCAATCCACATATAGGAAACTGGATTACTGCGATCTTGGCTTGGTCGATTATAAACAAGCCTGGGATTTGCAGAAAGAAGTTTTCAATCTTCGGCTTAAAGGCGGAACGGATGACACTCTTTTTCTGCTTGAGCACCCGCATACTTATACCCTTGGAAAGGTTGCCGAGAAAGAAAACTTAATCAGTTCGGAAGCGCAGCTCAAAGAGCTTGGCGTTAGCGTTTATGATATAGACCGCGGCGGAGATATTACTTATCACGGACCGGGACAAATTGTCGGCTACCCGATTATTAATCTTAGTAATTGGAAAGAGGATACTCACGAATATCTCCGCGGGTTGGAAGAAGTAATAATGTTGACTTGCTCTGAATACGGCTTGAAGACAGAACGTAATTCCAAATATACCGGTGTGTGGTTGGCGAATAGAAAAATTGCCGCCATCGGGGTAAAGATAAGCCGATGGATTACAATGCACGGCTTTGCGTTTAATGTTAATACAGATCTTTCCTACTTCGGCGGAATAATTCCCTGCGGAATAAGAGACAAAGATGTTACGTCATTGAAAAGAGAACTCGGAAAGGAAATCGATTTAAAAGAAGTAAAGAAGAAGCTTGTATCAAATTTCGGTAAAGTATTCGGATATGAAAATGCAACTGAAATTACGAAAGAACATTTTCTTCAATTGAATTTGCAATCCTAAGAGAAAAGGAAAAGCTAAATGACAAAGAACGGCAAAATAGAAGAAGCTGTTTTAGATAAAACAAACGAAAATCTTCCTACTGGTAAGATAGATTCTTTCGGAGGGATGACTAAAGACGAGTTGATGAATGTCCTACGTCTTATGAGCGTTTCGCGTACGATCGATCATAAAGTGATGACCTTGATTAAACAAGGCAAGGCATTCTTTCTTATTTCCGGCGCGGGACACGAAGCGACACAAGTCGCGTTTGGGCTTGCTATGAAGAAAGGAATTGATTGGGCTTATCCTTACTATCGTGATATGTGTTTCTCGGTGACTATGGGAACTAAACCGGAAGATTTATTTCTCGGATTTCTCGGCAAGGATGACGATCCGCTTACTGGGGCAAGACAGATGCCGTGTCATTGGTCGTCCAAGGAAGCAAATATTCCAACGCAGTCGAGTCCGACCGGAACACAATTTTTGCAGGCAGTTGGAACCGCCCTCGCTTTAAAAAAGAAAGGTGTTAACGGAGTTGTTTATGTAAGCGGTGGTGAAGGCACAACTTCTCAAGGAGAATTTCATGAAGCGGTAAATTGGGCTTCGCGCGAAAAACTTCCCGTTGTGTTTGTAATTCAAAATAACAGATGGGCGATCTCTGTTCCGGTGGAAAATCAAACCGGCGGTAAGAATGCATCAGTTGCCGAAATGATGAAAGGTTATGACAATCTTTTAAGAATGGAAGTTGATGGAACGGATTTTCTCCAGGTGAACGCTGTGGCGCAGTCTGCCGTTAAATATGCGCGTCAAGGAAAAGGTCCAGCTTTAATCGAAGCGCATGTAGTTCGACTTCTATCTCACTCGTCATCCGACGATCAGAAAAAATATCGCCCGCAAGATTCTCTTAAAGAAGATTTGCAGAAAGATCCGATAGAATTATTTTCAAAGAAGCTGATTGATAAAGGAATATTAACCCAGCTTGCGTACGATGAGTTTAAAAAAGAAATTAATCGTCATGTAAACGAGGCCGCCGATTGGGCGCTAAAGCAAGCCGATCCGAAACCGGAATCTGCGTTGAAATTTGTGCTTGACGAATCCGGCAAACGGGATCGTCTTGTTTATGAAAAACTAACTCATCAAGGTAAACCTGTTGTGATGGTTGACGCGATCAATCATGCTCTTAAAGAAGAGATGGACCGCAACGATAAAATTTATGTTTTCGGCGAAGATGTTGCCGACGGCAAAGGCGGAGTTTTTACTGCGACAAAAGGTTTGTCAACAACATTCGGTAACGAAAGAGTTTTTAATTCGCCTCTTGCAGAAGCAAGCATTATTGGCGTTGCTTTCGGCATGGCAGTTTATGGATTAAAGTCTTGCGTAGAAATTCAATTTGGAGATTATATCTGGCCGGCGTTCATGCAGATTCGGGACGAACTGGTAATGATGCGTTACCGCTCAAACAATTTGTTTGAAACTCCGGCGGTTATTCGCGTTGCCATCGGCGGATACATTCACGGCGGATTATATCACAGCCAAAACATCGAAGGGTTTTTCTCGCACATGCCCGGTTTGTTAATTGCGTATCCTTCAAACGCAGCCGACGCAAAAGGTCTTTTAAAAACAGCTTTGCGGTTAAACGACCCGGTTCTGTTTCTCGAACACAAAGGATTGTACCGGCAAAGTTACGCTACTACCCCGGAGCCGGATGCCGACTATCTCGTCCCTTTCGGCAAAGCTAAAGTTGTTAAAGAAGGGAACGACATCTCTATAATTACTTACGGAGCTATGGTTCACGAATCCAATTTTGCCGCCAAGAAATTGGAAGAGGAAGGTTATTCGGTTGAGATAATAGATATTAGAACAATCGCCCCGCTGGATTTAGAAACAATTTATAAATCCGCCAACAAAACCGGCAAGGTGATGGTTGTTCACGAAGATACATTAACTGCCGGATTTGGCGCTGAGATAGCCGCGAGGATATCGGAGAATTGTTTTGAATCGCTTGATGGACCGGTTAGAAGATTAGCCGGCGCCGATACACCGATTCCTTACGCGCCAAGTCTTGAAAATTTTATTCTTCCTTCGCGCGGAAAAATTTACGATGCAGTTAAGAAGTTGTTGAATTACTAAATGTTACTTGAACTCCGTGCCTCTGTTTCTCTGCGGTGAAAATATAAACCACGAAGGCACAGAGACACACAGAGACAAAACAAAAAATTATATTTGGAGATAAAACATGAGAGTTGATGTCGTAATGCCTCAAATGGGCGAAAGTATTACGGAAGGAACACTCATCAAGTGGCATAAGAAAAAAGGCGAGAAGGTTAAGAAGGATGAGATTATTTATGAAATTAGTACTGATAAAGTGGATACCGAAATTCCTAGTCCGGAAGATGGTGTCTTGGTTGATATAAAAGTATTTGAGCAGGATACTGTGAAGGTAGGAACTGTCGTTGCGGTTCTTGAAACCAACGGCGAGAGCAAGGCAAACCAAGTTGAAGAAAATAAAAAAGAAGTTGCATCAACAACACAGATTGGTGGAGAGATCGTTGATGTTCCTATGCCTAAAATGGGTGAATCCGTAATGGAAGGGACAATTGTAAGGTGGCATAAAAAAGTCGGCGACAAAGTCAACCTTGATGAAATCATTTTAGAAATAAGTACAGACAAAGTTGATACGGAAGTACCGTCGCCGGTAGAAGGGATTCTTGTTGAAATTCTTTATAAAGAAAATGATACTGTGGCAGTTGGAAAAGCAATTGCTAAGATTAGGACCAGCACTGGTATAGTTAAACAACAAGATAATAAGCAAGGGCAAGAGCAAAAACATGAGCTGGAGAAAATTTCATCAACAGTTAAAGATAATAATATCTATCCTCCGGATCACAGTAAATCTTCCGGTAGATTTTATTCTCCGTTGGTTTTAAACATTGCCAGGACGGAAGGAATTTCGATGAATGAGCTTGAACAAATTACTGGTACGGGAATTAACAGCCGCGTTACAAAGAATGATGTGCTTGAATATCTAAAAAAGGGCAGAATTGGAAAGAGTTCTTTTACAGAAGTCACAGCGAAACAAAAAGAATTAGAAGAGCAAAAATTCGGCGAAGTAAAATTTAAACCCGGCGCTCGTACGGAAATAATTCCTATGGATACCGTGCGCCAGAGAATTATGCACCACATGGTTCAGAGCCGCGATACATCCGTGCATGTTACGGCAGTTACCGAAGTTGATATGACTAAGATTTCTAATTTCATCGAAGCTAAGCGAGACGCGTTTGCCAACGAAGGCGTAAAACTAACTTACATGCCTTTCATTTCCTTCGCGGTAATAAGAGCGTTAAAAGAATTTCCGTTGATGAACGCGTCGATTGACGGGAATAACATTGTCGCTAAGAAATATATCAATCTTGGAATCGCAGTCGCCGTTGAACCGAACGGTTTGATTGTACCGAATATTAAAAATGCCGACGAGAAGAATATCCGCGGACTGGCCAAAGCAATAGCTGATATTGGCAGCCGAGCAAGAAATAAAAAACTTGTTCCCGATGATGTGGTTGACGGAACATTTTCGATAACAAATTACGGTGTATTCGGTTCGTTGTTTGGAACGCCGATTATTAACCAACCCGAAGTTGGAATTCTTGGCGTTGGCGCGGTAACTAAAAAACCGGTTGTAATTGAAAACAACGGCATTGAAAGCATCGCCATCAAGCCGATGATGTATTTATCGTTAAGTCATGATCACCGTTTGGTTGACGGCATGTTAGGTGGTAAATTTCTGAGGTCGGTTAAAAATATTTTGGAAAATTTTGATATAAATATCGTATAACCTTCCTCATGCTCTTATTCGCAATCTTGGACTTATCACACAGAAAGACTTAGAGCAAGAACAAGATCATGAGGAAAACTAAAAATAGAAAACACAATGAAAATCAATCAGCACCAATTGGCATTTAAAGAAGAAACGGAAAAGAGCAGGGAAGAACTTGGCAAGAGACCGGACTGGTTGAAAGTTAGACTGCCCAGCGGACAAAATTATAAAGAAGTTTTTGAACTGATGCGCAAGTCCAAACTAAACACGGTCTGCGAAGAAGCAAGGTGTCCAAATCTTGCCGAGTGTTGGAATAGAAAAACTGCTACATTTATGATTCTTGGCGATACTTGCACAAGAAGCTGCGGATTCTGCAATGTAAAACTTGGAATGCCAAACGAGCTTGATCTTGATGAACCCCGCCGTGTTGCAGAATCTGTTGAAGCGCTCGGCTTGAAACACGTTGTTATTACTTCCGTTAACCGCGATGAACTTAAAGACGGAGGAGCTTCAATATTTTCGGAATCCGTTAGATTGATTAGAGAAAAAATGCCCGACACGACTATTGAAATTCTAATTCCGGATTTCAAGGGTGAGGAGGATGCGTTTAACATCATCATGAAAAATCCGCCAGATATTCTTAACCACAATTTGGAAACCGTTAAACGGCTTTACCATGCTGTCCGTCCGCAGGCCAAGTATGAAAGAAGTCTCGAGGTTATAAGATGGTTCAAGGACAAAGGACTAAGAGCCAAAAGCGGGATAATGGTTGGAATTGGTGAGAACAACGAAGAAGTATTCGGAATTATAGAAGACTTGCATAACAACGGATGCGATATTATGACTATCGGTCAGTATCTCCAGCCTACCAAAAATCACCTACCGGTCCACAGATACGTTACGTTGGAAGAATTCAAATCTTATAAAGACTATGGATTACAAATCGGCTTGAAAGCAGTAGAATCTTCGCCGCTTGTGCGAAGTTCTTATCACGCAGATAGACATGCCGAGTTAGTTTAATGCCGGTTTTTACAATCATTTGGTAAGAAGCGTTTATCAAAATTTAAAAATTCATAATTGATTAGTCCCTTGCGGTTCCGTAAATTTTTTTTATTTTTGGAGTTAGAGGTCTGAGAAACGATTTCTCATTCTCTCCTTTTAATTCTCATTTATAAAAAAAACTGTGCATCGAATTCATACAAATTCATTTATAAAAATTGCCGTTGATAATTTGCGACTTAAACACGGAAAATATGATTAGGTTTATTCGGAAAGGGAATTGAATTTGGCACGTTAGTTAGAAGAGGATAACATCTTCGACCTAAATGCGATGAAAAAAATTTTACTCGAACTACATAGACTAATACTAAAACAATCTTACTTTAAGGAAAGGTTATGGTGAAAACTATAACCTTTTTTTGTCTCATTAAACGAGGTAAAAACTATGGCAAAAGTAAAAGGTGATATCATAATCGATATCGAAAAATGCAAAGGGTGCGAACTGTGCGCCGCTGCGTGCCCTCAGGAATCCCTCGAGCTTTCTCGAAAGTTAAATTCCAAAGGTTATCATTATATAGTTAAGATCGAGGACAATTGCACCGGTTGCGTTAACTGCGCGCTGGTTTGTCCCGAAGGAATAATAAAGGTGTACCGCAAGACGGAAAAAAAGAAGGAACAAATAGCAACAATAACTAACGTAACCGGAGATATGACAGTAACGGTGAACTCATGAAAGAACTAAAACTAATGAAGGGTAATGAAGCTTTAGCGGAAGCTGCAATCCGCGTCGGGTGCGACGGCTATTTTGGATATCCAATTACGCCTCAATCCGAAATATTGGAATACTTAACCCAGCACGCCGCGGCAAGAACCGGAATGGTTGTTCTTCAGGCCGAAAGCGAAGTAGCTTCGATCAATATGATCTACGGCGCGGCCGGAACCGGTAAAAAAGTTTTAACAACATCTTCTTCACCGGGTATCAGCTTAATGCAGGAAGGAATCTCATATATCGCTTGCGCGGAATTACCGTGCTTGATTGTAAATGTAGTTAGAGGCGGCCCGGGACTCGGCACCATCCAACCATCGCAAGGAGATTATTTTCAAGCCGTAAAGGGAGGCGGCCACGGCGATTATAGATTAATTGTGCTCGCTCCGTCTACAGTTCAGGAAATGGTGGATCATGTTAAGCTTGGCTTCGACCTCGCATTCAAATGGAAAAATCCTGTTATGATTCTCGCCGACGGAGCCCTTGGCCAGATGATGGAAAAGGTTGAG
>DAIEQA010000181.1:0-9331 GCA_027348115.1 Ignavibacteriales bacterium
CTTTTGGGACAGCATAAAAAAATTACTTGGGAATTTCCTTTTTTGTCTGAACAGTATCGGGAGGCGCGGCCGGCTTTTTATCTTCATCCAATATTATTTTTCTTCTCGCTTCAAATGCCTTTTTGACCGAGTCAGCTTCAGCCGCAGGATGATTCAATGCACGATTACTTTTTTCATCATTTGCATTCTCATGACCGGTTAATTCTTTTTTATCGTTTACAGGCGAAGCTGTACTCTTCTGCGCATTCTTTATTTCGGATTTTTCTTGGGCTTTGGCTGTATTTACAGAATCTTTTTTAAGATTTTGAACCGAGGGTTGCGCCGTGTTACCCTGATCTGTTTTTACACCGCTCCCATTTGCCTGTTTATTTTCCGTTCCGGTAGAATCCTTCGATACAGGCTGGGTAGATTTAATTTCTTTTTTATCTTTTTCTTCCATTAACCTTTTTTGTTCTGCCTCGTAGTTATTATACTTATCGGTAACAAGCGCAAGCAACGGACTCTTTTTGAAATCGTTTATTAATTTTCCGTAAGCAACAGCCGCGGAATCATTATTCAATAAATTATTTTCATAAATCATCCCGACGTAATAAATGGATTTTGGCGCGTAATCCGACTTTGGATAATTATTATAAATGCCGTTGAAAACATCGAGCGCTTCTTTATATTTTTTATCGTAATAAAGTTTTTCGCCCTGAAGATATATTTTTTTTGCCGGGTCATCTGTTTCTTGTTCAACAGTTTGGGTACCTTCTTTTTTATCCAATCCGATTTTTTCTACAACAGCTTTTCTCAGCGGATCTTTAGGATAGTTATCATAAATATATTTAAAGAGACTATCGGCTTTGGTCGTATCGTTCCGCGTTTCATAATATGTCCCCATCGCAAACATAGTTTTAACCGCAACCGGTTTAGAGGCAAAATCACTTAAGATTTTGTGAAAGTAAAAGTAAGCGGAGTCCGGCACTTCCAATTCTGAAAAGAATAGACTTCCGAGCCCATAGTAATCTTCAGAGAGAATAGACTTGATTGAATCGGCAGAAATTTTTGGCCGGACAGGTTTTTTCAATTTACCGGCAGCAATTAATTCCGAAACGGTCATATCTTTTTCGTCTTTTTTCTTCACTCGCGGATTAACCGGCTGCTGCTGAAATTGCTGCTGACCGCCAAATTGATCTTGCTGGTTTCTAAGTCCGCCCTGGCCGCTGTTGGCTTGCTGCTGTTGTTCAATCAACTTTTTATTTTCATCAAGGTACTGTCTGTAGGCAACGTCGTAATCCACTGAATCCCTATCAAATTTTCCGGGGTTTTCTACATAGCCAAGGTCTTCCAAATCTTTGTTGATGGTGGTCTTATACTGCCGGTAGCGGTCGATATTTTTTACTTTGTCGTTTGTTTGATTCCTTAAATCTTTATCTTGCAGCAAGGACACAGATTTAATGTAATACTTGTATGAACTGTCGTAGTCTCTATATTTCTTTTCGTATATCTCGCCTAATTTATGGTCGGCTAATCCCGCTGTTGGCTTAGCCTTGTACGTGGAATCAACTTCCCTAAACAATTCTATTGCTGGTTTTATTTCGTTCTTATCATAATAGATGTTGCCGAGTTCGACGAGTATCTCGTCAAGGTAATTTCTAAACTTTCCCATGCTTCGCAAAGTGTTGAGCTCGGCTTCACTTTCATCAATTTTGTTAAGCGCTTTTAGAAGTTTGGCATGTTCCATTCTGCTTTCGTATTCAACTTCGAAAGTAGGGGAATATTTTTGAACACCGGCAAAAGCATCCAGCGCATTACTGTTATCTTTCATTTCAAGATAGATCTTTCCCATTTCGTAACTTACAAGAGCACTCGTTTCATCGTCTATGGAAACATTTAATAATGATTTGCATTCCTCGATTGCATCCCTATAATCCTCGCGGAAGACGTAAAAAGAAATTTTTGTTATACAGGCATCCTTGTAAACGTCTTTATCATCTTCCTTAAGGGCTTCGGCTTTTACATCCTCAATAAGTTTTAATCCTTCGTCAAAACTTCTAAGCTGAAGATAAGTTTTTGCAAGCCATAGATTATTTACAAGAGAATATTTTGTTTTGCCAAGCCCGGCAAGTTCTAAAAATTTTCTCTGTGCGCTCGCGTATTCCTGTTGATAATAAAATGCTTTGCCGATAATAAAAAGAGCATCCGTAAAGTAAGCCGATTCTTTATCGTATTGCAAAATCTTCGAGCATTTTTCAACTACTTTAGTAAGGTCCGGTCCAAATTGGCCGGAACCGAGAGAGGATTTTCCCTGCTGCGATGAAAAACTTGATTGATTGCTCTGCTGGTTTGCAAACTGACTATTGTTTTGATTGTTGAATTGGTTGTTCTGATTATTAAACTGGTTGTTTTGATTGTTGAACTGCGGGTTGTTCTGATTTTGAAAACTATTTTGATTTACATTACCGGAGAACTGATTTGTGTTTTGACTTCCTAAACTTCCGCCAAGACGATTTGAAGAATTGGTTACATCTTCCCTGAAAGCGAAAATATCTTTTCGCTGACTCAGTATTGCTTCCTCTGTCCGGTCGAAAAGAGTCTTGGCGTTGTAATAAGTATTAAAATAGGTGGTAAAATTGCGCCACATTCCGCAGCTTGAAAGGATTACAGCCAGCATGGACAGGGATGCGAACACAAATAGTTTTCTTGCACTCTTGTAAAACATTTTCTTATCGCTTGTTGGTTATTATACCGTAAAAACTATTATGTGCTACATCCTCATTTAATTTGGAAATAACAACTCAAAAATCGGGTACCTACTTTAAAGAGCCGACGGGCCCGATTCATCGGTACGAATTCTTATCACGTCGGAAATATCCTGTATAAAAATTTTGCCGTCGCCTACCTGCCCGGTTTTTGCCGATTTAGTAATTGCCTCGACGGTTTTTTCGAGCATTGAATTATCGACAACGATTTCTATTTTTATCTTAGGTACAAATTCAATCTGGTATTCGCTTCCACGGTAAGTCTCTTTATGTCCTTTCTGTCTTCCGTATCCTCTCACTTCGGTAATAGTCATGCCTCTTATACCTTCTTCAAGCAAAGCTTCTTTAACTTCATCTAGTTTGAAAGGACGTATGATAGCTTCTATTTTTTTCATGCTTTCCTCAATTAAGAATTTTTACCGTGGCAATTTTTATATTTTTTACCACTGCCGCAAGGGCACGGATCATTTCTTCCTACTTTGGCTTCTACGCGAACCGGTTGCTGTTTGCCTCTGTGATCGCCTTCACCTTCCGGCGAGGATGAGTGTAAACCCATATTATCCGCGGTATCCTTGATGGTACGCATCCGCTGCGCGGGTGCAGATTTTCTTCCCTGGACTTCGGTAGGCGCTTGAGGCCAGAATTTAAAGCAGAATGTAACGACCTCATTTCTTATCTGTTCCAGAAGACTTAAGAACAAATTATATGATTCGGCTTTATATTCAAGAAGCGGATCTTTCTGACCGTAAGCTCTTAAGCCGATTCCTTCTTTAAGATCATCCATCTCGCGCAGATGCTCTTTCCACTTTTCATCTATAACACTCAACACGGCATATCTTTCCAGTCTTGCCATTAAATCCGCGCCGAGCATTTCTTCTTTTCTTTTGTAAAATTCTTCCGCCGCTTCAAGAATTTTAGCCGTTACACCGTCCTTACCAATTTGGTCAAGGGTTTGCGCGTCAAATTTGATATCAACAAGAAGATTCTGCAAAATTTCTTCGTGAATTTTATCTACGTTAAAATCATCGTAATATTTATCTACTATGCTTTGAATAAACTCTTCGAGATAATCAAAGACCTCGCTCTTAAGGCGTTCACCTTCCAACGCCTGGCGTCTTCTTGCATAAATAACTTCTCTCTGCTGATTCATAACGTCGTCGTATTCCAGAAGACGTTTTCTAATAGCAAAGTTGTTTTCCTCGACTTTTTTCTGGGCACGTTCCACCGAGCGGGTTATTAACGGATGCTGGATTGCCTCCCCGTCTTCCATACCCATACGACTCATAACGCTTGTTATTCTATCGCTTCCGAAAAGTCTCATCAAGTCGTCTTCGAGCGAAATGAAAAACTTTGAAGTACCGGGATCGCCATGACGGCCGGAACGGCCTCGCAACTGACGATCGATACGCCGCGCTTCATGACGTTCCGTACCTAGTATATACAAACCGCCGTTTTCTTTTACGCCGGAACCCAGCTTAATATCCGTACCACGACCGGCCATGTTGGTTGCGATTGTAACCGCGCCCGGTTGACCGGCAAATGCGACAATCTCCGCTTCCCGCTGATGCTGTTTTGCGTTCAATACATTGTGCGGAATTCCCTGGCGCTTCAACATTCTACTTATTGTCTCGGAAACATCAACGCTCGTAGTACCAACAAGAACAGGGCGTTGTTGTTCTCTAAGTTCTTTTACCTTATCTAAAATCGCGGCATACTTTTCACGTTTTGTTCTGTAGATAGCATCGTCCTCGTCATCACGCACAACGGGTTTATTTGTGGGAATTACCACAACTTCCAATTTATAAATTTCGTAGAACTCCCCCTCTTCCGTTTCCGCTGTACCCGTCATACCGGCAATTTTTTTATATAAGCGAAAATAATTTTGAAGTGTGATTGTTGCCAACGTTTGCGTATCACGTTCAACTTTGACGCTTTCTTTTGCTTCAATTGCCTGATGTAGTCCGTCGGAATATCTTCTGCCCGGCAAAACACGACCGGTAAACTCGTCAACTATGGCAATCTTGCCGTCTTCGGTAATAACATATTCGACATCTTTCTCAAAAAGAGTGTAGGCTTTTAAGAGCTGGTTAAGAGTATGAATACGATCCGATCTTTCCGAGTAAATGTGATACAGTTCGTCTTTTCTTCTTACTTTTACCTCGGTTGAGAGCCCTTCTTCATTTTCAATTTTACTTATTTCAGTTCCCAGATCCGGCAGTACAAAAAATTCTTTTCCTTCGGAAGATCCTTGCGCAAGTTCCTCCCGACCCTTTTCTGTAAGATCAATTTGATTTTGTTTTTCATCGATGGCGTAATATAATTCTTCGTCAATCTCGGGCATCCTTTTTGCGTTTTCGCGCAGAAATTCAAGTTCGGTTCTTTGAAGTAGCTTTTTATTTTCTGGTTCCGAAAGAAATTTTACAAGAGCTTTGTTCTTAGGAAATCCTCTCGACGCGCGTAAAAGATTTACACCCGCCTGATCTCTGTCTTTTGCATCTCCTGTTGCGAGCAGGTTCTCGGCTTCTTTAATTATTGTTGCTACCAGGCCGGCCTGTTTTCTAAACAATCTTTCTACACGAGGTTTCATCTCGTCGAATTTATGTTCCGTAGTACCGACAGGACCGGAAATTATAAGCGGTGTCCTGGCCTCGTCAATTAATACAGAGTCGACTTCATCTACAATTGTATAATTATGCCCGCGCTGAACGCAGAAAGCTTTTTCGCTTGCCATATTATCACGCAGGTAATCGAAACCGAACTCATTATTGGTCCCGTAAGTAATATCGCACTGGTAAATTTTTGAACGTAGCTCGGAATCCATGGTATTGAGAATGCAGCCGACGGTAAGCCCGTGGAATTTATAAATCTCGCCCATCCATTCGCTGTCGCGTTTTGCAAGGTAATCGTTCACTGTAACAAGATGAACGCCGCGGCCGGTAAGCGCGTTCAAATAAATCGGCAGCGTAGCAACAAGAGTTTTACCTTCGCCGGTTGCCATTTCTGCAATCTTGCCTTGATGAAGCACAATTCCGCCGAGAAGCTGAACATCATAAGGAACCATATCCCAGGTAATTTTATTTCCAGCCGCTTCCCAACTTTTACCAACGAGTCTTCTGCAGGTCTCTTTAACCACGGCGAATCCTTCCGGAAGTATTTCATCTAGAATTTCCTCATACTTATCGGTTAACTCTTGCTCATACTTTTCTATCTCGTCGTATATCGCATGTTTATCTTCCGTAGCATTTACGTCTTGAAGTTTTGCCTTAAGTTCATCGAGAGGAGTTCTAATATCCTGCGTAGCGTCCTGAATTCTTTGTTTGAATTCTGCAGTTTTACCGCGAAGTTCGTCGTCGGTTAAATCTTTTAATTTTTCGAATTCAGCATTTATTTCATCTACAATAGGCCAAAGTTCTTTAGCAGCTTTTTCGTTTTTATCGCCAAAAATCTTCTTAAACAGCGATTCGAGCATCAAATTCTCCTTATTTTTCGGGGGTGAAAGTTAAACAATGAGGTTCTGAAATGCAATGAAACTACGAGCGGCCAAATGAATCGAAAAATTTCATGTGAAATTTTTTGAAAAAGAAGAAACTGAAGTTAATAGTGCGATTTAATTCGGCTTGGATTATTTTGGGAGTCAAATTGAAGACGAGTTTTTAATTGCCTGAAAAGAAATTCCAATTCTCGGATTTATTCGTTCGCAAACTTGTGGAACTAACCGAAGGAGCTGTTTCAGCTGCTGTATTTGAAGAAGTACTTCAATTGCTCGAACTCGAAGCAAACAAATATCATTTCACTTCTTCCTCCGAAGCAAATTTGCTGAGAATCTTTTCGTCCGTATTCGACAGAACTTTTTTTGTCCGTGAAATGACAAAGTACCCCCATCACGGTGAAATTATTACTGCCATTGCTGCAAGCAGTAATTATCTAACGGATATTTGCGTTCGCAACCCGGAATTTTTGTACCAGGTTTTTGATCAATCATATCTTGCCTCGGAAATCGATTATGCAAGTCTTGAAAAAGAAATTGCCGAAGGATTGGAAAAATTCAAATCGCTTCAAACAAAATTGAATTTTTTACGACAGGTAAAAAAAAGATTTACGCTTAAAATCGGGCTGACGGATTTATTGGGATTAGCCGATTTGCTTTCAATAACCCGACAGCTATCCTATCTGGCAAAAGCTATTAATGCAAAATTATTCGAACAATGTTACACGGAGGTGTTAACGAAGTATAATCTCGACCGGCTTAATCATTCATACTGTTTATGTTCTCTAGGAAAGCTGGGAGGCAACGAACTTAATTACAGTTCGGATGTAGACCTAATTTTGTTTTTTGATTTTAACGAAAGCGTTGCCGGGACAAACAAAGAATATCATGAACTCCTTGCGGAAGCCGCGCTCCTGTTTATTAAATCTTCTACCGCTATAAGCGAACGCGGATACATTTATAGGGTCGATTTCAGACTGCGTCCCGATGGTAAATTTTCGCCGCTGTGCAAAACTTTGAATGACTACATAAAATATTATGAAACCCGCGGAGAAGATTGGGAACGCCAGATGCTTATAAAGCTGGATTTTATTTGCGGCGACTCCGGCCTTTACAAACAATTTTTTGATTTCACCCAATCATATATTTATAAAACGTCATTCTCAACCTCCATTAAAGAAAAAATAAAATCGATGAAGGCAAACATCGAACGGATGAACGCGGAGAAAGACAATATAAAAACCTTCATCGGCGGAATCAGAGATATTGAATTTACAGTGCAGGCTTTGCAAATGCTCAACGGCGGAAGAATTACATCCCTTAGAACGGGCAATACTTTAATCGGCATAGAAGGGCTGTTAGAGCGCCGGCTGCTGAACCAAGATGAAAGAGACATATTGACTTCATCCTACATATTTTACAGGAGAATTGAACACTTTCTGCAGCTCATGAACGACACGCAGACACACATTATACCGGATGATGCGGTGATGCAAAATAAAATAGCCCGGTATATGAGCGTTGATTCGCCGGAAGAGTTAAAGTCGGCAATTAGTGTTTACCGCGATGAAGTTCGTAAAATATACAACAGCGTTTTAAAGAGTGAAGAAATCGAAACAATCGCTTCCAATCAGTTTGAGATAAACTTCAAGAATAAGGAAAAGGCGGAAAAGAGTTTAAATTTTCTCCGAACCGGAATTGGTCTTGTCGACCGTAAGGAATTCGATTCGAGAACAATAGATTTGTTCAATTTGCTGGAACCAGAACTGTCGAGTGTTTTAAAAAATACACCGGATCCCGATAGAACTTTAGAGAACTTTGTGAAAATTATCAGCGCAACAAAGTTTCCTTCGATTTGGTACAACGAATTAAGCAACAAAAAATTTTTCCAAAATTTCCTGAGCGTTTGTACTTATTCTCAAAGGGCTGTTGATATTCTTTCCTCCAGCAGATCATTCGAGGAATTTTTCTTTTCAAGAAAGGTGTTTATAAAAAAGATTGATCAAGAGCTTGCCGATTTTTCACCGGAAGAAATTTTACTTCTGCTTTCATTTCAATTTACACTTAAGCTAATCAATACGGAAAAAGTAGCTAAGGTGCTCACGGCTTTTGTTACGAAAAGAATAAACCTCCTTTTAACCGATCTGAATTTGCCGTACAATTTTTTCGTTTGCGGGCTTGGAAGTTACGGCTCGGAAAGTATGAGTTTCGCTTCCGATATTGATTTAATTGTTGTTGCCGACGATGTTGAGAACAAACCCGACATTCAAAAAGACTTTCAGAATTTTCTGGCGAGAATAAAAATTGCGCTGAAACCTTTCGATGTTGATTTCAGACTTAGACCGGAAGGCAAAAAATCTCCGCTTGTTTGGGATATAAAGAACTATGGCGAGTACTTAGATAAGCGTGCCCGCGTTTGGGAATTCCAAACACTCTCCAAGACTCGATTTGTTTACGGCGACAAAAAACTTTTTTTGGCTTTTAAGAATTTGATTTTGAAAAGGGTGAAGCGCCTTGAGCCAGATTATATCCGCAAAGAAATGCTTCAAATGTACTCGACAATTCTCCGGCAGACAAGTTCCGCGCTTAACGGACCGATAAATATTAAGAAGAATCGCGGCTCGCTCATAACAATCGATTTTATTGTCCAGTACTTTGCGCTTTCTAATATTAAACTTTATGGAAAAATGTTTTCGAAAAGCGCTTACTCGGTGCTTGCGCAGCTTAAGGGTTTGCTAACCGATGAAGAAATCCAAATGCTAAAAGACAATTTTGTTTACTTGCGAACTCTTAGTCTTGTCGTTCAGAATATATTTAATTCAAACCAAACAATAATCCCGGCACCGGCGGATAAGAAGTTACTTACTTCTTCTTTCTTGTGTTTGAAAGAAACCGAGCTTGACGGGCGAATTAACGAAATCCTCAAGATCAACAATTTAATTTTTGAAAAGTATGTCGCAGCTAAATAATTTTTTAAAGAAATATTACGCGGAAATCACCGCGGTACTTGCATTTATTATTTATAACTTTACCATGGCTCCCAGCGTGATGGAAATTGATGCCGGAGAATTAGCGACTGTGCAAACTACACTGGGAATAG
>DAIEQA010000170.1:0-3214 GCA_027348115.1 Ignavibacteriales bacterium
CTTACGAATGGGAATTCTGGATAGGAACGGATTTTCAGTTTCACTATTGTTCTCCTTCATGCAAAAGAATTACCGGTTATAATGCCGACGAATTCGTCCATAACCATGAATTGCTTTTTGATATTGTGCATCCGGAAGATAAAGACAAATTCGCGGAACATATTCGAAAAAATTATCCCGATGGCGGAGATGACGTTGTCGCAGATTTTCAATTTAGAATAATTGATAAGCAGGGCAGCGTAAAATTTATAAGCCATACTTGCAGTTCCATATTTGACGACAAAAAAAATTATCTTGGGAGAAGAGGAACCAACGTTGATGTTACATCTCGAAGAGGAATGGAAGAGCGACTTAGAGAGGCGAATATCAGCTTGCAACTGGCAATAGACGGCGGGGAACTTGGTACTTTTGACGCCGATTTGCGAAAAGGAAAAATAAAGATTAACGACCGTTATGTTGAGATGCTGGGATATACACCGGGCGAAGTTGAAATGACAAAAGAATTTTGGACGAGTCTCATTCATCAGGAAGATTTAGCCGGGGTAATGGAGCTTTCAAATAAAATTGATTCAGGCGAAATTGAAAGCATGGAGATTGAATACAGGATAAAGCATAAATCCGGAAAATGGATTTGGATTGTCGACAAGGCCAAAGGATTCGACTATGACTTAAGCGGCAGACCAGCCAGATCTGCCGGAACGCACAGAGATGTTACCGCAAGAAAAGAGACCGAAGATGCCTTACGGCAAAGCGAAGAAAAAATGCGGATGATTGTGGAAGGAACCTCTTTTTTCTTCTTCTACACTCAAGATGCCGAAGGAAATCTTGTTTACATCTCTCCCACGGTAGAAAAAATTACTGGAAGAAAAACAGAGGACTGGCTAAATCAGCGCCACTGGTTTGCAACCGATAATCCCATCAATGATAAAGCATCAAGACGAACCCACCAGCATCTCAACGGTCAGATTATAAACGAGCCGTTTTATTTCGAGCTAAAGCACGGCAACGGCTCCAACATCCTGCTTGAAGTATTTGAGAACCCGATTTTTGAAGACGGAAAAGTTACCGGGCTTCAGGGAATAGCACATGATATTACGGATCGTAAGAGCGCCGAAGATGCTCTCCGTAAAAGTGAACAAAAATTCAGAAGTATTTTTGAGAATCATTCGGCTGTAAAACTACTTATCGATCCGGACTCTGGGAAAATTATAGACGCCAACAAAGCTGCGGCCGATTACTACGGCTGGTTAATCGAAGAATTGAAAAGAATGAATATCCAGCAAATCAACATGCTTCCGTCGGAAAATGTTCTGAGCGATATGAAAAAAGTTAAATTGGATAGGCAAAATCATTTTGAGTTTAGGCACATACGTAAAAACGGGTCTATAAGAGACGTGGAGATTTATAGCAGCAAAATTGAGATCGAAAATAAAACGTATATTCATTCAATTATACATGATATTACCGACCGTAAACTTGCAGAAGAAGAATTGCGGAATTATCGTAATCATCTTGAAGGACTGGTAAAGACCAGGACAGAAGAATTGGATAAACTTAACTCGGATTTAATTGAACAGCTCCAAAAAGAAAAAGAGCTGGAAATGATGTTAAGGGAATCGCTCGGAAAGGAAAAAGAACTGAGCGAGTTGAAATCGAGATTTATATCAACCGCATCGCATGAATTCAGAACGCCGCTTACTTCAATTCTTGCATCTGCCGAAACAATTCAGCGCTACGGCAAAAAGTGGCCGGAAGAAAAATATAACGATTACCTGAGCAAAATAAGAAGTTCTGTAAAATACTTAGCAGTTCTTCTTGATGAAGTACTGACTATCAGCCGTTCTGAAAGCGGGAAAATTTTATTCTCGCCCTTGAAACTTGATCTTCAAAAACTCTGCGTTAAGATTATAGATGAAATCAAAACCTATAAAACGCCGGCTCATAATTTTGATTTTTGTTACCGGCTGACAAATACCGATTTTAGTTTGGATCCGACGCTTCTGAGATTCATTCTGACAAATATTCTTACGAATGCATTTAAGTATTCGCCCCAAGGCGGCGATGTTATTTTAACTGTTGATTCCGAAGATGATCAAATCCGTATTACGGTCTCCGATAAAGGCATCGGTATTCCGCAAGAAGATATGAAACATCTCTTCGAGACATTTCACCGTGCGGCCAACACTACAGATATTCCCGGCACCGGCCTCGGGCTTTCGATTGTCAAACATGCCGTAGATTTACATAATGGTAAAATAAAAGTCGAATCGACACTTGGAAAGGGAACAAAATTTATCGTAACAATTCCTTTGGTGTAATGATGATTAAAATACTTGTTGTTGAAGACGAAAAAGATATCCGGGAAATTATAACTACTATACTTACTGAAGAAGGCTACAAAGTGTTTGCCGCGTCAAACGGAGCCGAAGGAATTAGTATTGCCGAACAAGAAACTCCAGATTTAATTATATGCGATATTATGATGCCCGGTATAGACGGCTACTGCGTGCTCGAAGATTTGGCCAAGAAACCGACAACTAAATCCATACCTTTTATTTTTCTCAGCGCAAAAGTCGAGAAGGCGGATTTAAGAAAAGGGATGGAACTGGGGGCTGACGATTATTTATTTAAACCTTTCGATACCGAAGATCTTCTCAAATCGATAGACGCAAGGCTTCAGCGCGTTGAAGCTCTGCGCGCAGAAATTCACAAAGAAGGCGACAAAGTAAATTCGGAAAAAATGATTGCGGACGGTAAATTATTTATTCAGGAAAACGGTAAGCCGCAGCTGATCCGCATAAAAGAAATTTCTCACATCATTGCCGAAAGGCAATATACTTCTATTAAGCTTATCAACGGTAAATCGTACCTCGTTAGAAAATCGATTAATTACTGGGAGGGAATGCTTTCCGAAAAATCGTTTCTAAGAATTCACCGTTCGACAATAATTAATATAGAACACCTTGTGAAGATGGAAAAGTGGTATAACAGCAGTTATCTTGTTTATCTTCAAAATTTAACTCAGCCGCTGGTAATTAGTAAAAGGTATGCTTCCAAGATAAGGGGGAGCTTCATTTAGAGTGAAGTAAATCCCGGCCCGAAAATATTATTCATTCCTCAATTATCCCGCCTGAAACAGAATTAATCCTTCTGCAACAAATTTATAAAAATCCCGCCCAATCAACCGATTATTCATAGTCAAAAAAATAATCGG
>DAIEQA010000186.1:0-2459 GCA_027348115.1 Ignavibacteriales bacterium
CATCTAATAAACAAGGTTAAGATTCCGAGCGCAAAGATAATTACACCCATATACATCGCAGTATCAACAAACGGCATTTGTCCGAAATATGTGTTCACTTCCGCATCCTGATTCTGCGAAAGCGGACCGTTGTATGTTGACTTTCCAAATCCGTAGTAAGAAGGGATGATAAAAGTCATTACCTCGCCGGGCGAGAACGACCAGTTTGTTGCGTATTCGTAAGCGTTATTTTGAGATTCGGCACCCGTTTCTTTCAACTCAGTAACGCTCTTTGTTCCTCGCGTGGAATATGGCTTGTATTCGTAGAGCTGCGCATATGTATCGAACGACATGAGGAGCGCGATCAAACCAACGGCGGCAACAATCCCAAGCGATTTGAATAATTGTTTTATTAGAAATTGATCCTTTGCCGTAAATGCCCGGATAAAGAAATAAATAAAATATATTCCGGTAGCGAGAACAAAATAAAATACTATTTGAACATGAGCACCCAGAACAAGAAGATGCATGCCCAGCAGGAACAAGAGTATATCCATAAGGGTTATTTTTTTCTGGAACTTGAAAAGCATCATTAGGATGAACGGAAAAATAGCAAGACTCATTAATTTTGTAATATGTCCGATGTAGAACAGCATCACTATTCCCGTGCTGAAAATAGTAGCTGCAGAAACAAGAAAACTTAAACCCCTTCCGGCGCCGAAACTCCTCATAAAGAAAAAAGCAGTGAAAGCGAGAATTAGAAAACTAAAAGTATAGATAGCATTGTAATCGTGGAAAAATGCCGAATAAGTTTTTGTAACAACCGAATACGCAAGAGAAGTAAGGTCAAACCATCTTAACGACATTGAAGTTGCAACGGCGGGCATTCCGCAAAAGATGTAAGGATTCCACAATGAAATGCCGTCGCGGTCTTTGTTTGCGTATTCGCGCAGACTTTTTACCTGGATTAAATCCCCGGAGTTTGTAGTTTTATCGCCGAACATTACCGGCGAGTAGAAGATTAAGATTAAGACCAAGATCAAGAGCAAGAGTAGCGGGGTCTGATATTTCTCCGGAATGTATTTCCCAAAATTAAATCCGCCTTCCGATGATTTTTGAAGCGAAGCTTTTTTTTGCTGCTTTGCCATTTTATCTCCGAATAATTTCTTTGCGAACCGGCCCTACGGAAGCTGAGTAAGCAAATCCGCAAAGGGTTCCTATGTTAATTGTTTAAAATTGCTTTTGCGTAATTTTCCCAGCTCATGTTTGATGCCTGTTCCTTAACTCTTTCCCTGGGGATCGGTTTATCTAAAAATTCTTTCATTACTAAGTACATCGATTCAATGTTTTCCGGCTCTGCAAGGTAACCGTTGTAACCGTGCTTAATTGTCTCGGGAAAATGTCCTACCTTTGTTGCGATAGTCGGAAGATTAAAATTATACGCCATCGATTCAACACCGGACGGCGTAGCGACGAGATAGAACAAAACATTGCAATCGGCTACTTGAAAATATTTATGTACTTCTTCATTTCCAACATAACGGTTTACCACCACCGTTTGATTACGGATCCCGAGCCGGTCAATCAGCTCAAGCGGACGGTAATTGCTTTCATCGTCCTCTTTGCGGATTAAGATTTTTTTAATCAATCCGAATATGCTTTTCTTAATCCTGGTAGAAAGTTTTTTTGTATCGAGCGTGTTCCAGAAAGATTCTCCTACAATAAGAAGAGAAACATCGTTGCGTTCTTTTGCGAGTTTAGCGAACGACGCAATTACATTATGAAGACCCTTGTATTTACGTATGAAGCCGAAGAAAAGAAAAACATTTTTCCGCAATCCCAATTCGGCTTTTGCTTTCTCGATATCAAAAATTGGATCGGGAGAGAACATATCATAAACCGGGTGATAGAGCTTCAATACTTGTTGCCAGTGGTCGGTTTTAGGTGATCGGTGAGAAAGACGCTTTTGTTGCTCACCGTATAATATATAATCTCTCTGAGGAAATGTATTTTGTAACTCTGTGAAAGTTTTTAACGAATGAACAATAAACGAATGAGGTTTTGAAAGCGCATAGCGCAGCATTGTTTTGTCGATGGCGCTCCCTTCCTTTTGGGAAACTACATGCAAGTCGAACATTACTTCGCAGCGGCAAACTTTTTTAAGTTTGTTGGCAATGTACCCCATGGGTAAACCTTGAACTGCAATCGCCCACTGAAACACAACAACATCGGGATCTATTTTCTTAATTGTTTGAACGGTTCGTTTCCATGAGAACGGATTGTTATAGTTGGTTAGGTATTGAACATTGATGTTGGTGCCTTCGAGAAGATTTTTCTTGCTGGAACGGTCGATAAAGTCGCGAGGGATAATGGAAGGATATTGGTGCGTCCACGAGACAATGTATACTTCGGCACCGAGTTTGTCCAATGCTTTTGCAAGCGATGTTGTATAATTTGCAATGCCGCCTTTAAATTGCGGA
>DAIEQA010000197.1:0-3041 GCA_027348115.1 Ignavibacteriales bacterium
TGAACAACAACGTAGCGGAACTTAAGAAGAGAGCAAGTAAATCATTTTTTATTACGCGTTGGTTTTATAAATCAGCTTATAAGCAATACGAGAGCATTCTGCAAAAACATTTCACAAATTAAAATGTAGTGGCGAGGTATCCTTGTCACTGCTTGACTTAGTATGGAAACACAAAAACGAATTATCAAAGCACCGACAGGCTCAAAAATAAGCTGCAAAGGTTGGATTCAAGAAGCAGCTATGAGAATGCTGATGAATAATCTTGATCCCGACGTAGCAGAAAGACCGGAAGATTTGATTATCTACGGCGGTTCAGGAAAAGCTGCGCGCAACTGGGAGGCTTATGATGCAATTGTTTCCTCTCTCAATAATCTGGAGAATAACGAAACACTTGTTGTTCAATCAGGCAAACCAGTTGCAATTTTCAGAACTCATAATGATGCACCGCGTGTAATAATTTCGAATGCAATGCTAGTGCCCGATTGGGCAACGTGGGATGAATTCCGGCGGCTGGATGCATTGGGACTTACAATGTACGGCCAAATGACTGCAGGCAGCTGGATCTATATCGGCACGCAAGGAATTCTTCAAGGCACTTACGAAACTTTTGCAGAGTGCGCACGGCAGCATTTCAGCGGAACATTAAGCGGTAAACTTCTTTTAACCGCAGGTTTAGGAGGAATGGGCGGGGCTCAACCTTTAGCCGCTACAATGAACGGCGCAGCTTTCCTCGGCGTTGAAGTTGACCGCGACAGAATGCAGAAGAGAATTGATACCGGTTACCTCGATGTTATAAGCGAAGACATCGACGAAGCTTTAAAACTTGTGCTTGATGCCCGCGATAAAAAGCAGGCGCTTTCCGTAGGTTTGCTTGGAAATGCCGGTGAAATACTTCTGCAAATTTTGGAAAGAAATATTATTCCGGATATAATTACGGATCAGACTTCAGCTCACGATACTTTGAACGTCTACGTACCTATGGGAATGTCTCTTGCTGAAGCGCTTGATCTTAGAAAGACAAATCCTGCTAAGTATATTGAGCTTTCAAAAAAAACCATTGTTGAACATGTAAAAGCGATGCTCGAATTTCAGAAACGGGGATCGATTGCTTTCGATTACGGCAACAACATTCGCGGAGAAGCTAAAGAAAACGGAGTTACCAATGCATTCGATATTCCGGGATTTGTACCGGAGTATATTCGTCCTTTATTCTACGACGGTAAAGGTCCGTTTAGATGGGCTGCCCTTTCCGGCGATCCAAAAGATATTTACGAAACGGACAAGGCGGTAATGGAAACTTTTCCGGAAAACAAAGCTCTTATTAGATGGATCGAGTTAGCCCGAAAGAAAGTGCACTTTCAAGGATTGCCCGCGCGCATTTGCTGGCTTGGCTACGGCGAACGCGCTAAGATGGGAAAAATATTTAATCGATTGGTAGCGGATGGTAAAGTAAGCGCGCCAATCGTAATCGGCAGAGATCATTTGGATTGCGGCTCGGTTGCTTCACCCAATCGCGAAACAGAAGCGATGAAGGACGGAAGCGACGCAATTGCCGACTGGCCGATTCTAAACGCATTGCTCAACGCAATAGGAGGCGCAAGCTGGGTTTCGGTTCATCACGGCGGCGGCGTAGGTATCGGTAAATCGATTCACGCCGGAATGGTTGTGGTAGCTGACGGAACATCTGAAGCCGAAGCCAGGCTCGAACGTGTTCTAACCTATGATCCCGGAATGGGAATCGCCCGTCACGCAGATGCCGGTTATCAACAGGCAATAGACAATGCAAAAAAATTCTCAATCAAAATTCCTATGCTGAAATAAAGGAGGTTAGTTATGAAAGTTTTAATAGCGGACAAATTTCCGGAACATTACGTAAAAGCTCTTAAGGATGACGGCCTTGATGTAATATATAATCCGAAATTGGGAGAGAATGATTTACCAGAAGCGGTAAAAGGAATTGACTGCCTTGTAGTTCGATCGACTGTTGTGAACGCAAAAACAATCGAAGATTCCGATCAGTTAAATCTTATTGTACGCGCAGGCGCAGGCGTTAATAATATTAACATTGCGGCGGCAAATAAAAAAGGCGTTTACGTTTCCAATTGTCCGGGTAAAAATTCAATCGCCGTTGCCGAACTCGCCATTGGTCTTATGCTCGCTCTCGATAGAAGAATCGCTCATAATGTTATGGATTTTAAAGCAGGCAAATGGAACAAAGGCGAATATTCCAAAGCCGAGGGATTATTCGGTAAGACTTTAGCAATTGTTGGTTACGGCGCCATCGGTAAAGAAGTTGCTAAGCGGGCGCAGGCTTTAGGTATGAATATCTATGCTAAGGATGTTTCCCGCATAGAAGGTTACGGCGTTAAAGATTTTTCCGAATTCGATCAGATACTTCCGATTGCAGATGTTGTTACCGTGCACCTTCCGCAAACGCCCGAAACCAAAAATCTGTTTAACGATCAAATGTTCGGGTACATGAAAAAAGGAGCAATATTCATAAACACTTCACGCGCCGGCGTTATTGATGAGGCGGCATTAATTAGAGCCGTGAAAGAGAAAAATTTGAAAGTAGGATTAGATGTATTTAACGATGAACCGGAAAACAAAACCGGATCCGTTTCCTCGGAATTGCAAAAACTGGATAATGTTTACATTACCCATCACATCGGAGCTTCTACCGAACAAGCTCAGAATGCGGTTGCTGAAGAAACGGTAAATATTATTCTTGGATACATTAACAGCGGCGTAATTGCCCATTGGGTTAACAGGGCCAAGGTTACCGGTTCTCATTATCAACTGGTAGTTAAGCATTACGATAAGCCTGGTGTTCTCGCTTCTGTGCTCGATGTGTTGCGCGACGGTAATATAAATGTTGAGGAAGTTGAAAATATTATTTTCGACGGCGGCATGGTTGCCTGCTGTACTATGAAACTTGATACGCCCGCTACCGGAGAGATGTTGGAAATGATTAGAAAGAATTCCAACATAATTTCTTATTCGCACATGCAGCTTTAATAACAAGGGCGAACTAAACCGCG
>DAIEQA010000199.1:0-9886 GCA_027348115.1 Ignavibacteriales bacterium
TAAAGATTAAAGATTGTCACTTAGTAAAGATTCTTTATCTGGTCGTGAATTTTATGGCTGAAGAATTTATGAACTCTCGCGCTTACTTCCTTTTCAGTTTTTAGAACAAGACACTCTTCGGCTAAAGTTTTCATCTCTTCAAATGAAAGACTTCTTATAATTCTTTTTATCATAGGAATAGCAGAGGCAGAAACACTCAAAGATTCGAGGCCCATTCCAACAAGTAAAGGAACTGCGAATGTATCGGCTGCCATAGCTCCGCACATCCCGACATTTAAACTTACCGACTTCCCTTCCTTGATAATATGGTTGAGTGTTCTTATCACGGCAGGATTAAATTCCTGGTAAAGACTTGAGACGATTTCGTTGCCGCGGTCAACGGCTAAAAGATATTGTATTAAATCGTTGGTGCCGATGCTTACAAAATCAATCTCTCCGGCAAAATCTCTAATAATGACTGCAGCAGACGGTATTTCAATCATTATTCCGACAGGAATATGTTTATCGAACAGCTTGCCTTCCTTTTTAAGTTCGTCCTGGCATTCTTTGATTAATTCCTTCGATCGTTTTACTTCCGCCATCGATGCGATCATCGGAAGCATAAACTTTACATTCTTATGAACGCTGGCGCGCAGTATAGCGCGGATTTGCTTTTTAAATATTTCGGGATTATCCAACAGCAGTCTTATTCCCCGCCAACCTAAAAATGGATTTGGTTCGTGCAAATCCACAGGCAACACCTTATCACCCCCAATATCGAAAGCCCGGATAATTACCGTTCCCGGGAAAATTCTTTGCGCTATAGAATTGTAAACCTCATATTGATCATCTTCATCCGGAAAAGCTTCGGCGTTTTCAAAAAGCTGTTCGGTTCGGACAAGACCTATACCCTTAGAACAGTTCTGCGTTATGTATTCCAACTCGTCGGAGATGTCGAGGTTAGCAAGCAGTTCAATTTCTTTGCCGTCCAGTGTAGTTGCCGGCAACTGTTTTAGTCCGGCAAGCTCGGCATCCTGCTTGGCTAATTTGTCAATCTTCTTCTGATATTCTTTTAGGAAGTGTTCGTCCGGGTTAATTATCACTTCGCCTTTGAAGCCGTCAATAATAAGAAGATCGTCGTCGTTAATAAAATTTGTTGCTTCGTGAAGACCGACTACTGCAGGAATATTTAATGAACGGGCTACGATTGCCGCATGAGAAGTCAATCCGCCAAAATCGGTTACATATCCTTTCACATTAACTCTTGAAAACAAAACCGTATCCGATGGGGATATTGTAGAAGTAACAACAATAACATCGTTAGTAATTTTCGATTTCCATTTTTTCTTTTTAAGATTTCTAATTATTCGGTTTTTAATATCTTCGATATCATGAGAGCGTTCCTTCATGTACATTTCGTGCGATGCGTTCATCAAATCGGTATACTTTGAAATCTCGTCGTTTACTATATACTCCGGTACCTTGTTCTCTCTTACAATTCTATTTCGAATAGTAGCAACAAGAATAGGATCATCGAGGATCATTATTTGCGCCTCGAAAATCGCCGCGCGTTTCTCACCCAGTTTATCTACAGCCAAAGAAAATATTTTTCGCAATTCCTTCTTGGATTGTTCCAGCGCGGAATCAAGATTTTCCAGCGCTTCGTTAACGTCGGTTACACTATCGTCTCTAACTTCCTCTTTAAGTTTTTGGTAAATAAACGCTTTGGAAATAGCTATGCCCGGTGCGGCGGCAATTCCTTTGAGTATTTTTATTTCTTCCGGTTTCATTTTACAGTTCGTCAAATCCTCTTTTAAAATAATCTACTACTTCCTGTGCTGCTTGCTGCTCATCTTCGCCGTCGAAAATTAATGTTATTTCGGAACCTTTCTCAGCAGCCAAGGTCATAACGCCGATAATGCTTTTTCCGTTGATGTGCAGCCCGTCCTTATTCAAAAAGAATTCACATTTAAATTTAGAGGCAATTTTTACTATTGTTGCTGCCGGCCGTGTATGAAGACCGGCGTTATTTATAATTGTTACTTTTTCTTCAATCATTTATTTCTGTTTATTAGGATATTCGCAAGCCAGTTCATTAATTGTCTGCCTTCCTCGTTTGGCAGAACGGGTAAATTTTTGAGAGCCAATTTAGTGTATTTAATTATTTCATGCTCGGCGTCTTTTGTTACGCCTAATTCTATGTAAAGATTTTTATAGAACCCGATTTCTTCCTTTTTAACTCCTTTGTTTTCAAAAACTCTTTGGAGCGATTTTCTTTTCACACCTTTTGCTTTTTCCATTGCACGCAGCAAAAGATAGGTCTTCTTGCCTTCGATCAAATCGCTGCCAACTGTTTTGCCAAATTCGGATTCATCTGCAACGAGATCAAGCAGATCATCCTGAATCTGGAAAGCCATGCCGAGATACTTTCCGTACCTCGCAACCGCATTTATCTGTTTATTTGTTGCTCCTGCAATCCGAGCACCCACCGCACAACAGCTTTCCATTAGAGCCGCTGTTTTTTTATAAATCATATTTTTATAATCATCGATTGAAACATTTCTACTCAACTCGAATTCTTTATCTAAACTTTGGCCCTCGCAAACTTCGGTAACGGCTTTTGTAAAATTAGATACGATTTGCTTTGTATTATCTTTACAGTCCTTCAGGAGATATTCGTAAGCCAAAGCAATCAAACTATCTCCGGCTAATATCGCAGTATTAGTATCATATTTTTTGTGAAGCGTAACTCTTCCTCGGCGCATGTTCGAGTTATCCATTATATCGTCATGCACAAGCGTAAAGTTGTGAAGAATTTCCATAGCCATTGCAGCATTGTACGTCTGGTTGAATTTACCGCCTACTGCTTTTGCAGAGATGAGAACTAGAAAAGGCCTAAGTCTTTTACCGCCTCCGTTTAATATGTAGGAGCACGGAGTATAAAGCGATTCCGGTTTCTTATCTCTTAAGAGTTTAGAAAGTCCACTTTCAATTTTTTTGATCTCATCCTTGTAAATTTTTTCGTATTGATTATATTCTGTGCTCGAGTTCAAACTAATTCCTCTTTTCTTTTCATTCCCAGAGAAGTAAATTTTTTAATTTTATCACAACCGGTTAAATACATTATTTTTTGGACTGTTAGGAACCATCCTTTCAATAAATTCACAATGCCTTCAACGTCATTTTTCATTACTTCCTTCAACAGTATTCTAGCAGAGGCAGTTAAATCTGAGCCCAACGCAAGAGCTTTAGCGCATTCAACACCGTCATGAATTCCACCAGAGCCAATCAAAGTAAAATCATATTCTCTTTTTAATTCTTTTACCGAGCGAATGCAATATGAGGTAGGCAGACCCCATTCGCTGAAATACTCATCTTCATTTTTGCTTCTAAGCAATTCTATTGCGGCCCAGCTGGTTCCGCCGGAACCAGCAATATCAATTCCGCTAACACCGGCATCTAAAAATTGTTTTGCAGCTTTTTGGGAAATACCCGCGCCAACTTCTTTAACTATAACCGGCGTTTTAATTTTAGGGATAGCTTTTGTAAGCGCTTTTACCAATCCTTTAAAATTCGGTTCCCCCTCCGGCTGCAGTAATTCCTGTAACGGGTTAACATGAACAACGATAGCGTCGGCTTCAATCATGTCAATTAAAGTTTTAAAATCATCAATTAAATTTTTAGACTTAACAACCTGAGCTGCACCGATATTTCCAAGAATTGGAACGCTGCCGGCATTTTTCCGAACTACTCTATAGGTGGAGTGCAGCAAATTATCTTCCAAAGCTTGTCTTTGGCTTCCTACCCCGATTGGAATATTTAACTCTTTAGCCGCTAAAGTGAGTTTCTCATTAATTCTTTCCGCTTCGGCCGTACCGCCGGTCATACATGAAATTAGGAAAGGATAAGAAATTTTCTTGCTGAAAAACTTTGTCGAAAGGTCGATACTGCTAAACTCAACTTCGGTTGCCGCAAAGTGTTCAAAATCGTATTGCTCAAAACCGTTGGTCTTGGTTTTGAAAGCAGCTTTATCCGTTAAACATAACTCTATATGTTCTTTTTTTCTTTGTTCGGTTTTATTCGAAGGCATGTGTTTTCAAAAAATCTTCTAGTTCAAAATATATATTTTTTCGCTGAGATTCAGGCAGCAACAATTCTACAATAAAAAGAAAGCCGTATGGGACGGCTTCTTGTTTTGCAACCTAATTCCAATCTTTCAAATACTTACTGTTTCTTGTTTATCTGCACTTCAACATTAAATCTATTTTTAAGTCTGCGTTTAGATCCTTGAAAATCGTATGCTGCGATTGTGATAAAGCGGGGCTTATCGGCTCCCTTTTCGGTTAGCGTCAAAGATTTTTCTTTGAAGTCGTCAATTTTAGTCCAGCCGGTTGATTTGATGTTCCAATTTTTGCCGATACAATTTTGAATATCGGCCCCAAGTTTTGAAAATGCAGCATCGGCTTCTTCAATTTTGTCCCCGTTATAAAATAAAGCGTTGTAGGAACCGTCATTCTCATCAAAGAATTGATCCACTGCACCGTTCAACTTTATTATTCGTTGGTTAGTATTAATCGAATTCTCCATTAATACAAAGTATGCTTTAGCATGGCTCAGAATAAAATCGAGTGTAGTGCAAAAATCCGAATTATCCGGCAGGGTCAAGGAGTTCGGTTCAGCAATCGAATTTCTTAGAAGATATTTACCTGTAGCATTGTGAGGACTAATTACATAAAGAATCCAGTTGCCGCTGGAAGGAATTGTTGTGAGTATGTTGGCATAACCCTTCCCTTCGCCCGAACTTTGGTTTGTGATTTCTCCCTGAGGATTAACTAATGCAAGCGACGGCTGGAATTCTGTAGAATAGACTAAAAAATTCACATCCTCTCCCGCATACAATTCAATTTCAAATCCTTTGTAACGACCAAAATCTTTCTTGACCTGGTCTTTACCTGTTAATCTTCCGTTGATCTCGCTGTAATCAACCTGAAATTTCGACTGCTGATCCTGCGGATAAACTACTTGAGTTAATATCATAAATACGACGATTAATAATCGAAGTACTTTCATTTGTTCCTCTTTTAATATTCAATTTGACAATGACCGCATATCGCCATCGGCTAAGTTAAAAACTCTTTTTTAATAAAGTCTCGCATCCAAAAGAAACATACTCTCTTAGGAATGGAATATTAGGAAGTTTAATTGTCGGCAAACCAAAACGTATCGCATAAATCGGTCTGAATAAATAAAATTCTTTCTTTACCGGAAACATATTTCGCTTGAGCGATTGTCTTTCAAATTCTTTGATGGTACAGCCCGTATTGAAATGAAGTTTAATCTCTTCAATGTAATCAGTATTTTCTTTCATAACAGATGCTATTGTTTTAAGAAACCGTTTTGGAAGCACATGAAGGTACGGCACTGCCTTTAAAATACTTTTACCTATTTGCTGATGACCAGCGAACGGAGAATGTTTGGGAGGAAAACTCATAAACAAAAAACCGTTTGAATTAAGTAAGGAGTTAAGATTGTTGAACGCCGCTTCCTTATCCGGAATATGTTCAATAACTTCGCGCATAATAATGAAATCAAATTTATCGTTTAGGATTGCCGGCAAGCTGGGGTCCATTATGTCTCCAACCACAACCTTCAACGCAGGATCTTTTTCTGTTGCAACAGCGGCTCGCTCCGCACTAATTTCTAAGCCGACTGCGTAAACGCTTAATTCCTTCATCACTTCCAGAAGCCCGCCTTCTGCACATCCGACTTCCAGAATTTTTTTATTATGAAAATCCGGAATATATTTCTGAAAATACGGTAAAAGATATTCCTGAGTATATTTCTTCTGTTCGTAAAAATGTTTTTCTGCCATTTTAGAATAAATTTATTGGTGTGCTAAATTAAACAAACTTAGTCTACATGCAAAACGGCTTTTGCGTTTTAGAAAATGATATCCTAATCCGGCATTACACATAATAGAATTACGAAAGGTTCCTATTAATGCGGCGAAAGTTTAATTGCAAGTTTCTTCCCGACATCCTCGATATTAAAAGAGCCGTATAGTTCCGCACTTACCGGGGCCTCGTAGCTTCCTCTTGCCAGGATTTCTCCGCTCTTAAGATCAATCACATAAGTGTCGCATCCGGAAACAAAATGTTTTGTTCCGCCTGCCCCTTCGGAAATACCTGTTCCGCTTTCAACATTTCGCTTGTCAAGATTCACGTATCCGATGATTATGCCGTCAACGCCTTTCAAATTATTTATTGCGCTGGTATAATTTTTAAGAATCGTTTCGGTTGTTAAATTAGATTTTGCAAGCAACCGATCCAACTCTTCCTGCTCAATGATTTCATAATCATAGGTTACAAGCCACTCGCGTAAAGATTTAGCCAGGCGGAGACTTATATCTTTATCCGGGCAATCGAAAGGCAGTACGGCATATTTCTTAAAGGGAGAAAATTTATCGGCATTTCTTAGCGCCTCGTTGGCGCAGCCCGATAAAAGCATTACCGCAATCACAATGAATAATAAAAATGATTTTCTCATCTATCCCTCCTGATAATGTAGTAAAAAACTGCAAAAGAAATTATATCCAAACAGACTGCAAGAAGTACATTTATATCAATTACTTTTAAGTAATTACCATGCCGGATTAAATGAGAATATTTTTAATTTAATTTCCCACAAAGAAAAATCCCCATATTTATGCGATAACTTAATTCAAAAAGTGGTGTGAAGCAATTTAAAAGTTTTAAAGCAGTGTTTAAACTAGATCCACGCAAAGAAAGTATACCTTCGGGAATGAACAAATCAAAAAAAAAATTATTTCAGCTTTGACATGAAGTGTTTTACCTTTTCGGGATCAACAGGATTAAACCACTTCCCTTCTTTCTTGAAATAAGAACCGATTATTAATCCGTCACAATAGCGAAGATATGAACTGAAATTGTCTATCGTAATTCCGGAACCGGCGAGGACCGGGATATCAACGGATTCTTTTACGGATTTAATTTCTTCAAGCAAAGGTTCGGCGCCGGTGCTGCTTCCGGTAACTATAACGCCGTCGCTTAAAAAGAATTGGGCAGCTTTGGCGGTCTCTACAATATTTGTGTCGGCTGTAATTGAATGGGAACTATGCTTCTTTTTAATATCCGTGAATATCAAAACATTTTCGGCATCAATTTGTTTTCTATAACGTAGAAGTTCGCCGGCGTCAGAGTTAAAAATACCTTCATCGGCAACGTGAGCGAATACAAATCCTTCCGCTCTAATAAAATCAGCGCCGGCAGAATGAGCCGCTGCAAGCGCTTCTTTATTTGCGCCCGCTAAAATTTGAATACCGCAAGGAATGCCTATTTGTTTTTTCACTTCGTAAAGCACTACACTCATTAAAGCGGTAATCTCCGGACCGGCATTTCTATTCAAGTAAGGAACATCGTGCATATTCTCTATCATTACCGCATCAAGATTTAAGGAGTAGTAAACCGAAGCTTCATTAACGGCTTTATCGATTATGGATTTCACACTCCCTGAATATTTTGGAGTACCCGGCAGCGCGTCAACGTGCACCATCCCGATTATCGATTTGTTAAGTTGAAATGTTTTCATTTATAAAGTGAAATTGTTTAGCGGCAATTTACACCGCGTAAGAGCATGTTTGTTTTCAATACTGAGTCCAGCACAGTGCTAAATCATCTCGCTTAGCAGTTCGGGACGCGGCTGAGGGATGACAATTTTATTAACAAGCAGTCCGCGGTCGGAAATTACTTTTGCGCCGCTATCAACAGCGCTCTGAACTGCAGCAACCTCGCCGGTTAAAGTACAAAATGCTTTTCCGCCTAATGCCATGGCAAGACGAATTTCGATAATCCGAACCGAAGCGGCTTTCACGGCAGCATCTGCGCCTTCAATTAAAGAGGCAACAGAAAACGATTCGATTATACCGAGAGCTTCAAGCATATTAACATTTGAATGACCAGCTAATGCCGGAAAGATATCCGGGTGAACGTTTGGTATAACAAACGTGTCGATTACTGCGAAATCAATTTGATTAGCGGCGGCATCCACGGCGGATTGCACCTCGGCTACATCTCCGCCGATCAAAACAATATATTTACCGGAACAAATCGTTCGGGATAAAATTAATTCCACTTGTGAAGTCTTGAGCATTATATCAGCAGCCTGCATTCCAGCAGCGATGCTTGTCATTTCTATTAAACCAATTGAATTCTTTTCAATTTTACTTTCCTTTTTCAGTGCGTCATTCGCATTACGGTTTGCGCGGAACGGTTTTTCTCGCAAGGATGCTAAGCTATTGCCAAGACGCAAAGAATTATTTTGAAATATTAATAAACTCCTCGTTTACGTGAGTAACTTTGCCTGAAATTGAAGAATGTATTTTAGCGCCAAGTTTTCCTTCTTCTACATCGGCAATCAAGGTTCCTTCCTGCACCAAATCTCCAAGTCCAACAACGGCTTTTGAAGGCGCCCCGGCATGCTGCTTCAATAATATTTTTACCTCTTTGGGTTGTGGACTAGTTTTGACATAAGGCGTATGAGCATCATATTTAAGCACGTCAATTCTTTTCATCAACTGCTTCAGCGGAACGCGCCTTCCCTCTTTTATAGGATGAACCTTAACCGGTTTCTGCTGCTGGTATTTTTGTCCCATCCTTCGTAATTCCGCTTTCCCTTGCTCGCAAGCTTCTCTCGGATAAAGATCTTCCGGACAGGCGTACAACGAACATAAGCCGCACGAGCAGCAAAGATCGGCATATTGATTCCAAACTGCCTGACCTGTAGTAGTGAATACAAGCGACCGCATTACTTTGTGCGGCTGGACATCGTAACCCAAAAGATAACGCGGGCAAAATTCCGTGCAGTAACTGCATTGATCGCATGCTGATTTGCCGATTCGGTTTTTATCCTTTTCAGGTCTCTGGATTCTTTTAACAAGGTAATGATCTATGGGAAGAATGATTATCCCTGCGGTTGTTTTAGTAACCGGTTCGAAAAGATCAAAAGTTAAGCGGCCCATCATAATTCCGCTGACAAATATTCCAAACTCTTTGACGGAAGCGCCACCTGCATGGGCGAGCAAATCCGCAAAACTTGTTCCTATCGGCGTAAAGAACGACGATGGATTTTTAACCGCTCCTGCAACACTAACAAATTTTTGCGTAACAGGTTTATCCTGTACAGCACGAGAAATATTATAAAACGTTTCAACGTTATTTACGACACAGCCGACGTCTAGCGGAAGACCTGCCGGAGGTATCAAACGTTTGGTTGCGGCGTAAACTAACTCATATTCGTCACCGCTCGGGTAAAAGTCGCCAAGCAGACATGTATCAATGTTGCGGCCCGGATAATTTTTCTCTACTGCTTCTACAGCATCAGCGTTTTTAGCTTTGATTCCGAAGTAAGATTTTTTTGCCGATGTTTGTTTGATCATTATATCGACGCCGTTTACAATATCGGGTGCAAAGTTGCACATCAATTCAAAATCTTTATGAATAAGCGGTTCGCATTCCGCGCCGTTTACCAAAACAAATTCAACTTTCGACTTTGCTTTGATATGCGTAGGAAAACCGGCGCCTCCGGCTCCTACTACTCCCGCATCAAATATTTTTTTTACTAGATCCATATTAAGTTGTTTTCTTTATTACGACAATTGTTTTATCGTCTTGATATTTGCTTTCGTGCGTACTGAATTTAATTACGTCTTCGATTATCAAACCGGTAATTTCTTTTGGAGATTTATCCGCGGAGTCGACAATTACTTTTTGAAGACGATCCTCGCCATAAAATTCGTACTTTTCGTTTGCGGCTTCAACTATACCGTCGGAATAAATTACGAGCACATCGCCCTTATGAAAATTAATGCTGTCTGTTTCATACTTTGAAC
>DAIEQA010000200.1:0-2956 GCA_027348115.1 Ignavibacteriales bacterium
TTTACTTTTTTAGTTGGGGAAATTACTTCCACGTGTTTACGCGCTCTAGAGAATTTAGTAGCCTTGACCGATTTTTTGGTTGCAGCTTTCGGCTTTGTGCTTTTAACAGCAGCCGTTTTTTTCGGTTTGCTCGCTGCTTTCTTTACCGGCTTGGCTTTAGCAGCGGTTTTCTTTTTGATTGCCTTTTTATCAGATTTTTTTGCCATTCATAGCCTCCGTTAACAAATTATTTGAAAGACTTCGATATTCCTATTGAGCAATTGTAATCGCCAATCTTCCATTCTTGTTTAAATCCTTCTGTTTGATTATTAGGGTTCAGACTATCAGCAAGAACTTCAGCGGAAATATAATCCGAAAATTTATTTATGTAAGAACTTAATTTTTCATCCGACATGTATGATACCCGGATACGGTCTACAACATCGAAGCCGGCATCTTTCCTCATATTTTGTATACGATTAACAAACTCCCTTGCATATCCCTCGGCAATAAGGTCCTCATTAAGTTCCGTATCGATTGCAACGGTAACGCCTTCCTCGCTTTCAACAATCCATCCTTCAATTTCGTGACTAACAACCTCGACATCTTCGCGCGAGATTTTTACATTCTGATTTTCGATTGCCAGTTCCAACTCGCCGGATTTTTCAATTGCGGCAATTTGTTCCTTGTTTAATTCCTTGATAGCGTTGGTGAGAGCTTTAACAAGTTTTCCGTACTTTGGACCGACAACTTTGAAATTCGGCTTGGCAGTTTTATTCACAATCGCGGAATCGTCTTCAAGTATTACCAGCTCCTTAATATTAACCTCTTCAAGAATTACATCGCGCATTTTGCCAAGAGCATCGCGGCGGGATTTATCAATAGCTACCATCATCTTCAACAGCGGCTGACGAACTTTTAAATTATTTTTTGCCCGGATCGAACGAGTTAAATAAACGACGCGCTGAGCAACATCCATCTTCTCTTCAAGTTCCTTCTCAAAATAAGTAGTAGATGGATATTCGCTTAGATGAACCGATTCGCTTGCATCGCGTTTTGTTATAGAATTCAAATTAATAAATAATTCCTCGGCGATAAACGGAGAGAAAGGAGAAGTCAACTTTGCAATCGTAATTAAGCATTCATACAAAGTTTGATACGCCGATAATTTATTTTTATTTATCTCCGATTTCCAGAAACGTCTTCTGCTTCGTCTAACGTACCAATTGGAAAGCTGATCGATAGTAAAAGATGAAACCAAACGGGCTGCCCTTGTAACATCGTAAGCTTCCATCAACTCTTTATATTCTTTAACAACTGAATTCAAATTCGAGATTATCCATCTATCAATTTCCGGGCGTTCGGAATAAGGTATAAGATCTTCCGAAAAATCGAACTTGTCTATGTTGGCATAGAGCACAAAGAAATTGTAAGTGTTGACCAGCGTTCCGAAAAATTTCCGCTGAACTTCCACAATTCCGTCTTCATCGAAGAGTGTTGGTTTCCACGGCGGACTTGTTGTAACAAGATACCAGCGCGTGGCATCTGCTCCATACTTATCGAACAACGCGAACGGATCTACCGTATTACCGCGGGATTTGGACATCTTCAATCCCTTCTTATCAAGAATCAATTCGTTTACAATTAAATTCTTATAAGTAACGCTGTCGAAGAGCATGGTTCCGATCGCGTGAAGCGTGTAAAACCATCCGCGAGTTTGATCGATGCCTTCGCAGATAAAATCCGCCGGATAGTTTTCAATAAAATAATCTTTGTTCTCGAACGGATAATGATACTGCGCAAAAGGCATGGCTCCGCTGTCGAACCAAACGTCGATAAGTTCGGGAGTGCGTTTATAAATTTTACCGTTGCGTTCAAACTTTACATCATCAACAAATGGTTTATGAAGATCGATCTCTTCTGCAGGCAAATCTTTTACCCTGATTCGTTTCCCGTCTCTCTCAACAAAACCTTCTTTCAACTCGACTATCGAGCCGACTACAAACATATCGCCGTCATCGTTCAACCAGATCGGTAGCGGGGTTCCCCAGTATCTATCCCTTGAAAGAGACCAATCCTTATTTTCTTCAAGCCAATTGCCAAACCTACCCGCGCCAACTTCCGGAGGGCACCAGTTGATCGTATTATTTAATTCAATCATTCTTTTGGCAACGTCTGTCGTACGAATATACCAGCTGTCGCGGGCATAATAGATCAAGGGATTGTCGCATCGCCAGCAGTGAGGATACGAGTGAGTATAATCATTACCTGCTTTGAAAATTAAACCGCGCTCTTTGAGATTGCGAATGATATCCGGATCAACTCCCTTTTCTTCACGGTTTTCGAATTGAATTGTCTTAACAAGACGACCGGCAAAATCCGTAACTTCATCCGTAAACCTTCCGCTTTTTGTTACCGGTTGAAGGAACGGCAAATTATATTTTTTGGAGACTTCATAATCGTCCGCGCCAAAAGCAGGAGCTATATGAACAACGCCGGAACCATCGCCGGTACTTACAAAATCTCCGGCAATTATATACCAAGCGCGCTTATCTGTCTTTAAATAATTGAAAAGCGGTTCGTAATCTTTATCAAGAAGTTCGGAACCTTTCATTTTCGAAAGAACCTCATATTCATCCTTTATTACGGAAAGACGGGCTTCGGCAAGATACATTACTCCGTGCTTTTCCGTTTTTATTTTTACGTAATCAATATCGGATCCAACAGCTAACGCGACGTTAGAAATCAATGTCCATGGAGTTGTAGTCCAAACAAGAATTGAAGCGTCCTCATCTTTCAATTTGAATTTTACATACACATTGGGATCTTGAACTTCATCGTAGCCGAGAGCAAGTTCATGCGACGATAAAGGAGTTTCGCAGTGAGGACACTGCGGAACAATTTTAAAACCTTTATAGATCAATCCTTTCTTGAAATACTCCGAAAGGGCCCACCATACGGATTCAATATAGTCATT
>DAIEQA010000204.1:0-1953 GCA_027348115.1 Ignavibacteriales bacterium
AAAAGACGGTTCTAAAAATATTTGCGGATATTGATGCGCCTGGGCATCGGTTCCCCCTTCGCCGATCAACAACGGAACATTCAATTCTCTTGATGCGTCCGACCAATTAGCGAGAGTCCAGTTGTCGCACCCGCGCCACGCATGAAAGGATATTGCGCCTATATATTGATGCGTAGCAGGATCGTCAAGAGCCGGTTGAATAAAATCTATAGTAGTTGCATCGGAGTTATCTCCCAGAAGCATTTTAGTGGATAAATCCTTCGATGCAAGATAAGCTCCGAGTTTCTTTATGAAGGCCGCGTGTTCTTGCCCGGTCATTCTTACGTTAATTCCAAGATCGGATTCGTTAAATGAAAAGAGATCGGGTGAAACTCCAAACTCTTCTTTCAGATAAACAAAATAATCGCCGATCGATTTGATAATGCTTCTCATCTTAGCCGGATTAAGAGGGTTGCCGAAAATTCCGTTTTCATTTTGAAAATTCATTACTCCTTGAATGGCCCAAGAAGGCGGATACCAGGCGCTAATAATAAGCGGTATACCTCTCCTATAAAGTTTTTGCGCTATCTGCATTGCCTCTTTTACATTTTCATCAAGCTTACCGGCTCTTGCAGCCGCAAGCGGGTCTACACTTTCTACAGGGTGCCAACTTCTCCAGGGCAATTCAACGCGCGCCCATCTCACATTCAGATTGTCCAAACAATAATCGATAACAAGCGGATCGAGTTTTTCATTTTGAATACGGAAATTTCCGCCGATGCCGTCAAACTCCCTCCCCGGTTTGTTCGCGTCTATATTTATATGAACCGGCGTTCTATCTATTTCACCGGAGACTTTAACTAAAAATGTCTTCTCAGCAATTTGAGCGTCCTTTGTTCGTCCCGTAATTACACCAAGCAGAATTCTTGTATCGGGATATCCGAAACGCGGGCTCCCTTTTACAATTATTATTTCGGTCGGCTGTTCCGCTCTTACTTCGAATTTTGTTTTGTCGGAAACTACACGAAAACCTTTTACCAATGCTTGTTCGAGAAAATTCCTTATAGGAAAATTGCCCGGCATTCTTTCTTTCATATTTGGAAAAAGCGAAACCGGTTCCATAGCAGACGCAGTTGAATCGATTAACTGAATCTTTGCATCGGCATAATCATCTGGAGTAAGAGTAAAACATAAAAACGCACCGGTGAGAGTTGAATCTTCGACGGTTTTTATTTTGATATTTATTTTAGCCATCGCGCTTCCGGTATCCTGCACGGTTTCCGTAAAGGCAAATTTTGAAAGCTCCGTTGTAACAATTTGCTTATTGCCGTCGCGGATATAACTAGGTCTCTGCTTTTCTTTGCCGGTTTCGGTTGCATCCATTAAGGAAGGACCTATCAAACACAAACTGGAATTTAATTTCATCAACTGGCCGTCGATTCGTATCCCGTTCAAATTGCCCCACGCTGTAAATTCAGTCTGGGCGTATACATTAGCAGCGCCGACGGCTATAAATAAAAATAAAATAGTCTTAAACATGGAATATTTTCCCGCGGAATTAACAATTCCTTTTTTGATTTGACCGGCTGAAATAATTTTAGCTTCGAAGCTGTCATTGTTTACAATACTGCGCTGATCCATAAGTAACTCCAATCTATTAATGTAGTCTGGTTAAATAACTTTAGAAATTACCAATAAAAAGAAGCGCACTCAAATTTTTTTGACAGATGCGCCGGAACATTCAAAATAGAATTCTGAAAAATGCTGTTCGTCATTTCGGCTGACTGGAGAAATCTATGATTTCAATAAGATTTCTCACTGGCATCGCACTTCGAAATGACATTTCTGAATTTTTATATGTTTCCATTAGCGACTTATTGTATAAGGCATTGAATTTTAGTTAAGTACTACAATGCCTCGCGCCAACATATACTTTTTTATCTTGCAGAAATTTCATCGAAAAACATCCATGAC
>DAIEQA010000210.1:0-9951 GCA_027348115.1 Ignavibacteriales bacterium
GTGAGAGACGGCCCTTGCAGCGATGCCCGTACATGCGCGTACCCGTTTGCATCATCCCATGTTTCATCATGATGATATTTTAACTTGGACGGAATAATTTTTTCAAAAAATTCCGGGTAGTCTTTTAGCAATCCCGGCTCAAATTCAATAGTAGTTAAACCGGCAGTGGAACCGGGCACAAAAAGAAGAACGCTGCCTTCGCTTAATCCCGAATCGTGAAGTATTTTTTGCACCTCGCCTGTAATATCAAGTACGTCGTTCGCCCCCTTGGTGTTAACCGAAATCGTGTGAGTCTTAATTTCCATTTCTATTGATTTTTTCCTCGATAAAATTATTAAAGCATATTCAACTGGCAAAATATCCAATAAATAATGATTATAAAAATTTCATTTCTTCCTATCCCGAAAGATTTTCTAAATTTGAATCACTAATAATATTTCTCACACATTCAGGAAAGTTTTTATGGTAACAAAAGATTTTATAACTCTTGAAGAAAATTTCGGTGCACACAATTATCACCCACTGGATGTTGTAATTGAGCGCGCCGAAGGAGTTTGGGTTTATGATGTAGAAGGCAAGAAATATCTTGACTGCCTTGCCGCTTACTCGGCGGTTAATCAAGGGCACTGCCATCCGCGTATTGTGAATGCATTGAAAGATCAAGCCGATAAAGTAACGCTTACTTCTCGAGCATTTCGCAACAGCCAGTTGCCGCTTCTCTATAAAGAGTTGAGCGAACTAACCGGTTACGAAATGTCTCTGCCTATGAACTCCGGCGCCGAAGCGGTTGAGACTGCATTAAAGGCGGCAAGAAAATGGGGATACAAAGTTAAAGGCATTCCGGAAAACCGCGGCGAAATAATTGTATGCAAAAATAATTTTGCCGGAAGAACAATTACCATAATAAGTTTTTCAACTGAAGAACAATACCGCGACGGGTTCGGTCCATTTACACCGGGTTTCAAAATTGTTGAGTACGGAAACATAAAATCGTTGGAAGATGCAATAACGGTTAATACAATTGCCTTTCTTGTAGAACCGATTCAAGGCGAAGGCGGCGTAGTAGTTCCGCCTGAAGGATATCTTAAAGCCGCATTCGATCTTTGCAAAAAGAATAACGTGCTCTTAATTGCAGATGAAATACAAAGCGGGTTAGGCAGAAGCGGAAAACTTTTTGCATTTATGTACGAAGGCATCAGACCCGATGCAGTTATTATCGGCAAAGCATTATCGGGAGGGTGTTACCCGGTATCGGCAGTTCTATCCAACAAAGAAGTGCTGGGGGTATTCAATCCTGGCGATCACGGTTCTACCTTTGGAGGTAATCCTCTTGGCGCCGCAGTTGCCAGAGAATCTTTAAAAGTTCTCGTGGAAGAAAAATTGGTAGAAAAATCTTTCGAGCTCGGTAATTATTTTAGAACACGGCTTACAGAAATCAAATCTCCACATGTAAAAGAAGTACGAGGCAAAGGATTATTCATCGGCGTCGAATTAAAACCGGAAGCCAAGGGAGCCAGAAGATTTTGCGAGTCACTTATGCAAAAAGGAATTCTCTGCAAGGAGACGCACGAAAACGTTATAAGATTTGCACCGCCGCTCGTTATTAAGAAGGATGAGATTGATTGGGCGCTAATTCGCATTAACGAAGTTTTAATGATGGAGTAATTTTTTATTCAAGATCGGAAATAAAAAATCCCGTCTCGGCGGGATTTTTATTAATCTCTATGAGGCGCGTTCAGCCATTGATCAATGGTGATCTTTAGAAAGTGTATATTGATTGGTTTGGCTATGTAGTCATCCATGCCCGCAGCCAAACATCTTTCTCTATCTTTCATACTTGAATGAGCTGTTACTGCAATGATAGGAATCTTTGCCTCGGCACTGTTTAGTTCTCTAATTTTTTTAGTAGCCGTAATTCCGTCCATATCGGTCATTTCAACATCCATCAATACAAGGTTGAAAGAGCCAGATTTGACATACTCAATTGCTTCCTGCCCGCTTGAAACTGCCTCTACGGCATAACCTACTTCTCTTAAAATTTTTACTTCCAAATTTTGACTAATAGGATTGTCTTCGACCAGTAATAACCGTTTGCGATTTTCCATTTCGGGTTTCATTTCTTTTTGAACCGGCGGAATAGAAGCGGCTGTTTCGGCGGATTCAACTGCAACTTCGTTTTCTGCTTTAGCCGTTTGCCCGGCAATGGAATGAATACCGGGATACAATTTGAAAAATACGTTGAAATAAAATTTACTACCCTGGCCCAGCTTGCTTTCAACATGAATCTCGCCGTTCATTAAGCGGACAAATTCTTTGGAAATAACCAACCCGAGTCCGGTTCCTTCCTTTGTCCCTTTTTTACTTTTCACCTGTATGTAAGGTTCGAAGAGCATAGATAGTTTATCGCTTGGAATTCCGTGCCCGGAATCTTCAACCGAAGCCAGCACTTCAAGAGAAGATTCTGATCTCGATTTCTCTTTAATGTTGAGGGAAATTTTTCCGCGCTCGGTATATTTTATGGCGTTGCTAAGAAGATTGAGAACAATTTGTCTAAACCTTGTCGGGTCGCCGTAAATAAGTTTCGGAATGCTCTCGTCAATGTGATGTTCCAGCTGCAGACCTTTTGTCTTTACGGTAAGAGTTACAATAGAAAGCGCTTTGTTAATTTCCTCGCGCAAGTCGAATTCGATTTCATCCAATTCCATCTTACCGGCTTCAATCTTAGATATATCCAGAATATTATTAATGATATCCATCAGGGATTCTGCGGCCATTCTCGTGTCGCGCGCAAAGTCGAGCAGTTCCTGCTGCCCGTCTATCATGTCGTTTTCGATGAGAGTCAGAAATCCCATTATTGAATTCATAGGAGTGCGCACTTCATGGCTCATGTTGGCAAGAAATTTAGATTTGTAGCTGCTTTCCTGCTGAGCTTTATTAGCAACCGTAAGCGCCTTCATTTTCTCAACGCGCAGAGCGTCGAGCGCTTTTTGTTTTTCATTTTCGGCCTGCATCTGCTGCGTTATATCCTGCAGACTTCCTTCATAAATAAGATTTGCATCGTCCTCGTTAGTTCGTACGTTTGCTCTTACGGTAATTTCCGTGCCGTCTTTTTTCTTAAGCGGAATGCGGTAGTTACGCACCTTTCCCTGCTTATCAAGAAGTTTGGTCAGTAATTCCCAGTCGCTCTTCCTCTTAAATACATCTTCAGTAAGAAGCAGCCGTTTCATCTCATCTTCGTTAGCATACCCGAGCATTTTAATAAGCGCCGGATTTACAATAATAAATCTCCCTTCCGCAGTAAATTGAAAAAGACCCTCGGCAGAATTTTCAAATATATTTCTGAACTTTTTCTCGGAAATCGAGACCTCGTAATTTTTAATCAATGCCTCCTGCCGCAGTCTGTAGTTGATGTAACTGGCAACAATTGCCATCACACTTATCACAAGCACAAGCATTACAGAACCGAGCATGTTCGGGAGAATAAAAATTGCCTTGGTGTTAAATATTATGGAAGCCGCAAAGACAAGGTTATAATAAATGGCGACTATGATTTGGTTGGTTACTTCCCAACTTAAAAACAATGCGGCAGTAAAAATAAGAAGGCTTATTATGTGGGAATTGAACAATAATGTCCTCGGGATTAAATAAATCATTACCCCGAAGGAAACGATAATAGAGAGCAATAAAGCGTGAATCAAAATAACGGGAAATCTTTTACCGATTTTTGTGTTCGAAATTAGCAGCAAACAAAAGGCAATAAAGATCGCGGAAAGCCTCGAAATATAAATTTGTACGCTGAATTGAGAGAAAAATTTAACTTCGAAAATTAACGCAACAGCTCCTGAAACCGCGGTAAATTTTGCCAGTATCTGGAACGGAGCAATTAAAGCTTTCTTGCTTTCTTCTTTCAAGAATCCGAATCTTGATTCTTCAGCCGGATTTTTTTCTTTATTCTTAGAACTCACAATCCTTTTTAACTTACTAATTAATATATTTTAGAAGAATAAATTTGATTTCGCGACGATATCGGATTATTGAAAATTCCCGCTATTATCGTAAAATTTTCAGAGGTTAAATAAATAAATTTGAGTAAATAATCAAACAACAATCACCCCAGTGAGGAATTTGTGCTCGATTTCCTTTATCAGTTGGATGTAAAAGTGTTTTATTTTATCAACCATACCATAGCTAACCCGGTGTTTGATAAGTTCTTCCCTTTTATCACGGAAGTTAAAAATTGGTATATAGCTTACATAATTCTCTTTTTAATTTTGGTGATTAAAGGAGGCCGCTTAGGCAGAATAGCCGCAATTGGTTCATTACTGCTTATTACGGCAAGCGATCAATTCAGCAGTTTTTTTATAAAACATCTTGTAGAGAGAATTAGACCGTGCAATGCATTACCGGATGTTCGTTTATTGGTAGGCGCAACCCAATCGTTTTCTTTTCCTTCGTCGCATGCAGTCAATAATTTTGCTGCCGCAATGTACTTTACCAAACTTTTCCCGAAATATAAGTGGCCGTTATTTATTGCCGCTTTCCTTCTCGCCTTTTCTCGACCGTATGTTGGAGTTCACTACCCGTCAGATATTATTGCCGGGGCATTTATCGGCATTGGAATCGGCTACGTACTCGCTGTAATTATCCTTAAGATAAACGATTTATTTGTTAAGCGCGGTACAAAAATTACAGATCGTTATGAAAGAGTAGAATTCAAATAACCAAACACTACAAAATGAAAACAAAACTTGATATTGCAAAAAATTGGCTGCCCCGTTATACGGGGACAAAGCTGGATCAATTGGGCGATTACATGCTGCTGACCAACTTTGATAACTATGTAACAAAATTTGCTGAAAAATTTAAGTGTGATATTCGCGGTGAGTCGAGGCCGATGCAAACAGCTACAAACTCTTCCGGACTTTCTATTATAAATTTTGGAATCGGTTCTGCCAACGCAGCCACTATAATGGATTTGCTTTTAGCAAGATCTCCAAAAGGCGTGCTGTTCCTTGGCAAATGCGGCGGACTAAAAAAGTCTACCGAGATCGGTCATTTTATTTTGCCTATTGCTGCAATTCGCGGCGAAGGAACGAGCAATGATTATCTTCCCCCCGAAGTACCTGCTCTACCGTCTTTTAAGCTCCACAAATTTGTTTCGGATAAAATTATCTCCCGCAAGATTGAATACAGAACAGGGGTTATCTACACTACAAACCGCCGCTTGTGGGAATGGGATAATGAATTTAAAAAGTATCTTCGTACGCTTGGCGCAATTGCAATTGACATGGAGACTGCAACTTTGTTCATAGTCGGTTATGCTAATCAGATTGCACGAGGTGCGCTTCTTTTGGTTTCCGATTTACCAATGATTCCATCGGGCATCAAAACGGAAAAATCCGACCAGGCGGTAACTCACAATTTTGTGGACTTGCATCTCGAAATTGGAATTGAAGCCATGACCGGACTCGGTACAAAAGGCGAAAGAATAAAGCATTTTACATTTTAACATGGCATTGTTGTTGAAATAATTAATGGTATTGCATCTAAGAATCGGTTAAAAGTAAATTAATAATAGAATGATAAACTATTTTTTTCGTGCAAAGTGTACAAAATGCGTAGCATTAATTAGACATACAAAGGAGTATGATTATGAAACGGATAACCAAATTATTTTTGCTGCCGGTGTTTATCCTCTTTTTGTCTTCGCAAGGAATTGTCGCTCAGAGTTCTAACGAAAGTACGGTCAAAAGCGTATTAACAAACCTGCTGGAATACAGCAAAAGCAAATCCTATAATAAAGCGGCCGAGTTAATTGCCTACGACGGCGAAGATTCCAAACGGGTTGACAAGGATTCTTACAATGCGGCTAACAAAGATGAATTAAACCAGGTGAAAAGATTTTGTAAAAAAATAAGCGCCCTGCTTGAATTGAGCAGCAGCCATGAGTTCAGCGATTTTAAAACATCCAAAGATGGCGGTAAGGAAGAGTTTATTCTTCATGTTACGTTTATCAGCGGCGACCAAAAACTGATAACGGCTTTCTCGTTCATTAAAACCGATAAAGGATTTTTGCTGACCAACATGAATTAATTTTTTTATCACGCAAGAATTATAAAATGATTTTGTGCGGAAAGGAGAAGCGATCTATTTCACTTCTCTTTTTTATTAATGCTGATCGAATTCAGTTTTGTCGAACCGCTTCCTTTTTTAACCATCATCACACCGGCAAGAATAATCAGCGTTGCCAAAATTATGTTCATAGAAATTGTTTCGTTCAAAATTATCCAGCCGAGAAAAAGCGCAATGATGGGATTAATATACGCATAAGTTGAAACGAACGAGACCGGCAAATGCGCAATTGCATAAATATAAGAGGCATAACCTAAAAGCGAACCTATTATTATCAAATAGACGAATGCATAAAATCCGTCCGGTGTAAAATTGAAATTGGAAAACTCTCCTAAGAAAAGTGCTGCCAGCAAAAGCACAATACCGGCAATTACCATTTCAACGGCGGCGCCCATTAAAGGATGCACATCAACCTTTTTATATTTTGAGTAAACAGATCCTATCGACCATCCTATGACCGCAAGCATCAGTCCAATTATGCCTTCAAGATTCTCGGTCTTTAAGAGACTGCTCCAATCATTTCCATAGATCAATATAATACCCAAGAATCCAGCCAGTATGCCGCCTGCGGTAAATAAATTCATTCTTGTACCATGGGGCATAAATGATTCGATCGCAACTATCCAAAACGGAACAGTCGTAATTAAAAGCGCAGTGAGCCCGCTCGGTAAAAATTGTTCGCTAAACACAACCAGGCCGTTTCCTATTCCAAGAAGAAATATTCCTACAACGGCCAGGTGTGCCAAATCTTTTTTCCTGGGCAACTTATAACCTCGTGACCAAAGTATGAGCATTAATATGGGTCCGGCAATAAGCCAGCGCAGTCCTGCGAATAAAGCCGGTGGTAAATCTTTTACTCCGATTCTAATTGCGAGGTAAGTTGTTCCCCAAATAATGCAAACGGCAATCCATGCACCGTATGCGCGAATATTTTTTTCGTTTTCCATCAAGAGCAATTTTTAATTGGAGCGCAAAATAATGTTTTTATTCAACTTCTTAAATTGAATACGAATTGAGCAAGCGTCCGCGTATCAAAATTTATGTACAAGATTTTAGAACTACGAATTATTATCTTACCTGCGGCTCTTATAAAAGTTTGCTTATGAATTTATCTACCATTGAAAATATATTTAATGTAACTACCGAGAAAATACCGGACGAAATTTTCGACGAAATAATTTCCGGGGAACATTTTAGACTGGAGCGAATTATTTCGGATGGTCAAGTTTCGCCGGCAGGTTTTTGGTACAACCAGGATCAGAACGAATTTGTTATGTTGCTTTCCGGAGCGGCAAAATTAATTGTTGAGGGAGGACTAACTTATAATCTTAAGCCAGGAGATTATATCAACCTCCCGGCGCATAAAAAACACAGGGTTGAGTGGACCGACCCGGATCGAAAAACAATTTGGCTTGCGCTACATTACTAATATGAAAATAAAATTTATACACGCAATAATTTTCGCATTTGTTTTCTATCAAGCATCAAACGCTCAAATTTCCTCGGCAAGCGTCGGCGGTTCGATTCATTTAGGAAGCATACAAGGCAACTCGCCTTCGGTAACGAGCGCCGGTGGAACGTTGTTTGTTGATTTCTTTCCCTGGTTTGAAAACGATGTCTCTTTCAGACTAGGGTATACCTATTCTCAAAAAGTCGAATACTTTCTTCCTGAAGACCGAACTGGAAGATATTATCCATCTATAAAATTTATTTCGTTAAAAGGATTCATTAGGCAAGATTTATCTTACCCGATCTATTTGGAAGAAGGTGCCGGCTTAATTTATCTCAACGACAAAACTTTAGCCAACGTGAATCAGTGGGAACCCGGCGCGGCATTTAGTGCAGCAATAGGTTTGGACTTAAGAAAAGAAGGAATTACCGGAGTATCATTCTCACTGGGTGTGGACTACGGAGTTTGTGTTTCCGGTACAAACGCAACTTACTATTTATTATTTCTCCAAAGCCAATTTTATTTCTAAAATAAAAACCCGGATTTTATTTCCGGGTTATTCATTATTACAACTTGTAAAGATCCTTCATCAAATCTTCAAACTGATTAAAGTATAACGCCTGATCGGGATCGCTAAGTGCATTCGGCGGATCAGGATGAAACTCAACCATAATGCCGTGAGCGCCGACAACCTTGGCTGCTTTTGCAAGCGGAGCTACCTTATTTCTCTCGCCGATAGCATGCGATGGATCCACGATAACCGGCAAATGAGTCAGTTCTTTTAAAACCGGTATGGCACTAAGATCGAGAGTGTTTCTCGTTGCAGTTTCAAAAGTTCTTATTCCCCGTTCGCAAAGTATAACTTGGCGGTTGCCCTGCGCAAGAATGTATTCTGCCGCATTTAGCCACTCGTCAATCGATGCGCTCAGTCCGCGCTTCAGCATTACCGGGCGATGGGTTTTGCCTACTTCTTTAAGAAGCGCAAAGTTTTGCATGTTGCGGGCGCCAATCTGAATAATGTCGGAAGACTTGGCAACCTCATCTAAATATTCTCCATCCATCAGTTCGGTTATTACAGGTAAATCATAATACTTGCCAGCAGAGGCAAGTAAATTTAATCCTTCCACTCCTAAGCCCTGGAAACTGTACGGCGAAGTTCTTGGCTTGAAGCACCCGCCGCGTAAAATTTGTGCGCCGTTTTCTTTTACCTCAAGGGCGCATTTCATAAGCATCTCTTCGTTTTCAACCGAACATGGGCCCGCCATAACAACAAAATTATTTCCTCCGATTACAACATCTTTCACTTTAATGACGGTATCTTCAATTTTGTAGTCTCTGCTTGCCAGTCTGTAACTTTTAGCTTTTGATTTTTTTGCGGGCGGTGCAACAGTTTCATCTTTCTTTTCTTCTAACGCTGCTCGGTCATTCAAGATCGCCGGGTATTCCAATTTAGTTTTAACAAGCTCTTGGGACGGGTAACTTCCCAATACTTTAAGGAAACGCGTATGATGACCCAATTCATCCATTACCTTTTGAATTAGTTCGCTCGTAATATTTCCTTCAAAGTCGAGGTAAAACATTTCTTCCCATGGATTGCCGATTATTGGGCGCGATTCAAGTTTGGTCATGTTAACATTGTATTTTATAAAAACATTCAACGCATCAACAAGAGAACCGGGAGTGTGCGAAGTCGCCATTACAATAGAAGTCTTGCAAGGAATTCGTGGATCGACTTCCTGCGGCTTTCTTGCCGCAATTAAAAATCTCGTAAAGTTTTCCGGCTGATTGGCAATATCTTTCTTGAGTATTTTTAATTTGAAAAACTTAGCTGCTTCCTCGCTTGTTATCGCTGCATAGAAATTATTTCCTTCCTCTTTAATTTTTTGCCCGGACATTGCAGTATCGTCATAATATTCTATCGCCACGTTAGGAATAGTTTCTAAGAACTTACTGCATTGAGCGGCAGCCTGATAATGCGCGTAAACTTTTTTAATTTTTTTAATAGGAACATCGGCAGGCGCAACAAGACAATGCTTCACCTGAAATTTTTCTTCGCCAATTATTGAAAGTGTGGTATGAAGCAATAGATCGTAAACTTCATTTATTCCGCCGGAAGTTGTGTTTTCGATCGGAAGCATTGCAACATCGGCTTCCCCTTTTTCTGCTGCTTGAACTACTTCTTCAAATCTTTTTTTTGAGATAAAATTAAGCTCCACTTTTTGACGTGAGAAATACTTTTGCGCGGCTAAATGACTGTAAGCGCCTTCAATTCCCTGTATAGCTACGTTTACTGATTTTTTCCTATCCACTTTGGCATTTAATTTCGTTTGAACATAGCTTTGTTGAAGACTAACCGAATCCTCAATAAT
>DAIEQA010000229.1:0-12800 GCA_027348115.1 Ignavibacteriales bacterium
TACATCCACGCCGAGCACAATAAAATTCTCATATCGTTCAACATCTCTATCGTTATACGGACGGCCTTCCTCTACAACCCATTTATTATTTGGAAAAGCTTCCGGCGTGGTTCCCGCAACGGAGACATTCGGATTCGTTTCCCTATTACCGTACTTTAAAATTTTTCCGCCGGACCATTGTTCGGCTCCAACGTATTTGGCTTCAGTGAGTTTATCTTTCAGTTTATTGAACTCTTCCAGCGTTATATCGGGACGGTTGCGGTATTTAGCCCATTCGGAGGGACCGCCTGTATGAATTGCCGGCCACTTTTGAATTTGAAAGGTGCTTGAATCAAGCCCGGATACTCCTTCTTCAATACTTTTCTGAAGCATTTCAATAACTGTGCTTATTGCTATAATTGAAAAAATACCAACCACTATTCCAAGAACGGTAAGTATTGATCTTAGTCTGTTAGTCCTCAGCGCCGAAAACGCAACTTTAATAACTTCGAAAATTTTCATTATTCATACCTCAATGCTTCAACGGGATCGAGTTTAGCGGCCGTGTATGCCGGCGCAAATCCGGAAAGTACACCGGTGATAATTGATATAACGATTGCGAGAATAAACGCATCTGCCTGCACGGAAGTTGGCAGATATTGATTCACCACGTAGCTTAAAATAATTGCGAGTATCAAACCGATAAAACCGCCGATCAAACAAATTATTGCCGACTCGGAAATAAATTGTCCGAGTATTGTGCGGCGTTTGGCCCCAATGGCTTTTCTAATTCCTATTTCGCGCGTTCTTTCTTTTACAGAAACGAACATGATATTCATAATTCCTATTGCGCCGACAAAGAGCGATAAACCGGTAATAAACAAACCGGCAATCTGGATAACGCCGACGGTCTTATCAATTTCGTTAAGAAGAGCTTCTTGCTGGTTAATTGAAAAATCATTCTGCTCATCGTATCTAAGTTGTCTAATTCTTCTCATTATGCCTATAGCTTCTTCCTTTACCGCATCCACCGCTTGACTGTTGGCAGCTCTAACGTTAATTGTAACGCTTCTTAAATGTTCGCTCTGAAAGAATTTGAAAATATTTTGTATCGGGATAAACGCTTGATTATCGGGATTAAAATTTCCCATGACCCAGCTTCCCTGCTCTGAAAGAACGCCAACAACTTTAAAAGTGTGTCCTTTAATTTTAACGTCCTGATCAATCGCGTTTCCGCGGGGGAATAATTTTTTTGCTATTTCGCTTCCAAGCACAACAACCTGTCTGCCGCCGGCACTTTCGAGTTCGTTAAAGAATCTTCCTTCGCTAAAATTCAAATTAGTGGTATTGATATATTCATCCGTAGTGCCCTGTATAACAATATATTCCACTGTTCTTTCCTGGTACTTGATGGTTTGAGTTGACCAGCAAGTAGGGGCCGTAGCCACGGGAAGTTTAGCAAGTTCCTTGTACTTACGATAGTCTTCCATGGTAAGATTTCTGCGGTTGCGCATTTCCCACCACGGAATATCGTTATTGAACCATTCCCACTTATCAATATAAAGATTATCTGAACCCAGGGAAGCTACACCTTTTTGAAACGCGTTATCGATACCTTTGATAGCAGTGGACATCAAAACAACCGAGGTTATGCCTATCACAATTCCTAACGTTGTAAGAACAGCGCGCACTTTGTTTGCGCGTATGGCCATCAACGAAATTACCAGCCCCTCTTTGAGTTCAAATAAAAAGTTTTTCATTTTTATTTCCTATTCTTTTGAAGCGCCGTTTTTAACCGGGACTTTTCTGTTTTTAACCGTTTCATCCTTTTCAATTAATCCGTCTCTAATTCTTAAAATTCTTTCGGCATGTTCGGCTATATATTCTTCATGAGTTACCAAAATAATTGTATTACCCTGTTCGTAAATTTCGTTGAAAAGAGCCATTATATCTTCACCGGTTTTAGTATCAAGGTTGCCGGTCGGTTCATCGGCAAGAATAATAGCGGGATTTGTAACCAATGCCCGCGCCACAGCAACGCGCTGCCTTTGTCCGCCGGAAAGTTCATTCGGTTTGTGATGCACGCGGTCTGCAAGTCCTACATGCTCTAGAGCGAGAAGCGCGCGTTCTTTTCTTTCCGATGCAGAAACACCTGCGTAGATTAACGGCAATTCAACATTGTGCAATGCGTCGGATCGTGGAAGCAGGTTAAATGTTTGGAATACGAATCCTATTTCTTTATTCCTGATCTTTGCGAGTTCGTTATCATTCATCTGGCTTACATTGACATCTTTGAAATTATAGATGCCGTGAGTAGGCGTATCCAAACAACCAAGAATATTCATCAATGTCGATTTACCGGAACCGGAAGGCCCCATGATTGCGACATATTCGTTTTTATCAATCCGCAGCGACACATCACGAAGAGCATGAACTTCTTCACTTCCCACCTGATAAATCTTTGCAATATGTTCAATATTTATGATGTTCATTTTAATTCCGTTGTTAATTAAATAATGTTATTTTTTATCGGAGCCGCGTTTTGATAAAACAGAAATTTTGCTGCCGTCTTCCAAGTCTTTTGAAATAGCTTTATACGGACCGCTGACAACCTCTTCGCTACCGTTCAAGCCGCTTTCAACTTCAATATAGGTATCGTCGCTAATACCGGTTTTTACTTCCATCATTTTTGCTTTGCCGTCGGCAACAACAAAGACTACCTCTTTTGGTTTGTTGCTGTTCTTAGAAACTTTGGACTTCTGCACAGCTTCGTCGCCTTCGCCTGCTTGGGCTGCCATCATCTTGCCTTTTTCGGTTCTCGCGGTTACACTCTGAATCGGAACGGAGAAAACATCATGCTTTGTTTCGGTTTGAATATTTGCGTCGCATGACATACCCGGGCGAATATTTGAATCTGGATTAACTAAAAGTATTTTAACTTCGAAGTTGACAACTTCATCCTGGGTTCCGGCGCCTTTGGTAACCGCGCTGTTTCCAATTTGAGTAACCACGCCTTTAAATTTTTTATCGCGGAACGCATCAATATTTACTGAAGCGGTATCGCCTTTGGAAATTAAAACAACATCGTTTTCGTCAACGTCTACAGTCGCTTCAATTTGTCTTAAATCCGAAACTGTCAGAATTTCAGTTCCCGGGCTGTAGCCGCTGCCAAGTACACGCTCGCCGAGATCGATATTAAGTTTTGTAACCACGCCGTCCATAGGCGCAAGTATAGTTGTCTTTTCAAGGTTCACGGTTGCATCCCGCAAAGAAGCTTCCGCCTGCACTACGCCGGCTTTCTGAGCGTTGTAATTGCCAAGAGTTTGAAGATAGGTTGACTTTGCAGTCTCAAGCTCGGATTCGCTCGACAAACCTTTCTTTGCAAGGTCTTGAATTCTTTTATAGTCGGCTTCCACTTTATCCAACTGTGCTTTTGTAGCTGCTAACGAGGAACGCGATTGATCGAGCATAGCGGAAGCGCGGTTTTTCTGCGCTTCATAATTATCAGGTTTAATTCTTACAAGAAGCTGTCCTCTCTTAACATAGTCTCCTTCTTTAATTGGCAGGGAAACAATTTCGCCCGTGGCCTCTGCGCTGATTGTAACTTTATACACGGGATTGATTGTACCCGTAGCAGAGACAGTTTGGGTGATAGTTCTTTTCTGAACTTTTTCCGTTTGAACGGAAATAATTTCTTCTTTGCTTCCGCCTAAGATTACAAGCAATATTACTACAACCACGAGCAATCCTAAACCGCCAAATATGAAAAGTTTTTTTTTCGATTTTTTACCGTTAGCCATTGTATTCACTCCTTAAATAATTTTATTTATTAGCCGAATCTTAATATTCAGTTTGGCGATCCAGCTTGCAACATTTAATCAAACTCAAATAACATTTAAGATTTTCTTTCACAGAAAAATTTCATTCGTACTTTTGAAAATCCAAACGACCAAGTGCATTCTGTAAATTATCATACTTCCTATAAAAATCGTAGATGGCATTTATTTTATTTCGAAGAGCATCGGTGTAATCCCGGCCAGCCTGCAATACATCCAGAATGGTAGCCGATCCGAGTTTATATCTTTCTTCATTTATTTTTCTTGTTTCTTCTGCTTGAGTAACAGTGTTGACCGCTACATCTAAACTTTTTTTAGCGGCATTTAGATTAAGGAATCCCTGCTTGACTTCTATTTTAATTTGGCGGCCTAATGCGGATAAATCTTCCTGCGCATTCATATAATTAGCCGTAGCCATTTGAATCTGGTTAGCCACACTGAAATTGGAGAAGATCGGAATGCTCAACGTAAGTCCAAAGTTAAGAACTTTTCTGTCAAACAACTTACTGGGCTCAACGGCGTAAGTATAATACTGCAAGCTGCCAGTTAATGATGGAAATACCCCTCCCCTTGCCATCGTTATTCCGGCTTCGGCGGCATTTAAAGTTGAAACCTGGCTCTTATAATCAAAGCGGGTATCCATTGCCGCGTTTACCAGTGCCTGCACATCATCAAAGTCTTTCATGTATTTATCTGTATCAACGGATTTATCCGCGGTGAATGGATTTGAAAATGTATATTCATCCATAACATTCAGAGCTAAAAAGTTGAGAAGATTATTCTTGGCCGTTTCATAATCGTTTTGAGATTGGATAAGCTGAAGTTCAGCATTTCCAAGCTGTACCTGGGCTGCGTACACATCCGCTATAGCAACGGCTCCCAACTTATTTCTTTCCTGCACCGTCTCTAAAAATTTCTTATAGTATTGAACATTCTCTTCGCGCACTTTTTGAAGTTCACCTGCATTGAGAACAAGGTAGAACATATCCGTAGTCTGGAAGACAAGATTTTGTTTTTGTTTTGCGATACTATATTCTGTCGATTTTAGATTATCCTTGGCTTGAGAAATATTAGCGTAGTTAGACAGACCGTCGAATAATGTAATATTGCTTCCGACACCAACACTATAATTTCTGCTGTCAACCTGCGAAGGAGGAACCGTAACGTTATTACCAAAGTAGTCGCGCTGAATACCGCCGACATCATTTACTCTTTGCCAACTCCATCCCAATTGACCGCCAAGATTCGGAGCTAAATTTCCGTAAGCGTTCAACAACTGGGATTCGTTCGTCTTCATGTTGTTTTTTAATTTGATAAGAGCTGTGTTCCTTTGCAGCGCAATCGAGATGGCTTCTTGCAATGTCAAATTTTTTTGAGCGTAACTCGGTATGACTATAGCAAACACTAGAACAATAATTAGAATACGTTTCATTCGATTCTCCTTTGAAGAGCTTTTATTTAACTAGTTATTATGACGTCATTATATCTTTAAAAGTTACATTTGGTAAAAATTAATTTTCGCTAACGCTTAGACAAAAATTCATCCTTAATACTTAAAAAATATTGATATGCGTCTTTGTAATTATTTTGAATTTTCCCGTCGAGTATGGCTTCCTCAATTGCGGATTTTATTTCTCCAACAAGTTTCGAAGGTGGAATATTGCATACTCTCATAATTTCTTCTCCACGTACCGGAGATTGGAACGCGCGGAGTTTATCTTTCTCTCTTACGTCCTGAACTTTCTTCATTACTATTTCGTAATTCTCCAGGTACCGGCTAACCTTTGAAGGATTTTTACTCGTAATATCTGCGCGGCAAAGTTTAATCAGATCGTCAAGATCCTCATCTGCGCTCACAATTAATCTCCGTATAGCCGAATCCGTAACAATCTCGTCAACGAGAGCTATCGGTCTTAAGTGAAGTCTGATTAATTTTTCAACGTATTCCAATTTGTTCAACGGAAATTTCATCCGGTCAAAAATCTGCTTCATCATTCTCGCGCCAAGTTCTTCGTGTCCGTGGAAACTCCATCCGATGCCGTCAATAAACTTTTTTGTTTGCGGCTTGGCGATATCATGAACAAGCGCTGCAAATCGAAGCCATACGTCGCCGGTTACAGATGAGACATTATCCACAACAATACATGTGTGCTGAAACACATCTTTATGATGGTATTCTTTCCGCTGATCTACTCCCGCCAAATTATGTATTTCCGGGAAGACCACTTTTAGAACTTCGCTTTCAAAAAGCAATTTAAGACCGACCGAAGGTTTAGGCGATGCAAGAATTTTCAAAAACTCATCGGAGATTCTTTCCTGCGAAACAATCTTTAATCTCTCGGCCATAACCCTTGCAGCTTCCATTACCGAATTATCAACTTCAAAATCAAGTTGTGATGCAAATCGAAATGCCCTCATTATCCTAAGCGGATCGTCGTCGAATGTTTTATACGGATCCAGCGGAGTACGAATGATTTTATCTTCAATATCTTTTACACCCCCGAATTTGTCTATCAACTCTCCTCTATTTTTCTTGTTGAGCGAAACGGCTAAACAATTTATTGTAAAGTCTCTTCTATTTATATCATCGTCAAAAGTTCCGCGTTCAACTTTGGGGTTTCTGCTGTTATGTTTATACGATTCTTTGCGGGCGCCGACAAATTCCAGGTCAATTCCCTTGTAATTAAAATGCGCGGTACCAAAATTTTTGAAGACGGTTAAATTCTCTACTCCAAGGGAACGGGATAATTCTTCGGCATATTCAATTGAATCTCCCACCACTAAAAAGTCGATTTCGTTTCTATTCCGATCAAGAATATAATCCCTCACATAGCCGCCCACAATAAAAAGCTCTTCTTGTCTTTCGTCCGCCAGCTCGGTCGCTCTTTCCAAAAACTCAAATCTATTTAGGAACTGTTCAAAATTATTTTTCATGATTAATAACAATCTTTGTCTCCGCAGCAAAATTTTTAAACCAATTTACCATTCGAAGATTCTCTACAAAGCGATGCTTGTTATCATTATCAAGATTAGCTTGAAGAGATTTAACGGCAAATATTTGTGCGTTATTGTAATCCCCGTTAATTAAAAAATACTTTGAAATTGCCATCATCGAATAATATGTTTCAAAATCGTTCGGAAGAACTTTGTTTTCTATTGAGATAAAAAATTTCTCAAGTTTATTTCCATCTTTAGAACGCAGCGAAACCATGTACGGAATAGTGTAATATTTTATTTCCTTTTCATTCAGCATTAGAAGCATAGCTTGCCTGCCCACTTCGGATGAATGAAGGTACGCTGTCAGCGAATCGACACCTCGCGAAAGAAAAGCTTTACGAATTAGAACACCATTTCTGTAGTCAATATGCGGATTCTGGGCAAAAAGAGAATCGTAAACCGTTCCTGCATCATTCGGTTTATTAATTTCAACCAGAAGATCCCCCTCCAATAGTTCCAGATAGAAATAGTATTGACCCTTTTTAAATTTAACAATTTCATCCCTCAAAAACTTTTCCGCTTCTTCATATTTGTTTAGTTTGGAAAGAGAGTTTACTATTCCGACAAGAGCATCGAACGTGTTTGAATAGCCGTAAACGGATTTGTAAATATCCAACGCAGCTTTAAAATTACCTTTATTAAAGAGCCGGCCAGCTTTTTTATTTTCGGAAGCCGCTACCCTTGGACAATACTTCTTAAAAATAGTTTGGCCGCTAAAGTAAAGCTGGGCCTGGTATTTATTAAAATCAATTTTGTAATTGGAAATAAATGATTCATAATCCGCGGCTAGTTCGATCAAATTTTTTCCAAACAGTTTTTTAAAATTCATATCCCCGTATAACTTTTCGACTTTGTCGATCCCGTAACCATCGCTCAAAAATTTTATAAACGAACCCGCATATACATACGACATGGCAGAAGCCTGGAGAAAGAAATTCATTCCGCTGAATAATTTTTCAATCGGAATTCTATAACCGGCTTTATATGCTAATCTAGCTAAGTAGTGCACCGGGTACCCATCATAATTATTTTCTACAGCCATCGCAAAACCTTCGAGCAAAGCCGAATTGAAACCATCAGCAATCTTAAATGGAGTTACGCCAAATCGCGAGGCCAGAACATGCACAAGCTCATGTTTAAGCGTAACAACAAAACTTGTCTTGTTAAGATAAATTTGATTGAGCCATGGTTTTGCAAGATTCGCATTGCCTGCGCCTATTAAATTTCTTTTTTGTTCGCGGTTCTCAAATATGTACGAATCAATCATATCCTTGTACCGGATGTTTAATGCGGCCTCATCCTGCTCGAGATAATATTCGTGAACTAATCCTGCAAACTCTGCTTCTTTATCCGTGAAGACGGAATCCGGGTAGAAAATATCGAAATGACTGCTGACGATTTTATTGCGAAGTGAATTTTCTAGCCGCGTTTTATCAGTTGCAAAATGCAGCATCGGCTTTGCAAAGTAAAAGCCAACAGCCAAGAACGTAAGTAACAAAATTATCAGCGGCTTATTTTTGAACATGCGCTTATAATAACCATCGACAGCAAAAATTATTATAATAAGAAATGCAATGTTCATCAACCTATAAGCAATCAAAAGATTGTTTACCGATAAGTCCTCATCATATATAGTACCCGGGAAATAACCGATAAGCAGGTTAAAGAAAGAAATTTCGGGATAACGATAGATCTCTATTATTGAAGACAACGCCAGAATCAAGAAAAAAAATAGAAATATAAGTACGCTAAATCGTTTGTTGATAAAAACTGCAAGGTAAGCAAATACTAGTCCGCTTATGTAAGCCGGTAATGTTACGGCGATGTAAAAGTAAAAACCATCTTCAAGCGGACATTTGGAAAAAAGAATTGTTGATAAAGCGCCTATAGCTAATGGAATAAAAGCAAAAGCAATAAGTATTTTTTTATCAGCAGAAACGAGTTTTAGAAAATCCGATTGCTGCTCTTTAGCCGATTTAAATTTAGAGATAAGAAAGAAACCGCCAATTAGAAATAATACGATTGAATTGACAGACGAAAATTCGTACCCTAACGAATTTGTCAAAGGGAGAAAAATCAATCCGAGATTAATGACGGTAATTGCAAAAAGAAAAATCAAGGATTTATTAAACCGGAAAGAAAATTGAAATAACTTCAAACTAAAATTCCGTTGTTTTTACTCGCTCAATATCGGCGCCAAGACTCATTAGTTTTTCTTCGATTCTTTGATAACCTCTGTCGATATGATAAATTCTAAGAACCTCGGTAGTACCGGAAGCGGCTAATCCTCCCAATACTAAAGAAGCGCTCGCGCGAAGATCGGTAGACATTACTTTAGCTCCGTTAAGAGTTTTAACCCCGCGTACTACCGCGCTGTTATTAACCGTTTCTATTTTTGCTCCAAGTCTATTTAATTCCGGTACATGGCTGAATCGATCATGATAAATTGTATCGGTTATAGTTGAAGTGCCTTCGGCAAGTGCCATATACGCTGTCCACTGAGCCTGCATATCTGTAGGAAATCCGGGATAGATATTTGCAGAAACATCCACGCTCTTCGGTACAAAATTTTCTCCATCTATCTCAATTATGTCTTCTGTATTTAAAAGTTTAATTCCGCTTTCTTCGAGTTTTATAAGTATGGCTTCAATATGTTCGGAATTTTTATAATCGAGACTAATTTTGCTTCGCGTTAGGGCGGCGGCTGTCAGCAATGTTCCCGCTTCAATTCTATCCGATATATTTTCTACTTCGGAAGATCGGAGGGAATCAACACCTTCAATTTCCAACACCGTCTTACCCAAACCATTTATTTTAGCGCCCATCTTAACAAGGTATTCAACCAAAAGAGATATTTCCGGTTCGATGGCTGCGTTGCTGATAACTGTTGTTCCTTTTGCTAGGACAGCCGCCATCAATGCATTTCCGGTAGCTCCAACCGAAGAGACATCAAAATGAATTTTAGCGCCGTGAAGCTTTGAAGCTTTAGCTAAGATGTATCCCTCAGCTAAGTCAATTTCTGCGCCGAGTTTCTTCATTGCTTCCAGATGAAGATTAATCGGTCTGGGGCCCCATGCACAGCCGCCTGGCAAAGAAACTTTTGCATAGCCGAATCTAGATAGCAACGGACCCAACACATAAACCGAAGCCCGCATTTTTTTTACATGTTCGTACGGCGCTTCCTGATTTGTAATACGGCTTGTATCGAGTCTTAGTTGGTGATTCGAAAATTCAGAGCTAACCCCGAGGTGGTCCAGAAGCTTTACCATCGTATAAACATCATTAACTTCCGGAACATTTTGTATTACGTTTAAACCGGCGTTTAATAAGGTTGCCGGCATTAAAGCTAAAACGGAATTTTTGGCCCCGCTAACTGTAACCTTGCCCGATAATTTTTTTCCGCCGTGAATTACAAATTTTTCCAATTGCTTCCTCAATAAATCTTAAACATCATTCCGTTTACGCCAACAATATATATTTTTCCAAACGTATCAACTGCAATGTCGTTCATATTTGAAAATATTTGCGAATCGACAAGACTCCATGTTTCGCCTTTGTCTGTTGAAACGATTAATGTTCCCTGGCTGCCGACGATTAAAACATTATCGTCGTTTATATATTTTACTTTCTGGAAACCGTTGGTCATTTTAGTTTCTATTCTATCCCAGCTTGAACCGTAATTCCGGGTGAAAAAAATTGTGCCGTCTCCCCCGGCCAAAATACCGTAGCCGTTCGAAGTAACATCTACCGACTTTAAATAATTATCCGTAAGAGATTGATTGTTAGGCGTCCAGGTATTTCCGCCGTCGTTTGTTGTTAACAACAATCCGTTCCATCCGGCCGCCACTCCTCTCTTAGAATCAAAAAAGGCGATATCAAAAATTATTTGATTGGTATTAGTCGAAACTTTAGTCCAGTTAATTCCCCCGTTAACAGTTTTAAGAATCAATCCACGGTTGCCTGTAATGAATCCTGTTTTATCGTCAATAAATTTTATTCGGAAAAAAGTATATCCGCCTTCTAAAGGAATAGACGTTAACGAATCCAGGTTATTAAAACCAAGGAACAGTTTGGATGAGTCTCCAACAATAAAAGCGGTCTTATCACGATTGATATATATATCGTTGAATTTTCCTAAATAGCTTTTCTTTTTTGTCTGCCAGGATTTTCCGTCGTCATTTGACACTATTATAGTGCCGGAATCTCCCACTGCGGCTTCGAAGTGTTGATTAAGAGTGTAAACGGCATTAAGGTTTTGAAGGACGCCTGTTTCTACTTTTGTAATTTGAGTAAACTTAAACTTCGGCTCCGAGGAAGCAAATAATTGCTGAATGCTGTACTTCTTAAATTTATCAAGCTGGTTCGATGTTATAAGCGTATTCACCTGCTTATATACAAAATAAGAAAGGCCGATTAATATTAAAGTGAATCCGACAAAAGCTGAGGCAGCCCAGAATTTGTACTTTTTAGATCGCGGCTCCGGTCTTCTAAAATAACCCGTATAAAGTTTTGCAACAAATTGATCCAAGTCCTGAACAGCCTGCAGCATCTCTTCGCATGAAGAGTAACGGTTAAGAGGATTTTTCTCAAGCGCTTTTAAAATTACCGCGTCTATTTGCGTAGACACGCCTGCCATTTGATCTGAGATACGCGGCGCATTTTTTTTGATGTGACTATCCATTACGTCGTATTCACTCTGGGAATCGAACGGCGGATGGCCAACAATCATTTCAAATGCTGTACAACCGATCGAGTAAATATCGCTTCGATTAGTAACCTCCTGACCTTTTACCTGCTCGGGACTCATGTAATAAACTGTTCCAACCTTCGAGCCGGTCTTTGTCATGCTGTCATCAACCATGGATTTCGAAATACCGAAGTCCATGATTTTGGTAATTCCCTCTTTGTTAAGAATTATGTTGGATGGTTTTATGTCTCGGTGTACAAAACCTTTATTGTGAGCATAGCCCATTCCAAGAAGCAGTTGTTTAAGAATATAGATGACGTCATATAAATTAAATCTTCCCTGTCGTTCAATTACTTTTTCAAGACTCTCTCCCTCAACGTATTCCATTACGATACCCAATAAGTTTGAGTACTCTATAAATCCGTATACGGTAACAATATTTGGATGAGAAAGTTTTGCCTGATTCTTAGCTTCCCGTTTGAAGCGCTCAATGAATCTTTCTTTGCTAAGAGATTGGGAATTCAACATCTTTATTGCTACATAACGGTCGAGTTTTGTATCATAAGCTTTATAAACAATACCCATACCACCGCGACCAAGAACCGAGACAATCCGGTAGTTTTCAATAATTTTGCCTATTAGGTCTTCCATTTCCAGGTAGATTTTTTTTGGATTCCAATATAACAAATTCCCCTTTTTTTTTATTTGTCAAAGCAGTTTGCTTTCCAACAAATAGTACTTTTTGATTTTTCTAATGTATTTAGCTAATTTTGCACGCTATTTGCGAGAGTGGCGGAATTGGCAGACGCGCTAGACTTAGGATCTAGTACCCAAAAGGTGTGGGGGTTCGAGTCCCCCCTCTCGCACTTCCATTCATTAACTAATTTTAAAGCACGAGGATTAATTGGAACTTAAGATCAATCAGTTGTCGGATTCACAGCAAGAAATAGAAGTAAGTTTAGAATATAACGAAATTACCGCCGAAATAGACGAAGCCTACCAGGAGGAAAGAAAAAATATAACCATAGACGGATTCCGCAAAGGAAAAGCACCGATGGGAATGGTTAAGAAGCTCTATGGCGAGGCAATCGAGTACAAAGCAAGCGAAAATATAGCCAATAAATAATTTTGGGATATAGTCGATCAGGAGAATTTGAAGCCCATTAGTACTCCGCAGATGACAGATATTGATTTTGTTCCCGGCACAAAATTATTCTTTAAAATAAAGTATGACATTAAGCCAAAGCTTTCATTAAAAAATTATAAAGGTCTTCAAATAGAAAAACCTATCTTCAAAGTGA
>DAIEQA010000239.1:0-9519 GCA_027348115.1 Ignavibacteriales bacterium
AGAATATAAAGCCGGGACAATCATTCGCTTTGTTAAATCACCGGACGCGCCGAATATTACAAATACATGATCTTCTGGTCTAACCATCTTACTCCTTTAAAATTTCTACTTATTAGATGATATAAATTATAAATGATTCAAAACTTAAATTAGTTCAACAACTTCATTCAAGCTTTATTTCTTCATGTTTCCTTGATAACCCATCCCAATTTCCATAATTTTCCGTACATTTTTTACAAAATTGTCCATAAATATTATGAAATACCCATTCCAGGAAGTTGAACCCAAATGGCAGAAATTTTGGGAAGAGAAAAAGGTTTATAAAACAGATTTAACCAAGATTGATAGAAAACTCTATTGTCTGGTAATGTTTATTTATCCATCAGCCGCAAAGATGCACATCGGGCATTGGTATAATTATGGACCGACCGATTCTTACGCACGGTTTAAGAAGCTAAGAGGATTCAATGTTTTTGAGCCAATGGGATACGATGCGTTTGGTTTGCCTGCGGAAAATTATGCTATAAAAACCGGGGTACATCCACAAGACAGTACATTGAAGAACATAAACGACATCCGCGAGATGGTTAAACGGATGGGCGGAATGTACGATTGGTCTGCCGAGCTTATGACTTGCGTACCCGAGTATTACAAATGGAATCAGTGGCTGTTCTTGCAGCTTTATAAGAAAGGATTGGCATACAGGAAAAACGCGCCGGTAAATTGGTGCCCGTCTTGCCAAACAGTTTTAGCGCGCGAACAAGTTTTGAGCGACGGAACGTGCGAACGCTGCGGAACCACAGTTGTACAAAAAGCATTAACTCAGTGGTTTTTTAAGATTACCGATTATGCCGATGAACTGCTGGATGGGTTGGATAAAATTGATTGGCCTGATAAAACCAAAACGATGCAAGTGAATTGGATAGGAAAAAGCTACGGTACCGAAGTTGAGTTTGCTATTGAAGGACACGATGAAAAGATAACAGTATTCACAACAAGACCGGATACTTTATTCGGTGTGACCTATGTTGTACTTGCGCCTGAGAAAGAACTTGTTCAAAGAATTACCAAACCTGAATTCAAAGATGGCGTTGATAAATATATCGACTCCATCAAATCATTATCGGAAGTTGACCGAACTTCTACGGTAAAAGAAAAGACCGGTGTGCCCACAGGCGCTTACGCGATTAATCCTGTTAACGGCGAACGGGTTCCTATTTGGATTGCCGATTACGTGCTTGCAACATATGGAACCGGTTACGTAATGGCAGTGCCGGGACACGATGAACGCGATTTTGAATTTGCCAAGAAATTTAATTTGCCCATACGCAAAGTAATTCTTCAGCCAGGCACAAACGAAGCCGATGAATTAAAAGAAGCTTTCACCGAAGTTGGTACAATGATTAACTCTGGCAAATATACCGGAACGCAATCCGATAAAGGAATAGAAATTATTTCCAAGGATCTTGAAGCTCAAGGTTTGGGCAAACGAACAATTAATTATCGTTTGCGCGACTGGCTGATATCCCGTCAACGTTATTGGGGAACACCGATACCGATTATTCACTGCGAGAAATGCGGCGAAGTACCTGTTCCAGAAGATCAATTACCGGTTGTACTTCCATACGAAGTTAATTTCAAACCGGACGGTGGTTCGCCGTTGGCTAGTAACGAAGAATTTGTTCATGTTAAATGCCCAAAGTGCGGCAGTGATGCAAAGCGCGATGTTGATACAATGGATACGTTTGTTGATTCATCATGGTATTACCTGCGTTACTTAAATCCAAAATATGATGAAGGAATGTTTGATTCAAAACTTGCAAACGCGTGGACGCCTGTTGATACTTATGTTGGCGGCGCCGAGCATGCTGTAATGCATTTGTTGTATGCTCGCTTCATTCACAAATTTATCCGTGATATTGGTTTGGTTAACAGCGATGAACCATTCCAAAAATTGATCCATCAAGGAACAATTACCAATCAAGGCGCGAAGATGTCTAAGTCGAAAGGCAACGTTGTTGACCCGAATCAATTTATTCATGAATACGGTGCTGACGTTTTTAGAATGTATATGATGTTTATGGGTCCTTATGATCTTGGCGGCGACTGGAGCGATAAAGGAATTGTCGGCGTTGACCGCTTTGTTCAAAGAGCTTATACGATGTTCGAGAATCACAAAAATGTTGCGAGGGAATATCCTTCGAAACCGAAATACGAGATATCTGAATTGAACGAACTAGAGAAAAATATTTACAGAAAAGTAAACCAGACTTTGGAAAAATTTGATACCGAGATTGACAATTTCAGATTCAATACTGCAGTTGCAGCGTTGATGGAATTATCAAACGAGATGAAGAATTTGGACGAATGTAAAAAAGATTTACAAAGTTATGTGCTTGAAAGATTTGCTTTGATGGTTTCTCCTTTAGCTCCGCATCTCGGCGAAGAATGCTGGTCTATGGTTGGACATGAGAAATCAATTTTTGAACAGCCGGTATGGTTTGAGGTTGATCCGGCCGCATTAACAAAAGATTCAGTTTTAGTCGTTGTGCAGGTTAACGGAAAAGTCCGCGCAAAGATTGAACTACCGGTTGATCTTCCCGAAGCTGATGTTAAGAAAGCTGTATTTGAAGATGAAAAAGTGAAAGTTCACACGGACGGCAAGCAGGTAGTTAAAGAAATTTATGTACCTAATAAAATTTATAACATAGTAGTTAAGTAATTCTGAGCGAAGCGAAGAATATCAACTGTTTCACCTCTTCAGAATTCAAAACAGAGGAAATAATGCTCGACATCAAATTTATTCGTGAAAATCCCGATCTGGTTAGACAAGGATTGCAAAACAAAAACGCTAAAGATATAGTTAATGAAATAATCAATCTCGATGAAGAACGCCGTACCATAATTGCCAAAGTGGAAGATTTGAAGGCGAAGAAGAATCAAGTCTCCGCACAAATACCGCAGATGAAAAAGGCCGGACAAGATACAACGGCAATTTTTGCCGAGATGAAACGCGTCGGTGACGAAATTGCTTTGCTCGATGGCCAGCTGCGCGATGTGGAAGAAAAAATAGAAAATATTTTACGTCACACTCCAAATCTTGCTCATTCATCTGTTCCGGTTGGAAGAAGCGCGGAAGAAAATGTTGAGGTTCGCCGGTGGCTGCCGGAAGGATTTTCATTTGAGAATAACGACTTCAAAGTTTTAGATCATGTTGAACTCGGCAAAAAACTTTCCATTCTGGATTTTGAACGCGCCACAAAAATTTCCGGTTCGGGCTTTCCGCTTTATACCGGCAAAGGCGCAACGCTTGAACGCGCGCTAATAAATTTTATGCTCGATTATCATCTTCATAATCACGGTTATTCCGAAATGATGCCGCCGATCCTTGTTAATAGAGAATCGATGAAGGGCACGGGACAAATTCCGAAAATGGAAGAAGATATGTATTTTGTTGAGAAGGATGATTTATTTCCGATTCCAACCGCGGAAGTGCCAATAACGAATATTCATCGCGATGAAATTCTTGCTGAGAAAGATTTAACAATTAAATATGTCGGCTACACACCGTGTTTCAGACGAGAAGCCGGTTCATACGGAAAAGAATCTAAAGGATTTCTGCGCGTGCATCAATTCAACAAAGTTGAAATGGTAAAATTTTCCAAGCCGGAAAATTCTTACGATGAACTTGAGTTAATGGTTAAAGATGCCGAAGACATTTTGCAGGCTCTGAAAATTCCTTATAGAATTTTAATGTTATGTACCGGCGATTTAAGTTTCTCCGCAGCCAAATGTTACGATATCGAAACATGGTCGCCTGCGGAAAACAAATGGCTCGAAGCTTCCTCTTGCAGCAACTTTGAAGCGTTCCAGGCTCGCAGAGCAAACATTAGGTTCAGAAGAGAGGACGCGAAGAAACCGGAATTCATTCACACTCTTAACGGCAGCGGACTTGCTACCAGCCGTTTGATGGTTTCTTTGTTAGAGAATTATCAAACGCCGGAAGGAAAAGTTATTGTACCAAAAGTATTGCAAAAGTACACCGGTTTTGAAGTGATAGGATAAAACGAACTCAGAATGTAGAATTCAGAATTTAATTCTACATTCAGCATTCTGCACTCTGCATTCATAAAAGGAATTTTTTCTTAACGACCTGTGTTTTAAGAAAGAAAGGATTTTAAGATAACTTGTTTCGCAGTTTAGCCACTCTTAAAAAATATTTCTTACGTTATAAAGGCAAACTTTCGCTGGGAGTGCTGTTTATACTTTTGGCAAATGTTGGGACAGTTTACGTCCCCCTGTTGGTAAAAAACAGCATAGACGATTTGAGGGTAGCAGTAAATGCCGCAGTTATTATTAAGAATGCTGTTTACATAGTTGCTACCACTGCGGTTGCCGGCTTCTTCGGATTTATGGTTAGACAGACGATCATTGTTGTATCGCGCCACATAGAATATGATTTGAGAAAAGATTTTTGGGAACACATTCAAAAACTTCCACTTAGATTTTTCCAGAACAATTCTATCGGCAATATTATGTCTCACGCAACGAACGATATTAACTCGGTGCGTTCGTATGTTGGTCCTTCTATAATGTACTCTGTTGATAACGGTTCGTTGTTTATCATGGTTCTCATAATTATGTTCTCGTTGAGTGTTAAACTTACTTTGTTTGCATTGCTTCCAATGCCGATTTTATCATTCCTGGTTTACCTCGTAATGAAGAAAGTTCATGTGAGATACACAAAAATTCAGGAAAAGTTTTCCGAGCTGACTACCCGTGCGCAAGAGAACATGGCTGGAATTAGAGTTATAAAATCTTATAACCGGGAAAAATATGAGGTTGATCAGTTTAAAAACCTAAGCAACAACTATCTTCTTAGAAAAATGGATCTAGTTCGCCTGCAGGCTTTCTTTCATCCGTTGCTTTTTTTGATCGCGGGTACATCAACAATAATTATTATTTGGCTTGGCGGAAGAATGATAATTAACGGCGAACTTACACTTGGTACCCTTGCCGCATACATCGCTTATCTTGGAATGTTAATCTGGCCGATGATCTCATTCGGGTGGGTCGCAAATATGATTCAGCAAGCCGAAGCAAGCATGAAACGGCTTCTTAAAATTTTTAACGAACCATATGAAATAGCCGATAGTGCGATTACGGATAATTCCATAGATAACATAAATGGAAGTATTGAGTTTAAGAACGTCACGTTCCGCTATGCTGAAAATCTTCCAATAGTTCTTGATGATGTTAGCTTCAAGATTAACAAAGGGCAGACGGTTGCTTTTGTTGGTCATACCGGAGTTGGAAAGTCATCTCTCATTAATTTAATACCAAGATTATATGATACGGTTGGCGGAGAAGTTTTAATTGACGGAGTTGATGTTAAAAAGATTCCGTTGGGTGTGCTAAGAAAAAATATTGGAATTGTTCCACAAGAGAATTTCTTATTCTCGGATACTCTTGCCAACAATATAATTTATGGCATTGATGACGGTGATCAAGAACTTGTTCAGCAAGTCTCCGAAATAGCACAGCTTTCAAAAGATGTTGTAGATTTTCCAAAAGGATATGAAACAATTTTAGGAGAACGCGGATTAACATTATCCGGCGGACAAAAGCAGCGCTCATCACTTGCTCGCGCTTTGGCTATCGATCCCAAAATATTAATTCTTGATGATTCTTTCTCAGCAGTTGATACTCATACGGAAGAAGAAATTTTAATACAACTCAGAAATTTCATGAAGAATAGAACCAGCATAATCATAAGTCATAGAATATCAACGGTTAAAGATTCGGATAAAATTTTTGTTATAAATGAAGGCAAGATTGCCGAAGAAGGAACACATGAAGAATTGGTGGCTAAAGGCGGTATTTATGCCGAGCTCCACTTCAAGCAATTATTGGAAGCAGAACTTTCGGAAATGAATTAAAGATTATGGCCGACGAACAGAAAGATGATGAAATATTAGGCAAAGCATACGACGCGAAATTAATGCGGCGTTTGTTGATTTATGTTAAGCCATATAAGAAATATGTTTTTCTTGCAATTTCTCTTAACGTGGTTGTTGCCGCGCTTGGCCCGCTTCGTCCGCTTCTCACAAAGATTGCTATAGATAAGTACATCACAAACAAAGATTTCAACGGTCTACTCTACATTAGCCTTGCGCTTCTTGGTTCGTTAGTTTTCCAGGCAGTGGTTCAATACTTTCTTACGTATTACACCGAGTTGATGGGGCAGAAGATTGTTTATGATTTGCGCGTTCAATTATTTTCTCATATACAAAAGCTGGCATTAAAATATTTTGATAAGACTCCCGTTGGCAGACCGGTAACCCGCGTAACTAATGACGTTGATTCGCTTAGCGATATGTTTTCTTCCGGCATTGTGCAAGTCTTCAGCGATGTATTTGTCATCGTATGGATTTTCATTTTCATGTTTTACATGGCATGGGATTTATCACTTGTTGTCCTCTCGGTAATGCCGGTTTTAATCTACGCTACTTTTTTATTTAGAAAAAAAGTAAGAGAAGCTTACCGTGACGTTCGCTTTCATCTTGCCCGATTAAACTCTTACATGGAAGAACATGTAACCGGGATGAATGTCGTTCAAATATTTTCCCGTGAAAAGAATGAACTGAAAAATTTCTCCGGTATAAACCATGATTATAGAACCGCTAATGTGAAATCAATTTTTTATTATGCGGTATTTTACCCTGTTGTGGATTTATTAAGCGCGGTTACAGTTGGACTAATAATTTGGTACGGCGGGGGAGAGGTAATTCAATCAAGGTTGACGGTAGGTGTATTGATCGCATTCTTCCAGTATTCGGAAATGTTTTGGCGCCCGGTTCGAGATCTCTCTGAAAAATATAATATTCTTCAAGCAGCAATGGCTTCTTCTGAAAGGATTTTTAAATTGCTGGATAACGATACATTTGTTAACGATCCTGAAAAACCTTCAGTAGTTGAAAATGTTAAAGGCGCCATTGAATTTAAAGATGTTTGCTTCGCTTACAATCCAGGTGAGTATGTTCTTAAGAATGTTTCTTTCAATATAAATCCTGGTGAGACTATAGCGATTGTTGGACACACCGGTGCCGGGAAAACAAGTTTGATAAATATTCTAACACGCTTCTATGATATTGAAAAGGGCTGCATCTCATTGGATGGCATTGATATCCGCAATATCGCAAAGAAAGATTTACGCAAACACATTTCAATTGTTTTGCAGGATGTGTTTTTGTTTTCCGGTACAATCAAAACTAATATTAGCTTGGGAAACAACGATATACCGGATGAAAGAATAATGGAAGCGGCAAGAGTTGTTGGTGCTGATAAATTTATTTCTCAACTGCCAAACAAGTATGACGAAGAAGTAAAAGAAAAGGGTTCAACATTGAGCGTTGGTCAGCGCCAGTTGATTTCGTTTGCGAGGGCGCTTGCTTACGATCCTCAAATTTTAATTCTCGACGAAGCCACCTCAAGCGTAGACACCGAAACCGAACAATTAATTCAAAACGCGATTGAAAAGCTTTTGGTTGGAAGAACTTCAATTGTTATTGCTCACCGGTTATCTACAATTCAAAATGCCGATAAAATTCTTGTGATGCATAAAGGCGAACTAAAAGAAATGGGAACGCATCAAGAGCTTCTTGCTAAGAAAGGCATCTACTTCAAGCTGTATCAGCTTCAATATAAAGATCAGGAATTAAAGACAACCGTTTAAAAGGAATTCTTTATGGCAGTAAAAAGATTTATGACTCTTCCCCGCCACATTCTCGAAGGTGAAAAACTGCACCCCGAAGCCACTGGGGAATTATCAGCTATCTTACTCCAACTTGGATTAGCCGCGAAAGTAATTTCGCTGGAAGTTAACAAAGCTGGACTTGCCGATATACTCGGTTTTTCCGGCAACAGCAACTCCTCTGGCGACCAAGTTAAAAAACTTGACATGTTTGCTCACGACACACTTTTAAAAGCTATGGATCACGGCGGCCATTTCTGCGTGATGGCATCCGAGGAAGAGGAAGATATTATTCATCTTCCGCCGGATAAAAAAATTGGCAAGTATGTTTTGCTGTTCGATCCGCTCGACGGTTCATCGAACATCGACGCGAACATCAGCATCGGAACAATATTTTCAATCTATAAAAGAATAAGCCCTGGCGACGGTCCCGGCACACTTGAAGATTGTCTTCAGCAAGGATACAAGCAGGAAGTAGCCGGATATATTGTTTACGGTTCCAGCACAATGCTTGTTTATACGGCAGGCCACGGCGTACACGGATTCACTCTTGACCCGGCATTCGGAGAATTTATTCTTTCGCACGAAGATATAAAGATTCCCAAGCACGGAAGAATTTACTCGCTTAACGAAGGCAACTACTTTTCATGGCCAAAGGGATTGAAGAACTACATAAAATATCTTCAGGCAAATTATTTTAATGGTAAGCCGTACCAGGCACGTTATGTAGGTTCGATGGTGGCGGATATTCACCGCACTTTGTTGTACGGAGGAATTTTTATTTATCCTGGAGATAGAAGAAACGCGAAAGGTAAATTAAGATTAGTTTACGAATGCAACCCCGTTTCATTTATTGTCGAGGCAGCCGGGGGCAGAGCGACAAACGGCTCCCAAAAAATTTTGGAATTGAAACCGGAATCTCTTCATGAACGAACCCCGATTTTTATCGGCAGCGAAGAAGATGTTTTGCTTGTGGAAAAATTTTTAGCTGAGTCTGACGGGAAGATAAATTGACAATATAAATTGAGGATTGTAATTCAATCCTCAATTCCTAAATATCATTTACGATTTTACCTTCTTCAATTCTTCGGCAATTTTTTTTGCCAGTTCTTCTTTGTTTAATCCTACAATTTTAATTTTGGTTGTCTTTACAAGGATTTCCGGAGCGTCACCCTCACCTTTCATATATCTATAAAGATTAAAACCCAAACGGTTCCTATCATTCATTATAGGGATATTTTCCTTAAACATTTCCGCAATATTATAGCATTGCTTTTCAAGCGAGCTTTCCGGGAAAAACTTAGTAGCCGGAGGAGGTAATGTGGTCATCGATCTGCCTTCAAATTTTTAGCATCCGAAAAATAATCAAGAGGCGGTTTACTAACAAATCCAAGGTTGGAACGGACAATTGAATTGGCTAAATTTGTTTTGAAAAAACAATAAAATTATTTGCCTCAAAAAGAAATAAATAAAATTCTAATCATTCGGCTCAGTTCCCTTGGCGATATTCTCCTAACCACGCCCGTTATCCGCGCTCTGAAGATGAAATATCCTTCCGCTCAAATTCATTTTGCGGTAAGAAAAGATTTCGAAGACGCAGTTCACTTTAATCCGTACTTGGATAGAATAATATTGTACGATAAAAATAATCCGTTATTTGCTCGCAGAGAGCTAATGCATATTGGATATGATTTAATAATCGATTTTCAGAATAATAGGAGGAGCAGGGCGCTGTCTCGTAATTTAGCCGCCGCGGTTCACAGATT
>DAIEQA010000265.1:0-12308 GCA_027348115.1 Ignavibacteriales bacterium
AAAACCAGGATAGGATTGGCAAAATATAAAAATGTTTTAAGAAAGTGCGGCGCCGTGCTCGCCGGTCAAACAAAAGAAGTTGCGCCGGCGGATAAGTTGATCTATTCATTGCGCGATGTTACAGCTACGGTCGAATCGATTCCGCTTATCACCGGAAGTATTATGAGCAAAAAATTGGCGGAAGGAATTGACGGTCTCGTACTCGATGTAAAAACCGGTTCCGGCGCGTTCATGAAAAAATACGCCGACTCGCTCGCGCTCGCAGATTCGCTTACGCATACGGCAAAAGCGTTTAAGAAAAAAGTTATCACTCTGATAACCGATATGAACGAACCGCTTGGCAATTACATCGGCAACTGGTTGGAAGTTTACGAATCGATAAAAGTGCTGCAAGGAGAAAAACTCGGCAACTTAGTCGAGCTCTCTCTCAATTTATCCGGCGCCATGATATTCCTCGGCGGCAAAGCTTCCACAATACGGGAGGGAGTTGAAATGTCGAAAGAAATTATCGCGAGCGGCAAAGCATTCGACAAATTTTTGGAAATTGTTAAACTTCAAGGCGGCAACGTAGAACTGATTAAGAATCCCGGCAAATATCCCAAATCCAAAATTAATGAACCGTTAACTGCCGATAAATCCGGTTACCTGCAGTCAACCGACAATTACGAGATAGGCATGGCGTCGCTGGAATTGGGAGCCGGAAGATTAACAATGGCGGATAAGATCGACCCTAAAGCGGGAATTATTTTCTATCCCAAAATCGGTGAAAGAATTAAAAAAGGCGCGGTGATTGCAGAAATCTTTACGGATAAAAAAGATAAGGTCGGTCTCGCAAAACAAAAATTGCTTTCCGCAATTAAGCTTTCCAAAGATCCTGTTCCGCCGATAAAATTGGTTAAGACAATTATTTCATCCGAGGTGTGTTCGCTCGATTAGATCATCCTAATTCAAAAGTTGTAACGCCGTAAGTTCTTTCAACGGAGATGTCCGGAATATCGCCGGTGTACATTCTTGCCGCACCGAAAACGTTTTTCATTTTATACTTCCGCGCAAGGTCCATCGCTTCCAAATTTACCTCCGGCACATCAAGATAAACCGGAATATTTTTTTCAATAGAAGAGGTTAAACGTAAGAATAAACTCTCCGCTGTTTTTGCATCGTCGGCGAACAAAGGACCGATTTTAAAACCCGATCTGCATTTTCGTATAACGCCGTAGCCGTTAATTGTTTCGTTAACAAGTACGGCGTATGAAAACGAGTCCGGCATCTTGAGCCAGTCGGTTAAAAAATTACTTCTGTCTGCGGGAAAAATTTTTTTATCGTAATCAATTATCTTTTCAATCTCCAAAGAAGATATGGGAACAATTCCGTCAGCTTTTAAATTACCGCCGGTGTTGATCCATTCATACCTGATGTTGCTGTAGGCAAACTTAAACCCGGATTTACGGTAATTATCCTGCTGCGCAAAAACGCCGTCGAGAGCGATGTTATGATTCTTTAACTTATCGATCGCCGCGTTCCATATTTGAATTCCGTAACCCTTACCTCTGTACTCCGGAACAACAATGTAAAAACCGATGAACCCGAATTCATTTTCGTAAGAAACCGCGGAGATGCAAGCGATAGGTTTATCATCCAAAAGACCAATTAAAAATCCGGCGTTGTCGGCAGAATAAAACGGTTCGGCGTCATGCAGACCGGGATTCCATCCTTCCTTGGCGGCGAGTTCGATTGCGAAATCAATTTCGCTCCGATCCATTGTTCTAATTTTAAACTTTCCGGACATTTACTTACCCAATTATTTTAACCGGAAAATATTAATTTGAATGCCAGATTCTCAAGTTCACTTCTGTTAAAATAAGAAATCATTTTCACGGTTTAATTGTTAACCAAAAAGAGAGTAAAAAAATGAACATAATAAATTTCCCAAAGCCGTATAAGCATGATCACATGCCGGTTAAGAACGTAAATGAAATTTTCGACCAGAAACGTACTGCCGGGCAAAAAGCGGCAGATAGCATTGCCAACGTAATGGGCTCGTGGAAATTTTTAATCATTCAATCCGTTATTTTGCTTTTGTGGATTGTGTTAAATATAGCGGCTTACATAAATCATTGGGATCCGTATCCGTTCATTTTATTAAATTTGTTCCTGTCTTTGCAGGCAGCTTATACGGCGCCTGTTATTATGATGAGTCAAAACCGGCAGGCAGACCGCGACCGGATTGAAGCGCATAACGATTACGATATAAATCTTAAAGCCGAAGAAGAAGTTAGATTGATAATCGAACATCTTGAAGAGCAGAATAAAGCGCTGGAAGACAATAACCGCACGCTGAACGAAATTAAGGCGGCATTAATAAAGAACTGAAATAATATTCTAATAAAAAATTATTGACTATGGCAGCACCGACAAAGATCAAGCTTCACAAGCAGGAATATATAGAGATTACCTGGAACAATGGGAAGATTATTAAATATCCTTTGAAATTTTTACGTGATGAATCGCCCGACGCGGGGAATAAAGGCGAAACAATTTTGTGGAAACATTACCCCGCTCCCGCTAAAAAAGCACCGTTGAAGCCGGAAGCTTACCAGGTTGAAAACCTCGAAACGGTAGGCAACTACGCAATTCAAATTAGGTGGAAAGACGGCTACGATTACGGAATCTACTCGTGGGATTTGCTTGAACAGTACGGCGAATATTTATTAGTGAGAGAAAATCTTCATCAAGATTTCGATCATCACCATAACGGGCATGAATAGTAAAAAACATTTTATAAATTTTTCGAGATTTGGTTCGTCCACAGAGCGGCGTTCTTTTCCATGCCCGCCATTAATTCCGTAAGGCGATCCTTCGGTTCACTTAGATAAGCTAACAACATTAACCTCTTCGGCTTGTTATTGGATTTGTTTATTAACAGTATATAACGGAAAATTCTCAAACCATCCGGAATTGAAATTTATTAATCCCAGTAATGTTGACTCTTTATAATTGGGAATAAATGATCTCGGATTGGAAAATGGTATGAAGTTCATATTTCGGCTTAAAATAGGGCTTTTCTTGCCAATAATTGTGCTTTTTTGGGTAATGTGAGTACTATTTTTACCGGCAACTACACTATTTTGGGTAAAAATAGAGGTATTCTTGGCGGAAGGAGCGGTATTTTTAGTTTGAATAGCTCTCTGTTTGCCTACTAAAACATTACTTTTGGCAATTATAGTATTCCTCTTGGCAAAAGCAGCGTTACGGCAGACAGAAAGAGTATTCCTTCTGAAAAAAGCAGCGCTATATTTACCAAAACCACTGTCGTAATTTTTTAATGCTAAACAACCCGGGTCAACTGCCATTTTCTTTTCCCCTAACAGAATCACATTCTAGGAAGCGATGCATCACTACAAACAAGGCGGGATGCCGCCGATGCGATAATGAATATGAATCTATTAAAAAAATTGTTCTTCAAGAAAAAGGCGCCGGTAAAAAGAAATAACGGGCAGCATCATTATTCTGTAACTGAAGAAAACATGAATGCAGCTTTCGGAAAAAATTTTTACCGGGAATAATTTTAGTTGTTCAGCCCCAAGCGGAAATGAATAGCTTACACTGCACAATACCCCGAAGCCGGCATTAACTTAGAACTTCATTTGATTTAAGTCAATGCAAAATTATACGGATGCATATTTCAGGTACCCAAAATTATTTTTTGATCTCTAAACGGCGACATACCGACCGGATCAAAAAAGAAAATTATATAAAATCGGAACGCGTTCGCGTTGCCTACTAATATTTTTATAGGAATCTTCCTATCAACATCTTTTCAATTCTTTTTCTATTTTAGAACAGTCATAATTCAAAATTATCTTAATGAAACTGCCGCACCACAGATACGGAAGACGTCTTTCGTTTACGGATTTACTTTACAATTTTTTTGCGACTCTAACCGGTCTTACAATTTTTAACATCGAATTTGTAAAGCAGGCTTTTCTTCCGCCGTATGAAATTTCCGAAGTTAAAAAGCACATGGACGAGCTTGGAGTTAAAACATTCGGTATTGTAAGCATAACGGGATTTATAATCGGTTTGGTTTTGGCAATGCAAAGCCAGCCGGTTATGCAAAGATTCGGCGCGGGAGATTTTTTGCCTGGTATGGTTGCCTTATCGGTTGTGCGTGAACTCGGCCCGGTAATTACGGCTTTAATATTTGCCGGAAGAGTAAGTTCGGGTATCGGCGCGGAACTCGGTTCAATGCGCGTGACGGAACAGATCGACGCGATGGAAGTCTCCGGCGTTAATCCTTTTAAATATCTTGTAGTCACCCGCGTTATTGCAACAACAATGATTCTTCCGATTCTTTCCATCTATGTAGTGGTAATAGCAATACTCGGCGGATATATAGCTATAATAATTTCGGACGGTATGAGCTGGCAGTATTATCTCTCCGCGGTAGTCAATTCCGTTGAGTTCGGGGATTTTATTCCCGGTATAGCAAAGACGTTTGTTTTCGGTTACATAGTTGGACTTGTAGGATGTTACAAAGGATTTACAGCCGAAGGAGGAACCGAAGGCGTGGGACGCGCGTCCACTACCTCGGTGGTTCTGTCTTCACTATTGCTCTTGGTCTTTGATATGGTTTTAGGAAAATTATCTTTATGGTTATGGCCGACTCTAGGTTAGTTGAAATAGAAAATCTTACAAAGAGATTTGACGAGCACTTAGTACTGGACGATGTTTCGCTTAACGTACGGCGCGGAGAAAATCTTGTTGTGTTCGGAAGAAGCGGTCAGGGCAAGAGCGTTCTGCTTAAATGCATTATAGGTTTGATGACTCCTGAAAAGGGAAAGATTTTTATTAACGGGCAAAGTGTTCTCGATCTTCCGGTAAAACAACTGAACGAGGTTAGAAAGAACATCGGCTTCCTTTTCCAGGGCGCCGCGCTTTACGATTCCATGACGGTTAGAGAAAATTTATCTTTCCCTTTGAAGCGCCATTGGCCGGATATGCTTCAAAAGGATATCGACGATAAAGTGATGAAGACACTCGATTTGGTTTCATTGGAAGAAGCGATAGACAAGATGCCTTCGGAATTAAGCGGCGGTATGAAAAAAAGAATAGGGCTGGCGCGCTCAATTATTACCGACCCTGAACTAATGCTTTACGACGAGCCGACTACCGGGCTTGACCCGATAACAACGAAAGAAATAAGCGAATTGATTTTAAACCTTCAGAAAAAATTAAATATGACCTCGATTGCGGTTACGCACGATTTAATGTGCGCGGAAATTATTGCCGACCGGGCAATTTTTCTTAAAGACGCAAAAGTGGCTTACGAAGGAAGTATAAAAGAATTAACGGATTCAACCGATCCGTTCCTGAAGAACTTTTTCAGTCATGAAATTTTTAATGCTTAACGGAGTTTGAAATGTTAAAACAACTTGAAGGCGCTAGGCTCGGAATATTTATTTTCTTGGGAACGATCCTTCTGATTATATCGATCTTCCTAATCGGTAATAAGGAAAAACTTTTTACCAGCACAATTGAAATAAAAGCGTACTTCAAACAAATCGAAGGATTGAAGAGCGGCGCGCCTGTCCGCCTTAGCGGTTACGATGTTGGAAGCGTCAGCGCAATTTCTCTCGGCAGCGATACATCCAGAATGGTTGAAGTGAAAATGAGAATCGACGATAATTTAAAACACTTTATCCGCCTGGACAGCGAGGCCTCGATTGAGACCGAAGGTCTTGTAGGTAAAAAAATTGTCTCCATCACACCCGGTTCGCCGAACGAAGCGGAGATAAGCGAGGGCGGAATTATTAAATCCAAATCGCCCGTCAATGTCGCAAAAATCATCGAGCAGACCGAAGCCGTTATGAGCTATATGAAAGATCTTACAAAAGATTTTTCCGAAATATTCGCTAAGGTTAACCGCGGCGAGGGCTCTATAGGAAAATTAATTAACGACGACCAACTTTATAATTCAACCGTTAGAATTACTCAGACCGCGGATAAAAGTTTGACCACGATTACAAACCGTCTGGATGAAATTTCGAATATTATTGTAAGCACGACCGGCAGCATTAAGTCCATTCTTACGGATGTTGACGGCACGATTGCCGACATTCATAAAGTAATTAACAAGGTAAACAACGGCGAGGGCGCTCTCGGCGCTTTAATAAGCGACCGGCAAACGGGCGACTCAATAAAAACAATTGTTAAAAATTTAACCCGCACTTCCGATCAGGCGCGCGTGGCGGTTGATCGTCTTGCAGAGAATATGGAAGCTTTGAAACACAACTGGTTATTCAAAGGTTATTTTGAACAACGCGGCTACTGGGATACCGCTCAATATGAGAAGCAAATAGACAATAAGCTTGAAGAGCTTAAACAGCAGAACGAAATTCTTGAAGCGAGAACTAAAGAATTAAAAGAGTTGGAAACAAAGCTGCATAAGAATTAAGGAGTTAATCTTAGTCTTAACATTCATTGACAATGGGTAAAAAAGGGTCGAAAAACCAAACCAAGAATTCATTCTTCAAAAATTATTGGAAAAGTATTCTAATAATAGCAACCTCGATTATTGCCGCAACTGTAATATTCGTGATATTGAGAAATCCAAAACCAAAATTTGACGGTAAAAGAGCTTTCGATGAGCTGGTGAAGCAAGTTGAATTTGGTCCAAGAATTTGTGGATACATCGGGCATGAGAAGACAAAGGAATATTTGGAGAGCCGACTGAAAAAATATGCCGATCTGGTCTCCGAGCAAACGTTTATTTATAAAGACAAGCACGATTCGACCAAGATTTATAATGGAGTAAATATAGTTGCCTCTTTTAATATTTCGGAAAAAGTAACGAAAAGAATTTTACTCTGCGCACATTGGGATTCGCGACCATTTGCAGATCAAGATCCAGATTCCGTTAAACGTATCCTTCCTGTTCCGGCTGCAAATGATGGCGCCTCTGGTGTAGCTGTTTTGTTGGAAATGGCTCGTCTATTCTCAGAATCAAAACCTAATGTTGGTGTTGATATAGTATTTTTTGACCTTGAAGATATTGGTGATGAAAATGATTCTAACAACAAAATCTTTACAGGAAATCCGTTTGGAATAGGTTCGGAAATGTTTGTGAAAAACAATCCTAATTATATTCCGGAATATGGTATTCTCTTAGATATGGTAGGGGATAAAGAACTTTCTATTCCAAAAGAAGCTTATTCTGTTGTAAGGGCAGATAATGTTGTAGAAAAAGTTTGGAAGGCCGCCTCCGTAGTTGGCTCAAATGCATTTATTAATCAAAGAGGCGACGGGGTTATAGATGACCACATAGCATTTTTAAAAAAATCTATCCCGGTGATTGATTTAATTCAAACACCTTTTCCAAAATCTTGGCATACAACCGAAGATACTCCCGAAAATTGCAGCTATAAAAGCCTGCAGCAAGTAGGTAATGTTTTAGTAGAGGTGATTTATGACGAGAAGTAAAAATTATTTCAACTGTTCGTAATTATCCTTCAGAAATTCATATTGCAATACTTCGGCAGATTAACTAAAAACGTGATTTTAAAATTTCATTAACTCGTTGAAGAATTACATTCCAAACTTGTTCTACTGATATCGCTTCCATCGCTTGTTTTTCTTGTTCATCGGTATATGTATCTCTTATCAGCGGGGATTTCACCGATCTATGAATTTCTCCATAGGGACTCCAATCGAGAGGATGGCTGGAACCAAGTAACGCGATTGTAGGAGTTTTAACCGCGACTGCAACGTTCATTGGTCCCGTGCAGTTTGTAATGCACATAAAACAGTTTTGAATTAACGCCGCAAGCCGCCCCACGGTTTTTGTTTCCGGAGATAAAAATATTTTTCTCTCGTTACCCTGCGCTACCGATTTAGCCCAGTCGTATTCGCCGTTGCCCCAGGTAACAATAACATTAAATCCAAGTTCTGCGGCAAGACCGTTTGCAATTTCCTTATATCTTTCCGGCAGCCAAGCCCTTACTGGTTTGGATGCGCCGGGATGGATGCAGATTGTATTTTCCCTTGTAAAATTATTATGGCTGAAATAATCGGCAGCAAATTTTCTATCGCTTTCCGAGATAAATACAAACGGAGTTTCATCTCTAACTTCAATGCCGATCGCTTTAACAATATCAAGGTTGCGGTGTATTTCGTGGTATCTTCCCTTGGGATGCGGAATTCCAATGTTGTAAAGTTTCATCATCCCTTCTGGTCCCGAACTCACACGATATTTTGCCCCGCTAAGAAAAGTTAATACGGCGCAGCGGTCGGACGTCCATCTAAGATTAATCGCCAAATCAAATTTTCTTTTACGAAGCTGCTGAACAACTTTGAATAATTCGATTAATGATTTAAGTCCCTTATGTTTTTTTTCATCGTAGATTATAACATCATCTACAATAGAACCGGCAGGAATAATCTGTTTGCTGAGAGAATTTGAAAGCAATGTAACTTTTGCATGTGGATAACTTTCTTTAACCGAGCGGATTGCGGACGTGCCCATTATAATATCTCCGAGCGCGCCCCATTTTATAATTAAAATATTTTTCGGGGTTTCTATTTTCATCTAACCAAGAATTTGTTGTGCTTTATTATAAACCGTTTCCACCTTAATGCCGTCGAGGTACATATTTTTAGAATCCGCAATGTTTCTCTTGCCAAGAATAAAATAATGACCTTCTTTCTCACTGTAAAATTTCCAGCAGGATGATTTATCTTGCGGGAAAAGCGTAAGAGTTTTTACTTTTAACGCGGCTGCAATATGTCGGGCGCCTGAATCGTTGGCTATAAAAAGTTTGCATTCGCTTATCAGCCACGCCAACTGTTGGATATCATTGGAAGTATCGGCTAATATTAACCGCCCTTCAAAGGCATTCCTAAATTTTTCCAGCATCTTTTTCTCCGCCGGTCCGGCAAACAGAAAAATTTTTACTTTGCCATCAGCTGTCAGCAGCTCAATTAGCTTTATAAAATTTTCAAAAGGCCAAATTTTAGACGGCTCACTCGCGCCGGGATGAATCCCAATAAGAATATCTTCTCCCGATATTTTATTTACCGAATTAAATTCCGAGGCCCATTCCTTAAAGTTATTGCTTAGGTAAAACCCGGTAGTTTTATTATCGGCTATAGCTCCAAATGCTTCAGCGATTTTAAGATAGTAATCCATGTAGCTGATTGTATCTTCGTATACTCCAACTTTATGCGTAAGCAGAAAACTTAGACTTTGCTTTTTAGGCGCCACCCTGATTTTTGCGCCGGAAAGGAATGCCCACTCGGCGTACCTGTCACCGGCCTGAAGCGAAACAACAGCGTCGAACTTTTTGCTTCTTAGATATTTCACAAAATTTAGTTCGGCTTTAATTCTTTTCCATCCTCTAATTTTCTTCACGGTAAAATCGAACGAAAGGATTTCATCAACATTAGGATTGCCAGCCATAACATTTTTGTATTCTTCTCTTACAAGAATAGAAATTGAGGCAGCCGGGTATGTATTCCTAATAGCTTTTACGGCGGGCGTGCAAACAACCAAATCGCCCAGGTACTTTGTATTTATAATGAGAATTTTTTTTATTGGTTCTGTGTTTAACAATATGAATCCGCTATTTAGTAATGAAAAATAGATTTTTTCATTTAATTTAACACGGATTAGTTTACCTAAACATTTGGTTTTAATGTTATACCTATGAAGACGACGGCTTTACATTAACGGATTAATATTCTAATTTTTCTATAAATAAGTGGACATGTTATGAGAACAAAGATAATGAAAATAAAAAAAACTGCTGTTTTGATGAGCGCCGAAGAATATGAAAACATTCAAGAAACAATTGAAATATTATCGGATTCTGAACTGGTCAAATCGATTTCATCGGCACTGAAGGAACCATCGGACAAAAGGAAAACCCATAAAGACATTTTTTCACCTCAAACAAAAAGGAACGGCAGATCAAAAATTCAATAGCGGTCGGTTCTTTGGGGATATATATTTCAGCAAAAAAAGAAGATTATGTGGCGGTTAGAATATACATCCATAGCGGAAAAATATATTCGTGCTCTTTCCAATCCTGATAAAATCAAAATAATGGAAGCAGTAGAATCTCTTCAAATTAATCCGGAACTTGGAAAATAATTGGTTGGACCGCTAAAGGGATTAAGATCGATGCGTGTTGGTAAGTATAGAGTTATATATAAAAAGGAAAACAATAATTTAGTGATTCTTATAGTTGCTATCGGTCAAAGAAAAGATATATACCGAAAATTATAGTCCTCAAACTTTTCATTTCATGTGCTTTATTAAAAATTTTTTTGCTTTTCTATATTAATTTTTTATTTATTATCTGGTTTAGATAATTAAAAACAAATATGCCAAAGAACAATTCATATTCCGATAAAAAAATAATTGTTAAGGGTGCGCGCCAGCACAACTTAAAAAATATATCGCTGGAAATACCGCGCAATAAACTTGTAGTGTTTACCGGAGTTAGCGGCAGCGGTAAATCATCCCTTGTGTTCGATACAATTTACGCCGAAGGACAGCGCCGCTACGTGGAAAGTCTTTCTTCTTACGCGAGGCAGTTCCTGGAGAGAATGAATAAACCTGAAGTTGATTTCATTTACGGAATTTCTCCCGCCGTTGCCATTGAACAAAAAACCGGGGCTCGTAATCCCCGCTCTACAGTTGGAACGAGCACGGAGATTTACGATTACTTAAGATTGTTCTTCGCCCGCATCGGTAAAACAATTTGCTTTAGCTGCGGCAAAGAGGTAATGAAAGATACAGTCGCTACTGTCTCCGAGTGGCTTGAGAATCAAAACGAAGAGAACAAGTTTTATCTCGGCTTTCCTATCCATTCCCATGAAGGAAGAACGATAAAAGAAGAAATTGATCTTCTCCGGAAGAAGGGATTTTTTCGGATATTCATTAAAGACAAACTTATTGATCTTAACGAAACCAAAACTCTTCCCAAATCGAAGCAGGAAATAATTATTGTTCTCGATCGCTTCAAGATTAAGAAAGGAAAAGTTAGAGAGACACTGGCCGAATCGATTGAAGCCGCATTCAAAGAAGGCGAAGGCCGGCTGGCTGTAATTAACGCCGATACCGACGATGTTAAAAAGTTTACACGCTTCTACGAATGCTGCGGAATCCGTTATGAGGAACCCGAACCGAGATTTTTCTCGTTCAATAATCCGTTCGGCGCTTGCCCTGTTTGCCAGGGTTTCGGCAAAACAATGGGCTATGAAATGGATCTTATCGTTCCCAATCCAAATTTAACGTTGCTGGAAGGAGCCGTAGCGCCGTGGCGAACGGTTAAGCACAGCAAATATTTACGCGACTTGATTCGCAATAACGAAAATAGAATTCCTCTTAACGTTCCCTTTAAAGATTTAACGGCCGAACAAGTTGCCTTGGTTAAGGAGGGCTTCAAAGGGTTTGACGGCATCGACGGATTCTTCAAACACTTGGAAGAAAAAACTTACAAGATGGGGATTCGCATCCTGCTTAGTAAATACAGAGGTTACACAACCTGCGCCGCATGCCGTGGCTCACGTTTGCGAAGAGAAGCTTTGCAGGTAAAAATAGAAGACAGATCGATTCACGATATTGTTCTTATGTCGATTGAACGCGCCTTGCTGTTCTTTAAACTTTTGCAGATGAGCGATTACGAAAAAGCAGTCGGGCAGCGAATTTATGACGAGATTGTAAAGCGTCTTACTTTTTTAAACGATGTGGGATTAGGTTATCTGACGCTCGATCGTTTAAGCAGCACGCTTTCCGGCGGAGAGACTCAAAGAATAAATTTGGCAACGTCGCTCGGTTCGGCGTTAATGGGAACATTGTACGTTTTAGATGAGCCTTCAATCGGTCTTCATCCCAGAGATAACGCGAAGCTTATAAAAATTCTCAAATCCTTGCGCGATCTCGGCAATACCGTTTTGGTAGTTGAGCACGATCCGGAGATGATGAAAGAATCCGACTTGATTTACGATATGGGTCCGCGTGCCGGAATTCACGGCGGAGAAATTGTTGCAAGCGGAACCAGCGACGAGATAATGAGAAATGAAAAATCGCTGACTGGAAAATATTTATCCGGTGAATTGAAAATTCCAATACCGGAAGAAAGAAACAACTCCGTCACGGAACAGATAAAAATTATCGGGGCGAGGGAAAATAATCTGAAGAACGTTACGGTTGATTTCCCTTTAAAGAAATTTGTTGTTGTTACCGGTGTAAGCGGATCGGGCAAATCAACGCTTGTGCATGATATTCTTTACAGCGGAATTGTAAA
>DAIEQA010000296.1:0-20011 GCA_027348115.1 Ignavibacteriales bacterium
CGGCGGCAAACATCGGGAGAAAATTCATGGAAAGAGGATTTAAATGCTCGCCGTATTTTTTTATTGTAACGGCAATGCCGGCCTGCATCGAGGCACTTAGAAGCACGGCTAAAATGCCAAGCATCTGGGCGGATAAATCTAAAGATAGGTTTTCCGAAAAGATTATGACAATGCCTCCAAAGCCGAAGATTGCCCCAACTATTTGATTTAAGGAAAGAGTTCCCTTGGAAAAGGCCAACCACGAAAATAAAATTACAAACAACGGCATTACGGCAAACACAATGGATGTCAATCCGGAAGGAATATATTTTTCCGCCCAATATACAAGAGCGTAGGGAATGCTGTACCCGAACAGGGATAACACTATATAAAGCTTAATGGAAAGTTTGTCTAACTGCAGTTCCGAATTCCGAAATTTCATTAAGACAAAAATCAATGTTGCGGCAATAAGAAAACGTATGCCGGAAGAGATTAATGGAGTTAACGAGCCGAGGCCCATACTTATTGCCATCCAGGTGGAACCCCAAATCAAACAAATAGCCGCATAACCTAAACCTAATTTAAGCGGATCGGTTTTCATTGAGCGTCTCTCATTAGTAAGATACCGTGAGAACGTCCTGAATCTTTTCCGTCGCGGCGGTATGAATGCAGCAATTCTTTTTCGTTGTAGCTGCACAAAGGAGAAACTTCAACATTCTTTGAATCCACACCCGCTCCCAAAATCAATTCTAAATTGACCGCGAGTACATCAAGAAAAAGCTTTCCAGAAAATTCTTTCACAAACTTAGATTCGAATAGCGAAGCCACCTCTTTACCCACCTCGTAATTCTTTTGACTTATCGACGGACCGATATAAATATTTAAATTCTTGGGCGATGAATTGAATTCTTGTTTTAGAATAGAAATAGTTTTTTCAAGAATGCGCTTCTGCGTCCCGCGCCATCCCGAATGAACCGCTGCAATTACTTTTTGCTTTTCATCATAAATAAAAATGGGTACACAATCCGCGGTTGAAATAGCAAGTCCTATTCCTTTAACGGTTGTAATCATCGCATCGCTTTCGTTCTGCTGACCCGGAGATTCCACAATAGTAACAATATCCGAATGGACTTGTTTTTGAATGGCAATTTGATTTGCCGATAATCCTAAAGCATCATAAAACGCTTCACGGTTTTCTTTAACAATTTTCGGATCGTCCCCCACTGTATAGGATTGATTGAAGTAAAACGGCGTCCTCCTATTCAACCCGATTTTTGTGGAGAGACCGAAAACCAATTCGGGAAATTTTTCGAAGAGAGAGCTTTTTATAATCTGCATTTTGTCCGAATGATACGAAGGTTGTCCTCCAAGAATTTTTAAAGGACAACCTTTATAATTGATTAAATCACTTTTAAACACTCGTCCAGATCCAGCAAAATATCATCCGGATTTTCTAAACCAATTGCCAATCTAATACCCCCTGGATCTATACCCCTCGCTTCCAAATCTTCCGGCGGAACTACAGAGTGAGTCATCGAAGCTGGATGTTCGAGCAGCGTTCTGGTATGACCGAGACTTACTGCAAGAGTCATTGTGTAGGCATGGTCTGCAGCGTAATCCATAAACTTTCTTCCCTTCTCTTTGCTTTCGGCGGGGGTGTTGCCTTCAAGTACAAAGTAAATTAAACTGCCCGGCGCAAAGTTGCCGTTAAAGTCGACCATTTGCTTTTTGGCAAGATTAAAAAACTTTGAAGTAGGAAGTCCCGGGTAATTCACAAATTTTATTTTGGGATGCGCATCCAGGTAATCGGCAATTCTCATGGCGCTTTTAATTTGATGACGCTGACGGAGCGCCAACGTGGGTAATCCATACGTTAGAATTGCCCAGGCGCTTTTGGTGTTCAGCACCGCGCCAAAATCTTTACGATAAAGAAGAATCAAATCCCTGTACTTTTTCTTACCGATAACTACTCCGCCCATATCCGTTCCAAAACCGCCTATGCCTTTGGTTAATGAATGGACAACAAAGTCGGCACCGAGTTCAATCGGCCTTTGGCAGTAAGGAGTTGCAAACGTATTATCGATTACGATAAAAATTTTATTCTTCTCATCCCTTTCTTTATTTACCTCATCAACAATTTTTCTCACCGCGGCAATATCAATAATTTCCATATTGGGATTTGCCGGCGATTCAAAATAAATAACACGCGTCCTGGAAGTGAGTTGAGAATAAATATGGTCAACAACCGTTAAGTCAATCGGTATCCATTTAATATTATAGCGCGGATACCAATTGGTAAATAATGAAAGTGTGCAACCGTAAAGAGTATTATGAGTAATTATTTCGTCACCCGCAGAAGTAAGCACACCGAGCGCCGCAGAAATTGCGCCCATGCCGCTCGCAAAACTTACTGCCATCTCCCCCTTTTCAACATATGCCAGGTTTTCTTCGAGCATATCTTTGTTCGGTTCGCCAAGTCTATCGTAAATAAAAATCGGAGCTTTGTCTCCCAGACCTTCAGTATTGGCAAATTGCAAAAAGCCCTGCGCGCCTCGTTCTACGGAATCGAGCCGGAATGTTGTTGATGATGAAATTGGCGCCGTAACATGATGGGAGTAATCCCACTTATCGCTTACGTCCTTACCGTATATTAAATGGGTATCCATCGAATATTTGGTGTCGTCTACGGAATTTTTTTTCTTTGTCGTTATATCGTTGGACATAACTACCTCCTTCTTTTAATGGATGAAAATTAGCGAAAATAAATTTTCTATTCTAATCGAATGCTGTTATCCGGTTTAGATTTAATCCAATATTGATTTAAAGGAACTAATCATTAATTTCTCATGTAAGAAAATTGTTTTGGCGCAGTTTTAATTTGATCAAATCGAGGAAAGAATTAATTGCAAATAATTTCAGCGGTCATTATATGCTAAGAAGAAATTTAATCGGCTGTGAAATAAGAACGCTTAGATTGGGATTTCTGCTTTTGTTTATTTCTGTTTCGTGGGGATATATCTATGGTCATTCTTTCAATATTCGGGAAAACAATTTCAAGAATATTTTTGAGCGGCAGAATGCATGCAGCGGAAATTCATTGACTCACACTACTTTCTTTCCTCCTTATAAAACTACAGGCAATACCCGTTTACTAAATTTTATTGAGAACCAAGACGCCAAAAATTTATGTAGGTTATTCAGCATAGGCAGCAAAGCAGGCTCGTTCACTACTTTTAAAAATACATTTATCAAGCGGCAGCAATTTCATCACGGCAGTCCCATTTCCATGGCAACGCCCATTTCAAATACAATTCTTCACGAATTCCTTCTCATCTAAAACTCTCTTTCGCATTTATTTAGAACCTAATAATCGCTTACAAATTTTTGTAAAACGAAAACCCAACATCATTTATTGGAGGCATTATGAAATCCAGCAACATAAATAAATCAATTCCGTTTTTAATTTTTTTGTTTGTCGTAACGTCGGTATATTCATTCAGCGCCGGTTCGCCAATTAAACATAAAACAGATGCAATTCTTCAAGGAGGCGGAAACGATTGGATAGCACCGAGCTTTGCATCGAAATTAAAAAATCCTTTAGCAGGAAACGCTAAAGCAGCTAAAGAGGGCAAATCAGTATTCACTGCTAACTGCGCAAGCTGTCACGGAGATAAAGGCGAAGGAAACGGCCCGGCTGCCGCGACAATAATTCCCCACCCTAAGAATCTTACATCCAAGATTGTTCAAGAGCAAACTGACGGAGCCATATTTTGGAAAATAACCACGGGTAAACCGCCAATGGTTTCCTGGAAATCCGCGCTGTCAGAAAAGCAAAGATGGGAGCTGGTTAACTACATCCGTCAATTAAAAAAATAATACAGGAGAAAAAATGAAAATTAATAAAGCGGCACGCGCCGCAACTGTTGCCCTCGTTTTGGCGATATTATTGATAATCAATAGTAACACTTACGCTATTCCAAGCTTTGCGCGTCAAACCGGTTTATCGTGCAATGCATGCCATACAATTTTCCCCGAGTTAAATGCATTCGGAAGACAGTTCAAGCTGAATGCCTATACAATGGTTACTGCCGAAACCATTCAAGCGAATGCAGACAGCGAAACAACAATATTGCGGCTGCAGAAAACATCTCCTTTCTCCGCCATGATGCAAATGTCTTACACTTATAAAAGCAAGGAACAGCCGGGAACACAGAACGATAATTTCTCCTTCCCGCAGCAGTTAAGTCTTTTTGCAGGTGGTTCACTTACTCCCAAGATTGGCGGATTTATCCAATTAACTTACAGCGACCAGGACGGCGCAATTGGTTTGGATAACACTGAATTACGCTACGCCGACCAGACCGAATTGGGAGGTGAAAATTTTACTTATGGAATTACGTTAAATAACAACCCTACCATGCAGGATATTTGGAACAGTATTCCGGCATGGAGATTTCCCTTCGCATCTTCTTCCACTTCACCTACACCAGCCGCTTCGGCGTTGATCGACGGAGGTTTGGCACAGCAAGTTGCGGGCTTAGGTATTTACAGCATGTGGAATAATTTATTGTATACCGAAATAAGTCTTTACAAATCGGCTCCCCAAGGCGCCGCAAATCCGCCGGACAGCGCATCAACAGGAATTTTAAAATCATTAGCTCCTTACTGGCGAATCGCTCTGCAAAAACAGTTCGAAGATTTTTATCTCCAGGTAGGTACTTTCGGGTTATCCGCAAACATGTATCCAACCGGAGTTCAGGGATTAACCGATCGTTATACCGATGTAGGATTTGATTTTAATTTCGAGAAACCCTTCGGGCAGAATATGCTTACTGCTCACGGGTCATGGATTCATGAATCACGAACTCTGGATGCTTCCTTAGCCAAGGGTGGTTCGGCTTATTCATCTGATAAATTGAGCGAATTTCAAGCGAACGCAAATTACTATTTGCATTCACAGATCGGTTTTTCGCTCGGATACTTTTCCGTTACCGGCGATTATGATCCGCTTCTTTATCCTTCCGCTTCCGTTAGCGGAAGCGCAAACGGAATGCCCGACAGCAACGGCTTTACTGCCGAATTTGATTACCTGCCCTGGCTTAACACAAAACTCGCGGCACAGTACGTGGTTTACAACAAGTTTAACGGTGGGACAAATAACTACGACGGCAACGGCAGAAACGCATCGGACAACAATACGTTGTATTTATTATGCTGGGTGGCTTTTTAACGAGAGTAAGATAGACCGCTTAACGATGATATCTCCGCAGAACATTTTCTCTCTGCGGAGATGTATTTAATCTTTTCACATTACGGAAATTTTTAAACCGGCCATTCTTTATTTTGAAGTACAACCCTGTAACCGTCTACATCTTCAAAAGTTCTTCCGTTATCCTCCCAATAAGGATTATATGATTGCACATTCTTAAATCCGGATTTAGTCATTTTATCACACGCCGTTTCCCATTCATCTTTTCCCGGTATATAGAAAACAAGCAGATTATCCTTTGTGGGGGCTTTGCCGACGGTTGCGCCTTTGTGATGTGTGAATTCGATATGAAACGAATGTTTAAAATGACCTCATATTACGCCGTCAAATCCCTCATGATCTTTGAAGGAGCCAATCACGTCAAATCCCAATCCTTCAGAATACATTTTTGATATAACTTCTAAATTGTCTGTTGGACGGGCTACACGCATTACGGAATTTTTAGGGATCATCTTTCCCTTTCGTTAATAATTATTTCTAGACAAAATTGCCATGATCAAAATATCAGTCTTTACTTTTCTTTGCTTGCTTCAATTTATACTTGTCAAGATTTTCCGCTGCCCTGTATTTTACTATCCTGCGAATCAGCATTACCGGCAGCGTTTTATCGAACGGAAATTGAACAGCGCCTTTGGAATATTTATAGCATGTAAATTCTTTTTGAAATGTCTTAATGCCGGAAGCAGTCGGGTAAAAACCTACATGCTCTTTATGAGCCGCGTAGTAAACAAGTATCCCGTAATATTTGAAAGCTGGCATATTGTAACTTATTATTTCTTCCGCATCCGGGACAGCCTGTCGTATAGTTTTTCTTATTGCTGTCAACATATCCTTCACTTTCCTAGGGGAAGCAGAATGATATTCCTCAATAGTTTTATATTTTATTTTTGTTGCATGCATGATTTCTTTAATAAGCCGTTCGTTTAATGAAATAAAATTTATTTAGTTTTTATACGGATTTTATTTTATTAACAACATCTTTCGCGTCAATAAAGTGCCGCCTACTTTTAGCCGATAGCAATAAATCCCGCTCGCTAAATCCTTTCCGTCGAAAACCGTTTCACGATAGCCCGAAGGCATATATCCTTCGTATAATTTTTTAATAGTGCTTCCGAAAACATCAAGTACTTCGATTGAAATATGAGCGGATTGTTTTAAAGAATACGCAATTTTTGTGCTTGGATTAAACGGATTAGGATAATTTTGGTACAGAAAAAAATCTTTTGGGTAATCATCTCTTCCAACGCTTGACGTCGGTACAATGTTATTGAAGTATAATCCGTCTAACTTGCCGCAAAAATTTTATCCTTACTTACTATAAAATTATACGTGGTTACTCCCGTCTGATAATCATACTGTTTCCACTGGTTGATATCGTTATCGCAAATAAAGTAATAAGTTCTATTCGCTTTTGAAAGCATAGCTATTATATCTTCATTATGAAGATCCAGCGATCCGGCTTCAATATACCCGATGCCAGGATCAAATTTTTCCCAATTAAGTCCTCCGTTTGTGCTTTTATAAATTCCCTGCGATCCGGTGCCGTAAAGAATATTTCCTTTACTTACAATTGCATGCATGGCAGTGCCGAGAGGATTAAATTCCGCGAAAGGTGTTTCATACCAGTTTATAGAACCGCTCTCGTTGTAATAGATATATGCGTTAATTCCCGAACCGGTTATTAATCTTCCGTTAAAATTATAAAGAGAATAAACCGTTCCGGCATTATTCATCGGTATTTCTTTACTGAAGGGGGACCATGTATTTCCTCCGTTGTGGACTGTATAAATTGAAGACCCTATAGTTCCGGCGTAAATACTGTCGCCTCGCTGAACTAAAGCTTCTATATCGAGTATGCCTGTTAACCCATTGTTAAAGTTTGACCATGAATCACCGTTATTTGAGCTTTTAAAAATTCCGTATGCGTAGGTGCCGACAATTATTTTATCATTTGTTTTTAATATGGCCGAAATAAAATCGACATCCTCCGGCAATGCGTTTGAGGCCAACCACGAATTGCCTTGATCTCCGCTTATATAAACTACATTCTTCGAGCCAGCGTACAATGTATCGCTGAACATGTAGATACAGGAAAATTCCGCTGCCGGCAGACCCTTAACCAAATTCCACTGCGGCCTAATTTCGGCAGTACGTAAAAATGATATAACCAATAGAATATAAAAGAATTTATTCATTTCTGTTTTCTTTCAAAAAGTTTTTGCCACTTTGTTTATTAGGTAACTATCGACGAGGTAGGTCTAAATTAGAATTTTTTGATTTAAATGCCTAATAAGGTGACTAATTATTTAATGAGTCCGCCATAAATTCCTCCTATGGGAAGCGATCAACCCGACGAACCCGCTTATCGAAGAGAATTGGTATGCGGGAAAAATATGGAATTATATATTTAACTGAATTTCATTCGGATAAAGAAAGAGTAATCGGATTATCAGCAACTTCAATATTGTTAACAACCTCTAACTTATTTATGCTAATTACGGCTATAGAAGCAGAAGCCTGATTTGTTACATAGGCATATTGTCCGTCTTTTGTAACTGCAATGTCAGTCGGCATTTTATCAACCTGAATTTTCTTCAAGACGGAATTCTTCTTCGTGCCAATCACCGTAATCAAATTGGAACCGACATTTGTAACTAAAACATATTTACCATCCGGAGTAATTGCTATGCCCCTCGGGATATCGAAACCGTTAATTTTATTTATTACACTGTCGGTTTTTGTGTCTATTATTTCAACTTCATTGAAATCGGAATTTGTTACATAGATATGTTTTTCATCCGGAGTAAGAGCCAGGTTTAACGGGCGTCCGCCGACATATATACTTTTTGAAATTGATTCTGTTTTAGGATCAATAATATGAATGTAGGGTCGAAAAACAGCAGCTTGATAAAACTTACTTCCGTCAGGCGATAAGTGGAGTAATCCGGTTCCTTCGGATATCTTTTTTGTTATTTGATGAGTCTTCATATCCATGAACCATAAACCGTCTTGCGATTGATGACTAATCAATGCTGACTTTCCGTCGGGGGTTAAACTTATACAAGTTGGATTTTTACCCGCAGGAATATTTTCTCTATTCTTAACATTTTCCGCATCAATAATTGTAATGTTATCCGATTGGAAATTGGCGACGTATGCAGTCTTTCTATCTTTAGATAAAGCGAACCAGTCTGTTCCGCCCCCGGCTTGCACCTTACCAATTATTTTGTTTGTCTTTAAATCTATTACGGTAACGTAATCATGAGTAATATGACTGATAAATGCTAACCCGGGCAATGCTATATCAATATTTTCTTGATACGGATTTGATTGCTGTTTATCCGAGGACGGAATTACTATAAATCCCATTATTCCGGTAATAATAAAACTCGCTAAAAGAACAACATACATGTTATAACGCTTCATAATTACCTCCCAACAATATGTTCATTTATAATATAACTAATTAAAGATGTGCCCAACTTGCCTCGTTTTGGAATTCGGTATAGCATTAAATCCAATATTCATATCTTACCACGTATGGTAATGACGAACTAAAATCGAAAAGTTCCTCAACTTTTTCCAATACCAGCTTTCCTTTTTCATTATAGCTGTATTTTATTCTTCTCTTTGCTTCATTACGAAAATTGTAATAAACCGCTTCTATCAAAGCCGCATAGTAGTATTTATACTCTTTCGATTCGGTTATTCTGTTATCTTTACTATAATTTAATTCCAGATGTACTTTGTTGTTTTTGTATTCATAAGTAGTGTAGGAATACAATTCCTCTTTATAATATTTCGATTTTTTAAAAAGATATTTCCCTTCATATTCATAAATGTATTTCTCGTAATAATCAGAATACGGATAAGATTTCTTTTCGGCCACAAGCAAATTACCGGAGTACATATATGAGGTTGAATCCAAAAGAATGAACCCTGTAGGAGAATTAATGTTGTTATGATAATTCAACTTGTACAATAACTTTCCGTTGTCATCATAATTAAATAGTTCATAATTAGTAATTACAACCCGATTTTCGCTGTAATAAATTTTTTTCTGTAACCGGCAGAATTCATATTCAAAATATTCAATATTTAAAATCTGGTTGGATTCAAGTGACGGATAGAATATTTTGCTTTTTACGCCGATCGTTGCTTCATCAATCGGCAATAAAATCGGATTTGTTAATTTTTCATCTGAACAGAATATATAGAGTACGGAAGATAAAACTAAAGCAATAAGTCGTTTCATATTACCTCCGTTTAATTTTATTCTGCAGCCGTATGGCTTTTAATCTTTCCCAACAAAATTTCAACCGCGGGCTGAAAACCACTGCAGATATTTTCATCCATTATAAGCGGCCGATGTGCCATCTGCCTGAAGAAGCTCTTTCAAATTAATCGGTACTGCGAATCATCGTAGAGAACTCCCCTGTGTTCCTTAAACAAGTTAAAGGAATGTTATAATTTTAGCAATTCTATAAATTGTATTTGGTACCTTCTTAACCGGATTTGAAGTAGTAAATTAATTATGACCGTTCTGCCTACAATATGACATAACAATTGGATAATGTGTTTTTTACATAAAATAAAAAGAAATACATGTCGGAAATGTATTGGAATTTATTTTCAACCAACATGGATATGACTGCAAGAGTTAGGAATAGCTTTGCATGGGCTCGGAACGTCTTTGCAAGAACTAGGAACGTCTTTGCAAGAACTGGGAACATCTATTCAAAAACTCGGAATGTCTTTGCATGAACTAGGAAAGTCTTTGCAAGGGCTGGGAACATCTTTTCAAGAACTCGGAATGTCTTTGCGAGACCAAGGAATATCTTTGCAAGCACTCCGAATCTTTTCGTCGATAGATGAAATATCCTTCAAACTTTCCAAAAATTATTAGCGTCTGCCGGAACTGATTAAAGTCTGCCCACAAAACATTAGAAAAATCCCCCGCTTTTAATTCATAGAAAGTACTTTACTTGAACTTGTTTTAACTCCAGCGTGAGAAATACCTCCGTTCACAATTAAGAAACGGGAAATCAATTGCTGCAGTTTATCCGTCAATTGATTTAGATTTTCTGCGGACTTTGCAATTTGATGAATCCCTGAAGCCGTTTCCCTCGTAACCGCATTAATTGATTCAACGTTTTGGCTAATTTGTTCGGCTGCGGCGGATTGTTCTTCACTGGCGGCTGCTACTTGTCCCGATAATTCAACTACCTCATCGGCGCCTTTAATAATTTCGGATAAAGCTTGACCGGCTTTATCGGCAAGTTCCTTACCGTTTTCAACTTCGAGAGTTCCTTTATGCATAGCCATTACCGCGTCGGATGTATCCTTCTGAATTTGTTTTATCATCGCCTCAATTTCTTTTGTGGCTTTGGTTGTGCGTTCGGCAAGTTTTCTAACTTCATCGGCAACAACAGCGAATCCTCTTCCCTGTTCTCCGGCGCGTGCGGCTTCAATGGCGGCGTTCAAAGCAAGAAGATTTGTTTGATCCGCAATTTCATCAATCACCTGGGCAATCTCGCCAATCTGATCGCTGCTTTTTCCAAGAGCCTGAATTTTTTCCGCGGAATCTTTTACTACTTCGGCAACCAGGTTCATTCCTTCTATTGTTTCGTTCACTACATTTCCGCCTTGACGGGCAATAACGCCGGAAATCTTGGCGGCCTCGGCAACCTTTAACGAATTTTTAGTTGTCTCGTAAATTGTTTTGGTCATTTCCTCTACTGTGGCGGCAACTTCGCTTGTCTGCGAACTTTGTTCCTGCGCACCCGCAGCCATTTGTTCGCTGCTCGAAGAGATTTCGTTGCCCATTAATGATGTAGAAGCAACCGCTTCGGCCACATTGGCCAACGCGTCGTTGAATGATTGCGCAAGCCCGTTGATGCTTTCTTTAATTAATCCGTAATCGCCCTTATAATCTCCGTCCATTCTAACTGTAAGGTTTCCCTGGGCAATTTTATCTAGCGCCTTACTGGATTCTTTAATCGGATGAATCACTGCATCCAGCGTAGCATTAACTTCTTCAATTATTCTTTTGAACTCGCCGTGATGTTTGGAGGCATCTGCCCTGTAACTTAATTTTCCTTCAAGCGCAGAATCCGAAAGTAATTTCATATCGTTTACAAGTAATCCCAGACTGTTTTTAATTGTCTGGAACGCTTGACCCAGGGAGTCTTTGTGAGAGAGCATAACAACTTCTTTGTCAAAGTTTCCCTCGGCAAAATTCACTCCAAGTTGGGCCCGATCGATCATACTATTGCTTAGTCTGTTTAATGATTGACTTAAATTTCCTATCTCATCTTTTCGAGTAAGGACTTCGACCGAATGCGATTCGCCTTCCGCCAATTTTTCTATTGCGGTAATGGAGCCGGTTAAGTCTTTAACTATCTTTTTGTTAATGAAGAATACCGAAGCGTATGATGTTACTATTACGCCAAGCACTCCTAAAAGGATCATCCAAATACTTTGACTGTTTATATCGGAATTCATTTCCGCGAGTGAATATCTAATACTTACTACCGCAAGCGCATCTCCGATGTTAGTTCCATGACATGTATTGCATGTTTCGTTTGATAGAATCGGCTCAACTGTTCGATATACGTCCTGGTTTGAAAATTCATCCATAAACGCGGCCCTCTGTTTAGAACTCATAACGGAAAGTTCTACGTTATCCATTTTCTGTTCCGAACCGGCTTTAATTTTATTAGTAGGTATTATCCTGAGCTCGCTTAAGTTTTTTACGTGTTTTTGCTGCTCGATAAATGGATCGATATCCGAAATGCCCTGAGACATAGCAAATTTAATTGAGTTGATTAATACGTGACTTATGTTGCGGACTTCTGTTTCTGTAGAATTAATTTTGGAGTTTTTTTGCTTGGAAATCTGAACGTAAATTACACAACAGTTTACAATTACGAGTGTTATCGTAACGATGAATCCAACTTTCTTACTAATCGACAACTTCATATCTCCCCTCTCGGTCTTAGTCTATACACGGGTAAAACTATTAGTATTTAATAAATTATGTGCAATTATTTTCTATGATGGCGAAACATCACCAGAAAAAGATGCTTATATTCTATTATTATTATCGATTGTCAAAACGGTAACTTTAGCGATTGCGCGAAAATTTTAAAAATTAATTTCAGAAAATTTAAATTTACATTCATGAAGACGTGAATGAAGTGGGTTAGCCAATTTGGCGTGGACTGCTTATCGCTACTTAATCCGCATGGAGATATTTAAGAAGCCTTTCTTTCAAGATTTCAAAAGATTTAGCCCGATGACTTATTCTATTTTTAAAATCAAAATCCATTTGAGAAATAGTTAAATCGTACCCATCTGGAATAAAGATAGGGTCGTATCCAAAACCGTTAGTACCGCGCTGCTCGTTAATAATTCGACCGGGCAGTTCGCCAACGGCTTCAATTTCGTTCTTGCCGTCGTAGAACGCAGCAAAACTTATGAATTTTGCATTGTGCGGCTCGGGTAAATCTTTTAACTCGCCAAGCACTTTCAAGTTATTATCTTCGTAAGTACACGACTCGCCCGCGTAACGCGCGGAATAAACACCTGGCTTGCCGTTCAATTGCTCAATCTCCAAACCGGAATCATCCGCAATAACAGGCTCTTTATAAATATTATAAATCTCTTTGGCTTTAAGAAAAGCATTCTCGCGAAAAGTTGTTCCTGTTTCTTCCACATCTATGTTGTTTCCCAAATCGTAAAGGGAAATTATCTCGAACTTTGAATTGTTGAAGATTGCTTTCACTTCCTTTGCTTTACCGGGGTTTTGTGTTGCGAAAATAATTTTCAATGTAACTCCTTTTGACTTTTCCCTTTCCTCTCTCAAAGTTAAGAAAGATAAAAAGGGGCTGTCCCTTAAATTCTTTTTATTAATTCCGTCAATTCTTTTTTGCCTTCAGAAAGAATTTCCGCTTCATCATAAAGCAAACATTTTTGCTGTTCAACTATTTTTTCGCCGCCTATAATTACTGAAACAACGTTCTCCTTCGACGCCGAGTAAACAATGCTAGAATAAATTTGATCATCTGTAATCTGTAACGGCTGATCGGGCTTCTCCAAATCGAGCAAAACAAAATCCGCACACTTGCCCGGTTCGATGCTTCCTATTTCATTTTCCATATGAAGCGCTTTTGCGCCCTCAATAGTAGCTAAACGGAATACGGTAAGGGCATCCATAGCCGTTGGACCGTGAACCGGTTTTTGTACCAGAGCAGCGTGACGCATTTCCGTAAAAGCGCTTAAAGAATTGTTGCACGGCGCGCCGTCCGCTCCAAGCGAAACAGAAATGTTTTCTTTCATTAGACGGGGAACATCCGCAATTCCCGATCCCAACTTAAGGTTGGAGGACGAGCAATGAGCGACTCTCACATTTTTATTTCTAAGAGTCTGAATTTCAGTATCGTTAAGGTGGATACAATGAGCGAGTACAGTATTTGAATCGAGTACGCCGATTGAATCGAAGTATTCAATATTTTCTTTGCCCGTTATTTTTCGAACAGCTTCAACTTCCTTTTTATTTTCAGAAGAATGCGTATGGAAAAGAGAGCCGTTAAAATCCATCATCATGGCTTTTGTTTCCGTAAGAAGTTTTTCGGAACACGATAAAACAAACCTTGGCGCAAAACCGTATTTAACTTTTCCGTTACCGGAATTGTGATACGATTTAGCAAGGTCGTAAGTTGTTTTTAAATTCCAATCCGCAGATTCCTTAAACGCCGGATAAAGCTCGTTTGTATCCATCATACAATTTCCGGCAAATGCGCGGATGCCGCTGTTGAGGAGTTCTTCAAAAATGATTTCTTGGTTGCGCAGGGTTCCCATATCAAGTATGGTTGTAGTACCGCCCGTGAGAAGATCGTGAAGACCGAGTTTTACTGAAGCGCGTAACGAATTTTCCGAATGTGCATTCTCATAAGAAAAAATTCTCGACTGCAGCCAATCGAGTAGTTCCATTTCATCTGCGTGACCTCTAAATAAAGATTGGCAAAGATGAACATGGGTCTGGACAAATCCCGGGATCAAAGTGAAATTGGAATAATCCAAAACTTTCCCGTCAAAAGTATCTATGTCGATATTCTTTCTGGGTACTAATTTTTCAATCCTTCCATGATCGATGATTACGGCGTAATCATGAAGTACTTCATTCCTTTCATTAACGGTTACAATTTTGTGGGCAAGTAAAAGTTTACGCTTCATTTTTATTTTTCTCAGCAAATATTTCGTCCATTTTTTCAACCGCATAACGCAGATGCGGAATTACAATTGATCCGCCGACAATTAACGCTACATTAAAAGTTTCGTAGAGTTCCTGCTCGGTAGCGCCCTCATGAATTGAACGGTCTACATGATAGAGGATGCAGTCGTTGCATCGCAGCGCCATCGAAACGGCTAATCCCATCAGTTCTTTTGTCTTCGCGTTCAAAGCGACGTCTATATAAGCTTTGTTATCGAGTGCAAAAAATTTATTGAAGTCCCTAAAGCCCGAGTTTAAAATTCTTTCGTTCATCTCGGTTCTGTACGCTCTAAATTCGTTTACGCTTGTTTTCATTTTATTCTCTTTTACTTTTAAAATGCGGGATCAATTTCCGTAAAAATTTATTTTCTTTTCAACTCTTTCTTCAAAAATTCCCCGGTTATGCTTTCTTTTATTCCCGCAATGTGCTCGGGCGTTCCGCTGGCTATTATTCTTCCTCCATGTTCGCCGCCGCCCGGCCCAAGGTCCACAACATAATCTGCGACTTTAACTACATCTAGGTTATGCTCTACCACAATTACCGTGTTGCCTTTATCTACAAGTTGATTCAGCACTCTCAATAAAATATTTACATCTTCAAAGTGCAAGCCAGTTGTGGGTTCATCAAGAATATAAATTGTTTTGCCTGTTCCGACCTTGCTTAGCTCTGTAGCAAGTTTTACGCGCTGAGCTTCTCCGCCGCTTAAGGTTGTAGCCTGCTGCCCTAGTTTAATATAACCAAGACCAACATCGTTGAGGGCTTTAATTTTTCTTCGGAGCGCAGGAAGGTCCTCAAAGAAATCGACCGCATCCTCAACACGCATTTCAAGCACGTCGGATATCGATTTGGTTTTATATAATATCTCAAGAGTTTCGCGGTTGTATCTTTTTCCGCTGCATACTTCGCAAAGTACATATACATCCGGCAGAAAATTCATTTCAATTTTTTTAAGCCCGTCTCCTTCGCACTCGTCGCATCGTCCGCCGGAAACGTTAAAGCTAAATCTTCCCGGCGCGTACCCGCGCATTTTTGATTCCGGTAATTGAGCGAAAAGATCGCGTATGTGAGTAAACAATCCAGTGTAAGTAGCGGGATTTGAACGCGGAGTTCTTCCAATCGGCGATTGATCTATTTCAATTACTTTGTCTATATTTTCGAGTCCTTCAATTTTATCGTAAGGAAGAGGAACTACTTTGGAACCGTAAATTTTCTTCATTAAAATTTTTACAAGCGTTTCGTTTATCAGGGAAGATTTACCGGAACCGCTTACCCCCGTAACCGCCGTGAAGCATCCAAGCGGAATCGTCAAATCTACATTCTTCAAATTATTGCCTGAGGCGCCGAGTATCTTAATATTTTTATCGCTCCCGCTTCTTCGAACTTTAGGCAAATCAATTTTCCGCTTGTCGGTAAGATAATCTATGGTAAGAGATTCCTTCCCGGTTTTTTTATTAACAATTGTCTCGGTTTCACCCAGGATACAAAGTTCACCTCCGTGTTCGCCAGCGCGCGGACCAAGATCTATTATGAAATCGGAACTCTCTATGGTTTCCCTGTCATGTTCGACAACAATAACCGTGTTGCCTAAATCACGCAGGTCTTTAAGCGAATTAATAAGTTTAACATTATCGGCCTGGTGAAGACCTATGCTTGGCTCGTCTAGGACGTAAAGAACACCGGCAAGCTGTGAACCGATTTGAGTTGCCAATCTTATTCTCTGGGATTCGCCACCGGATAAAGTTCTTGCCGATCTGTCGATAGTTAAATAATCAAGACCAACATTCAATAAAAATTCCAGGCGTGAATTAATTTCTTTAAGAATCTGCTTCGCAATTATTTCATCCCGTGCGCTTAATTTCAAAGTGATAAAAAATTTTTTCGCTTTTTCAATTGAGAAAGCGGACGAGGCGGCAATGTTAAGACCATTAATGGTTACGGAGAGCGATTCTTTTTTCAATCTTCCGCCGTTGCAAGTTGAACAGCGGGCTGTGTTCATATAAGATTCCGCCCACTCGCGTATTTTGTTTGAAGAAGTATTTTCGTAGTAATGCTTAATATAATTTACCACGCCGTTAAATTTATGATTGTATGTCACGGTTTTTCCGCCGCCGTAAGTATACGTGAACGGGATCTTTTCTTTTGTCCCGTTCATTATTATTTCTATTTGTTCCTTAGAAAGTTTTTTAAGCGGTGTATCGTAATCGAATCCGAATTTTTGAGCTATAACATCTAATTGATTAAAAAACCAAACGCTTCTGGGTTTGCCTATAGCGGCTATTCCCTCTTCGTTAATTGTCTTATCCCAATCAGGAATAATTAAGTTGAAATCTAGTTCTTTCTTCTCGCCGAGGCCGTCGCAGTCCGGGCATGAACCGTAAGGCGAATTGAATGAAAAAGAATTTGGAGCCAGTTCCGGAAAACCAATTCCGCAATGAACGCACGCAAGATTACGGCTGTAAACAAAATCCTCGCTGCCGTCGTTTATAATTACATTTCCGTTTCCGTAATTAAGTGCCACTTCTATCGATTCGGTAAGCCGGTGTTCCGATTTTTTATTAACCTTAATCCTGTCGACAATAATTTCAATATCATGGGTTTTGTAACGATCAACTTTAAGCGGCTCGGTTAATTCGGTAACTTCTCCGTCGATTCTAACTCTCACAAATCCGTCGGCAAGAATCTCCTGGAACAATTCCCGGTAATGACCTTTTCTCCCTCTAACAACCGGAGCCATAACCATTACCCGTTTCTCATCAAGTTTCTCAAGAACAGTCTCAATTATCTGATCTGAAGATTGTTTCTCTACGGGTCTTCCGCAATTATAACAGTGAGGTGTGCCGACACGTGCATAAAGCAGACGCATATAGTCGTAAATCTCCGTAACAGTACCAACAGTAGAGCGCGGATTGCCGTGAGTTGATTTCTGTTCAATTGAAATTGCGGGGCTTAATCCTTCAATTAAATCAACGTCGGGTTTTTCCAATACGCCTAAAAACTGCCTGGCATAAGCAGAGAGCGATTCAATATACCGGCGTTGCCCTTCGGCATAAATTGTATCGAATGCAAGAGAAGATTTACCTGAACCGGACAGCCCGGTTATTACTACAAAAGAATCTCTCGGGATTTCCAGATCTATATTCTTAAGATTATGTTCGCGTGCGCCTTTTATTAAAATTTTATTAAGAGGGTCCATTTCCCTAAATTTCCAGAGTTCAATTAGTTATTCTAAGAATTGCAGTGTCTAAAATCAATTTTATTTGCATTAAAATATGACGGTAAAACTTCCAGACCATATCAAAACGCCAGAGGGTCAATCTGAGTTCAGAATCAAAGAGAAAGGTTCCGTCTTTATTTCAATTACAAAAAATATCGAAATTGAGAAAGAAGCTGCTGAATTTCTTAATTCGCTAAAGAAAAAATATTACGATGCCACACATCATTGTTATTCGTATAAACTTGCCAATGGCTCCATTAAATATTCGGATGACGGCGAACCAAACGGCACAGCCGGGCTGAGAATCTTAAACGCACAAAATCATTTTGAGGTCACAAGTCTTATTACAGTTGTAGTACGATATTTTGGCGGTACAAAACTTGGCGTTGGTCCCCTTGGAAAAGCTTACTACGAAGCGGCTTTCGGAGATTTAAGTAACTGCCCTATCCTGAATAAGATTCTTCATCACGAAATAATAGTCAAGTATAGTTTCGAACAATCCAAGATGGTGCATCATTTTATTTCGAAACATTCGTTGATAATAAAAGAAACAATTTTTGAAGATCAGCCGCAAATGATTTGCTTGCTGCCGTCGGTTCAAAAAGAAAAATTCTTTGAAGACATTTCAACTTTAAAAACCAACCTAATAGTAGTTCAAACTGATAAATCTGCATATATTATAAAAAGTAATTAAGCAAAACTACTATCCAATTCTTGACAAACGATTCCGATTTACTTATTTTTTATTTAGGATAAGCGGCTCCCATAAGTCTTTGAAAGATTTACACAAATAAATACCAGAGGGCATAAATGATATATACCAAAACTGGCGAATACGCAATTCGTGCGATTCTTTTTTTGGCGCGTCAATCAAAAGAGAATCTAATCATGTCTTCCGAAATCGCCAAAAATGAAGACATCCCCGCTCACTATCTTGCCAAAATTCTGCAAAGGATGGCAAAATACGGCTATGTTGATTCTTTTAAAGGAAGAGGAGGCGGATTTAAAATTACTGAATTAGCAAAAAAGAGCTCAATTCTTGAAATTGTTGAAAGAGTTGAAGGACCGGTTATCAATTTGAAATGCGTAACCGGGTTAAAAGAATGCTCGGACGAAAATCCCTGCCCGCTTCATGATGAATGGGCTGAATTAAGAAATAGAATTTATAATCTTATTTCGAGTAAATCCGTTCAGGAAGTAGCTGAAAAGTATTCCGAAACTTTAAGAAAAGTAAAATAGTTCGGAAAACATGGTTTGACAAGAAAGACTCGGTGCGGCCCATCGAGTCTTTTATTTTAAACCGGGCAAGTAAATCTACCGGTCTAGGGCTTTCAAATCATTAAAAAATAATTTCAGATAACTTAAATCCGAAAATAAAAAATTCAAATTCTGCATACACTGCTGCGTCATTCCTAAAAATTTTTCGTTAAAGATCGATTTGTAAAATTCGGATGAGAAAGAAACAAGTTCGGAGATATGGGATTTGATTCTTTCGACCGCATCTTTATATTCACTAATAGCTGTATCAAAAAAGTTTCGGTCTATCTTATCATCTTTTTTTTGAATTACACTCAGCAAACCAGTTAAAAATTTTGCATCGAAAGAAATTTTTTGCAGAAGTTCTTCCCGGCCGTTTGCCGCCGCCGTTTCTATGAGCTTCTCAAGATCATCACGGAATTTTAATTTACCGTTTGCCAATCTCTCAACTTCGTTAAGAATTATTTTTGTATCCGGGAGCGTCATAGCAATTAAATTTTTATCCCGATTCCAATTCCGTCGCCGATAGGATATATAGAAGTTTTTAATGCCGTTTGATTCACAAACAATTCGTTGAAGTTCCGGATAATCTTTGTCGAGTTTTTATACGATTCCGGCACGGACTTAGCCGCTGCGTAGCCATGCCAAAGTAAATTATCTACGAATAATATCCCGCCTTTTTTCAGCAGTATCAGTGAATAGAAAAAAAGTCTTTCATAATCCTGCTTGTCGGCATCGAGGAAAATAAAATCGTATTTACTTTCGAGCTTGGGCATTATTTCCAAAGCATCGTATTCAATTATGTTAATAAACGATTCCAATTTTGCTTTTTTAATATACCCGGCAGCCAGTTTGATATTATTTTTGCTCTTCTCCAGCGTATCGATAACGGCTTTCTTCTTTAGATTGCGCGCTATTCTTATAGATGAATATGCTATAGCCGTACCTATTTCCAAAACACGTTTCGGCTTCGATATCAAAACAAGTTGTTCAAGCAGCTCGGCGGATTTCCAATCA
>DAIEQA010000297.1:0-16622 GCA_027348115.1 Ignavibacteriales bacterium
TAAAAGACTTTTGATAAAAAGTGAGAATCGAGTCCTTCTTTCTTGCCTAATTTGATCAACCTATTTAATAAATCTGCTTCCCGTTTTTGATCCCTGATAGGGCTTTTAGATATTTCTTTTGCCTGTATTACACCCTTAGCTAGTTCTCGCCTTTCGGATAGAAGTTTGATTAGTTCAGAATCAACCTTGTTAATGTCTTCACGCAGTTTTACCAGTCCTGGTATTTTCTTTTTGCTCATCTAAATACGAATGATTGTTAATAATTGGATGTCGAAAGTAATCAAATTTATTAGAGAAATAAAGCTTAAACCAAATTTTTGATCTTAACGGCAAATTAAATTGACACGAAAACAGAATTGTAGTAAGTTTGAATTGGATATAAGTCTCCAATATACGATAAAACATATGGAGATTAATTCGATAAGTTCATCTTATTCGGAGGAATAATGGCTACTCAATCCAGAAGAGACTTCTTCAAAACAGCCGCAGTGTTGGGAACCGCTGCAGCTGGGCTAACTTCAAAACCAACTAAAGCAGCTCCTAAAGAAATTTTATCGGAAGACAGAATGGGCGTACTTGTTGATACGACGGTTTGTATTGGCTGCCGTAAATGTGAATGGGCATGCAAAACTGCGCATAATCTTCCAACCGCATCTTTGGAAAGTTACGATGATAAAAGTGTTTTCAAACAAATGAGAAGACCGGACGACAAAGCGTTGACAGTTGTAAACGAATATCCAGCAAAACTCGGCGAGTTATACCCTACTACAGTTAAAGTTCAGTGCATGCACTGTGATCATCCGGCATGCGTTTCTGCCTGCATCGTAGGCGCTTTTTCAAAACAGGAAAATGGTTCGGTAATTTGGGATACGGATAGATGCATCGGCTGCCGCTACTGCATGGTTGCCTGTCCATTCCAAGTGCCTGCGTTTGAATATGAAAAAGCAATCAATCCACAAATTAAAAAATGCGATTTCTGTTTTGAAAGAACAAAAGTCGGTAAACTTCCTGCCTGTGTAGATATTTGTCCCGTAGAGGCATTAACATACGGAAAGAGAGAAGAATTGGTTAAAGTTGCTCGTGAACGGATTAGATTATATCCTAAACGATATATAAATAACATCTACGGAGAGTACGAAGTCGGCGGCACATCGTGGATGTATTTGGCAAGTCGCGAATTTGCCGAACTTCAATTTCCAAAGCTTGGCAATAATCCGGCGCCCGGAGTAAGCGAAGCAATACAGCATGGAATCTTTGCCTACTTTGTTCCTCCCATTGCGTTGTACGCCCTGCTTGGCGGTGTAATGTGGATTAATAAGAATAAGAAAAAATCCGAATCTGATACGGAGATATAGTTATGAGCGAAAATTTTAAACCTACACCGGTACCGCGCAAATATTTTACGCCTGGAGTAATTTTTTTGTGTGTGATAGCATTGAACGGAATTATTTTTTTACTCTCAAGATTTATTTGGGGAATCGGCGCCGTTACAAATCTGGATAACCAGCATCCGTGGGGAATTTGGATTGGAATAGATGTAGCGGCAGGAGTGGCTTTAGCCGCGGGTGGATTCACTACCGCCGCCCTCGGTCATATAATTCATAAAGAAGAATATCATGTTATTGTACGTCCCGCGCTATTAACAGCCATGCTCGGATACACTTTTGTAGCATTAAGCGTAATGATCGACCTTGGAAGATATTACTACATTTGGCACCCGCTCTTGATGTGGAACGGCAACTCGGTTTTATTCGAAGTGGGTATTTGCGTCATGATCTATCTGACCGTTCTATACATCGAATTTTTACCTATTGTGTGCGAACGGTTTATAGGACGAGTAAACCTTCCGGGATTTTTAAAATCATTGAACAATCCGTTGGATAAATTATTACGGGCACTGGATCGCGGATTGGATAAAACCATGTTCATTTTTATTATTGCCGGCGTCGTTCTTTCATGCCTGCATCAATCCTCACTCGGAACGTTAATGGTAATTGCCGGCCCCAAGATGCACCCGTTATGGCAGACTCCTATACTCCCACTTTTGTTTTTACTCTCAGCAATTTCGGTAGGATTCCCGATGGTAATAATGGAGTCTATTATTACTTCGCGTTCGTTCGGATTAAAACCGGAGATGGATGTTTTAGCTAACCTGGCCAGTATGGTTGCAACATTACTCGGCATCTACCTGTCGTTCAAAATAGGCGATATGGTAATCAGAAAAACTTTTGTCTATCTGAATGAATTCAACACGGCAAGTGTAATGTTTGTTCTGGAAGTTGTGATTGGCATTGTTATTCCGCTGAGAATGTTTTTATCAAGACAAATACAAAAATCCCAGTTAGGATTGTTCATAGCATCACTATTGGTTATAATCGGCGTCTTAATGAATCGAATTAATAATTTTCTGGTGGCCTATACTCCTCCGTACCAGTTTCGTTCTTATTTCCCGTCGATAGGAGAGATTTCGGTTACTCTCGGATTTATAGCGCTCGAAATACTTTTGTTCCGCGCGATGGTAATGATATTTCCCGTTGTGAGTTTACCTCATGTTTCTACATCTCGTACCAAATTTTCAATTCGGGGAGTGTCGCAATGAAAAAAATAATTTTGTTATTAATCGCTTTGCCGTTTCTTGTAAACGCGCAATCCAAAAATGATAAGAACCACGCTGCCTCAACTTCACTGAAATGTTCTACGTGTCACGACTGCAGTATTCCTACAAAAGAAAAGCCGTGTTTAAAAATGTGCCCGCGCGAAAATATGATTACGATAGAACAAAAACCGGCTGATGCACCAAAAACAATTGTGATAGATATTTTTCACGGTAAAAAGAATTTGTACGGACCAGTAACATTTTCACATCAAGCGCATGCGGAAATGGCTTTCATGTCTGGCGGATGCAAGATGTGTCATCATTACAATCCACCGGGAAACGTTATTGGATGCAGCGAGTGCCATGAAAAAGACCGCAAGCGTACGGACGTAAGCAAACCGGATCTGGTTGGAGCCGAACATCGCCTGTGCCTCAACTGCCATCGTTCATGGAGCGGTTCTACGGATTGCGTGCAGTGCCACCAACCAAAAGGTAAATTGCCTGCGAACGTAACAAACCAGGGTAAACAAAAATCTGCACCGATACATCCGACCGTAAAAATTCCGACAGTGATAACTTATAAGACAAATACTAATCAAGGAAAGGAAGTAACTTTTTATCACGATCAGCATGTAAACTTTTTTGGAAAAGATTGCTCGGAATGCCACTCGAATCAAAGTTGCACAAAATGCCATGCCGCGCCCGGCGTTAAAAAAATTGCAACTCAATCGACAGCGGAGAAGCATCTTAAATGCAGCAGCTGTCATAATACAAAAACATCGTGTACAACCTGTCATGCAAACAAAGAGATGCCGGGGTTCAGCCACGTGGCTCGAACCGGTTTTGATATAACACGATTTCACGGCAATCTTGCATGTTCAAGGTGTCATACAACCAAAGGGATCTTTACCGGATTAAAAGCCGATTGCGTAAATTGTCATGGCAAGTGGACGCAGGAAAATTTTCAACATAAAGTTACCGGTGTAGTTCTTGACGAAACACACTCTGCTTTAGAATGCACCGATTGTCATCAGGAAAAAAACTATGTTAAACCTGATTGCAAAAACTGTCACGATGATAAATCTTTTCCGGCTAACGTTCCCGGGAAATTGATTAAGAAACGAGGATGAATAAGTTAAAGAGAGTTTTTAGAAAAATAAGTCTAAAGCTGATTTTAGTTGTAAGCGCAACGGCGATTATTATTATCGGGGTGTATTCCTACTTTAATATAAAATCGCAAAGTGATGTTTTGCTTTCAGAAGTAAAACGCCACGCAAACCAGCTCAGCGAGTCGGTTAAAAATTCGACACGTTATGTTATGCTTTTAAACCAGCGCGATCACATTCAGGAAATGATTAATCGAATCGGCATCGATCCTTCAATTCATAATGTACGTATTCTGAATAAAGAAGGAGAAATAATTTATTCGGCACGCAAGGACGACATAGGTAAGATGCTGGATAAACATGCCGAAAGCTGTTATGCATGCCATGCTGAAAACAAACCTCTCGAAAAATTAGCCATTACAGATCGGACAAGAATTTTCAAGTCGGCTCCTGATTCTGCGAGGATTCTCGGCATCATAAATCCAATTTACAATGAAAAATCTTGCTACGAAGCCGACTGCCATGCGCATTCGGCTAAGGCAAAAGTTCTTGGCGTTCTCGATGTTACAATTTCCCTTGCGGAAGTTGACGAGCAAATAAGGCAAAACGAAATTCGAGAATTAGTTTTTGCGTTGTTCGCCGTCTCCGGTATCGGTTTTATAATTGGGTTTTTTGTTAAGCGATGGGTCGATTCGCCGGTCAAAGAGTTGGTTAATGCAACAGACCAGGTTGCCGGGGGAAATCTTAATTATAAAATAAAAGATCTCAGCAAGGATGAACTGGGCGCGCTTGGAAAATCGTTCAACAACATGACCAAGAAATTGGATGAGACGAATCAACAGCTCTATCAATCTACAAAGATGGCCTCGCTCGGTCAATTAGCAGCAGGCGTTGCGCATGAAATCAATAATCCGCTTACAGGCGTTCTTACATACAGCAGCTTCCTTCTGAAGCGGACAAAAGACAACCCTCAAATGCAGGAGGACTTGAATGTAATTGTCCGCGAGACAATGCGCAGCCGCGAAATTGTTAAGGGATTACTCGACTTTGCGCGTCAATCTACCCCTAAGAAAAGCATGATTGACATCAACGAAATAATTAATAGGGCTTTAACCGTAATCAATAATCAGCTGAAGCTTAATAAGGTAGAATTGATTAAGGATTTCGATACAGCACTTCCTAAGATAACGGCGGACGCAAATCAAATTCAGCAGGTCTTCTTAAACTTATTCGTTAATGCCATAGACGCGATGAATCAAAGCGGAGGCAAATTAACCATAAAGACCTCGCAGTTGAGTTTATCGCCGAGAGGAAACACACAAATTAAAAATGCCGTATGCGGTAAGACCCATACCTTGATAGATCACGAACATAAAATCGGCGGAATGCCGTCGTTACGAGTCAAGATTAAATCGAACGGAACAGAAGGATTCGTTCACATAGACCCGCTATACGGCGGCAAGCGCAACTATTTCGGAATTTCTATGGAGAAAAACAACATTAGTTCTCTATCATGCCCTGCCTGCGATATTTCTTTGATCGATAAAAACAGCGCTTGCCCAAAATGCGGTGGGCCTGTTTACAAAATTCAAATACCTAATATGGGTTTTGTCGAGGGCTGCGCTTCATTTAAAGATGATTGGCAAAAATGGGATTACGTAGACAAAGCCGGCGAGAAAAAATTTGTAGAGATAAACGTAAGCGATACCGGCTGCGGTATTCCGCCGGAAAATTTGAACAAAATTTTCGAACCGTTTTTCTCCACAAAAGGTCAACGCGGTACAGGTTTGGGACTTTCCGTAATCTGGGGAATAATAGATAATCACAACGGCTCCATACATGTACAAAGTGAAATAAATGTAGGAACAATTTTTTCAATTCGTCTTCCGCAGGGAGATTTAGCAAAGAATATTTTATGAAGAAGCATTACCAAATATTGATTATAGACGACGAGGAAGTTGTAATACAATCTCTTTCCAAGATAGCTGCTCTGGACGACATTTCGGTAGATTCCGCAAACGACGCTATCGCGGCCCTCGATAAAATAAATTCTTCCGGCTATGATTTAATAATTTGCGATATAATGCTTCCTGGAATGGACGGATTCCAATTTCTTGCCGCGGTTGAATCGCTGCATATCGATACGCCGGTGATAATGACAACCGGTTATTCAACTATTGAGAACGCGGTAAAATCTCTTTACACAGGCGCAATCGATTTTATACCTAAGCCCTTTACAATCGACGAGATGACAAGCGCCATCCATCGAGGTATTAAGTACAGCGAGCTGATAAGAAATAAAAAAAATAAGAATGAACCCGTGATCATTGTTCCTTGCCCGGCAAAGTATTTACGTCTTGGTTATTCAAGCTGGATGAATAAAGAACTCGACGGCTCGGTTCTAATTGGGGCAACAAACATGTTTATTAAAACCTTAGAGCAAATTAAATCCGTAGAGTTGATGGATATAGAGAGCTCATTAACCCAGGCCTCGCCGGCCGTAAAATTTAATACGGAAGACGGACTGGTTCACCAGCTTTGCGCCGTTATCAGCGGATCAATCATCGACAGGAACGAAAAACTTTTAAATGAACCCGAGTTGTTGGAAAAAGATCCGTACTTCGACGGGTGGATTTACAGAATAATTCCAACTGAACTAGAATATGAAATGAAACTACTTATCCCGTGCAGTTCGGATAGGTAGTAAATTAAGCTTTATAAAACAAGGAGAACAGTTATGCCGCTTTTCATTTTAGCCGTCATAATATTTATTATCGCCGATATCATAATTAGATTCGCAATAAAAACGATCAACGAGAAAAAAATCCGCAAGGAACGTGAGTCTATTCTAAAAGAAAGCGTAATTGCAGATTTAAGCAAGGAAGCAATATCGCTTAAACGCGCCGAAGTTCCGAATCCCAAAGCAAGAATACTCTGCGTTGACGACGAAGACGTAATATTGGACAGTTTCAGAAAAATTCTTGTGCTCGACGGTTATTCGGTCGATACTGTAAATTCCGGCCCGGAAGCGTTGAGCTTAATCAAATCGCATCATTATGATTTTCTTTTTACGGATTTGAAGATGCCGGAAATGGACGGTGTGGAGGTTGCCAAATCTGTTAAGTCGCTGCGCCCGGATATTGATGTAATTATTATTACAGGTTATGCTACGGTAGAAACCGCTGTCGAGTGTATGAAATACGGGGCTATGGATTACGTTCAAAAACCGTTTACGGAAGATGAACTTTTGGAATTTACCGGCAAATCTCTTATTAAGCGTCAAGACAAAATTCAGAAACAGCTTAAACCGCGCGTTCACATTACACATCTTAGCGAATCCGAGAAATTGAATATCGGAGAGTTCGCAATACCCGGCGGAGTATTTATTTCCGAAGGACATTGTTGGGCAGCCGTTTCTCAGGACGGTTCTGCAAAAGTTGGTCTGGATGATTTCGCTAAAAAATTAATCGGCAAGATCGACGACATAGAATTTCCTAATCTTGGTATGAACATAGTAAAAGGCCAGCCGCTGTTCATCATAAAACAAGGCAGCAAATCAATTCAATTTAATTCGCCCGTCAGCGGTCACGTAACTAAAATAAATCATGATCTAGGCGATAATCTTGAAGCGCTGGATTATTCAACTTATGAAAAGAATTGGATTTGTACTATTGATGCCGATAAACTAGACAGCGAACTTTTAAAACTTAAAATCGGAAATACTGCAGTAAGTTTTTACCAGGAAGAAATTGATAAATATGTTAAGCAGATCAAATCTGTTTTGAAGCCAGAAGGGTCAGCTAAAGAAGGAACCGAGATGTACTGGGGTCAGTTGGAACATCTTGGCGAGAAAGAGTGGTATATAATTACGTCAGAGTTTTTCAAAAGATAACGGCATTTTTTAAGAATTCGGTTCGAAAGAGAAAGGTTGCATCCTTTCTCTTTTATTCTGTTCGGTTGACAAATTCTGAGGAACTGAATATCTTGTGATAAGATATTAGTGTCTTTTATCTGATATTTTAGAAACTTATTCCCACTTTCGATAATATTCCGCGGAATGATCTAAAATATTCCAAAGAAGTTTGTTTTACGGGTGAATAATAAAGAAGCTGTGTATAAAACTGTGCACGATTTTTGAACATGATTTCCAAATTAAATTGGAATAACATTTTAATTTTCTGGTAATTCATATTTTGTTAATTTCTTATTAGCGTAACTCCAGAAAAACTTATATAGAATCAGATTTAACGGAGTCATTTTAATGATCTTATCTTCAAAGAAATTTCACTGGCTGTTTTTATCGTTACCACTTTTTTTCTTCTATGCAGGAACATCTAACGCCCAGGACTTTAAGTGCCTGGATTGCCATGATAATTTAATTCAAAAGTCAGTTCATAATGATGTAATAGGCTGCCAGGATTGTCATTCGGATATTGTAGATGAATCTCACATCGATAAGAAAAACGCGAAGAAAGTTAAATGTGAAAGCTGTCATGAGGATTATGGCAATCTGGTTAAAAATGACATTCATCATAGATTAAAAGTTAAAAATTCCCCGGATTGTAAAAAATGCCACGGCACTCATGAGATTCAGACACCGCCAACAGATAACAAATTAAAAGTTCAGGAATATTGTTCCAAATGCCATACGAGTATGGTGATGGCAAATCCATATCACTCAAAAGCAGTTGAGGCCAATAAGTGTAATCAATGCCATTCCGATGTTGACGCGAAATCTCAACTTGTTAAATCCGTTCATAAAAATTTGCAATGTGCCGATTGCCATAATTATATCTCGAATAATTTGGCTAACCATCCTCAAAACGTTAAGAATACTCAAAAGGCAGATTGCTATTTATGCCATTCTGCAATAGCTAAAGAGCACCGCGAAAGTATTCACGGAATTTCTTTAAGCGAAGGTATTGACGAAGCGGCGATGTGCTGGAATTGTCACGGCTCGCATGATATTTTAAAGGTTACCGACCCAAATAGTAAAGTCTATCCTAAAAACATTGCTCAGACCTGCGGTAAATGTCACGACGATCCGAAATTGGCAAAGAAATTTTCGTTCAGTGTAAAAAATCCCGGCTCCAATTATTCTAATTCAGTTCATGGAAAATTAATTGCCGCCGGAAGTAATGACGCACCAACATGCGTAACATGTCATGGTGTTCACAATATTAAAAATGCCGTTCAGCCCGGCTCCACTATCTCTGCATACGAAGTTCCTCAAACTTGCGGTAAATGCCACAAAGGAATTGAAAATGAATATGAAGAATCGATTCATTGGATTCGAGTCAGACAAGGAGTTAGAGATGCGCCGGTCTGCAACGACTGTCACAACGAGCACGACATTCAGGCAGTGAACACAGCTGATAAAAAACTTGAAGTAAGAAAACTTCAGCAAAAGACATGCATGATATGCCATGAGAATCCACGTATCGCCCAGAGATTCGGAATTACCGGAGATCAAGTAAAACAATACGAGGACAGCTACCATGGTTTAGCCGTTATGCGCGGAGATAAAGACGCGGCAATGTGCGTGGACTGCCATTCGGTTCATAAAATTCTTCCCAAGGATAATCCGCAATCAACCGTTAATCCGGCTAATGTAACTGCGACGTGTAAAAAATGTCATCCGGAGGCAACGGAAACTTTCTCGCAAAGTTACTCTCATAAAGCGGCCACAAAAACTGCTTCGAAGATTGAAGATTTGGTAGCGACAATTTATTTCTGGTTAATTGTCTCTGTTATCGGCGGTATGATTTTGCATAATTTATTAATCTTTATTTATGAACTAAGAAAAAAACGCCGTCATGAAAAAGGCGAGATTACAATTCCGCGTTTTACAAAAAACGAAGTCTTTCAACATTTGCTCTTATTAACTTCCTTCATCACTTTGGCAATAACCGGTTTCGCATTGAAGTTTCACGACAGTTGGTGGGCGGAGTGGCTGCAGGCAATTGGCCTTAGCGAAACGGTACGTCAATATATTCACCGTACTGCAGCTGTTGTGATGATTGCTGTCGGAGTGTATCATTTGTTCTATTTAATTTTCACCGCACGCGGCAGAGAGGTTCTTATAAGTCTCATCCCTAAATTTAGCGATGTAACCGAAGCCAGAGACAACATTCTCTACTACTTACGTTTGAAAAAACAAAAACCGAAGTTCGATACTTACGATTATACCGAGAAAGCGGAATACTGGGCATTGATTTGGGGAACTATAGTTATGGGTGCAACAGGATTTTTGTTATGGTTCCCTACCGCGGTTGGCAACTGGGCGCCGGTTTGGTTAATAAAGGTTAGTGAGCTAATTCATTTTTACGAAGCAATCCTGGCAACATTGGCTATTCTGGTTTGGCACTGTTTCTTTGTAATCTTTCATCCCCACGAATACCCGATGAGTCTAACCTGGATTGACGGAAAAATGTCGTTGCATAATTACAGGCATCACCATGAAAGACATTTTAGAAGAGTTGTTTTGGAATGGAAGGAGTATAAGACAGGCAAACGTGATATTAAAAAAGTTGGAAACTCCACAATTCTTTTCACCTCAACTCTTGAGAAAAATGGTTTAAATCCCAATACAATAATTCAGAATGAGATTGAAAATGATCCTGAGCTGCGTTTGTGGATTGAAGAAAAATTAGGTTTAAATGAAAAAAAGTCTGAAGAAAATTGAAAAATTGTTGGTTGCCTAATTCTAATAAATGGGTTATATTAAAATAGGATTAATACGTTCTTTTATATAATTAACTTATTAAATCTTTAAAAGATAAAAAAATATTCCAAGGAGGAATAAAATGTTACACCGATTAGTTTTGGTAGTACTTTTCGCTGTTGCGGCATATTTGGTTTTGCCAGATGCAATTCAAGCTCAAGCTTTTAGTTATGAAGGTGTTCAAGTCTGCGGTATGTGCCATAAGACTGAAAAATCCGGCAATCAATTAAAAGTTTGGGAAGGAAGCAAACACGCTCAGGCATATAAAGCTCTTCAAACAGCAGAAGCAAAGAAATTTTCTAAAGATCCAACAAAAGATGAAAAATGTTTGAAATGCCATACGACAGGTCATGGTGTTGCCGCCAACTTGAAAGGCGCAAAATTTAAAGTTGAAGACGGCGTTCAATGCGAAGCCTGCCATGGTCCGGGTTCTGCATACAAATCAATGGCAGTAATGAAAAACAAAGCCGACGCTCAAAAGAAAGGTTTGATGGTTCATGCCGATGTTGAAAAATTCTGCAAGACATGCCATAATTCCGAAAGCCCAACCTTCAAAGGTTTCGACTACAAAACAATGTGGGCAAAGATTGCGCATCCAACACCGAAAGGTTAATTCTTTATATAGGGCATAAAATGAAAAAAATATTTTTTTCTTTATTATTACTCAGCCTGCCGTTAATGATTTCTGCCCAGAATCTTAACGGCAGCATCTCTTCCTCCTTCTACACATTTGAAAGATTCGACACTTCCAAAACTTCGGATACTTTCATAAGAAATTATGAAACGGTAGCTCTTAATTTTAACTATCAAAAATTCTCGTTAAGAACAAGGGCTAATTTCGAATCCAATATCGGGAAGACATTAGACAGCGATCCGCGGCTGCGCTTCTATAATCTTTACTTTGAAGCGCGCGATATAGTTGACCTGTTCACCCTGAAACTAGGAAGACAGCCTCTTTATACTCCCGTTGCCGGCGTATTGTATGATGGTGCTAACCTGAAGTTTAAATATGAAAATGTGTCGTTAACAGGATATTACGGTGGGAATGTACCCGCTTACCAGAAGCTGGAAGTAACAAACGATTGGAAGAACGATTACGTTATCGGCGGCAAATTCGAAGTATTCTTCCTCGATCATTTTAATTTTAACATGGGCTACATAAACAAGAACTTTAAACCGGTAGATTATAATGCATTGAGATTGGACGCCAACCTCGATCCGGTCACAATTCTTATTATGGAAAAATCCAACCAATACAAATTGTTATCGGGAGGATTATCTTATTACCTACCGGGACTCTTGGATGTTAACACAAATTACGAATATGATTTAAATTTTGACGCTACGACTAAATTCGAAGTAAGCAGCAGAATTGAAGCTACGGATAAGCTTGGTGTTGATCTTTACTACAATTACAGAGAGCCGAAAATTGCATACAACTCAATTTTCTCGGTATTCAATTTCGGCAACACACAGGAATTTGAAGGCGGTGTGGATTACAAACTCAGCAAAGAATTTTCGCTCTTCGGAAAATTTGGTACAGTAAAGTACGAAGACGATAATTCCAGCCGGATTAATTTAGGAGTGAATACAAAATTCGGAAGCTTCAGTTACAGAAGAACATTCGGGTATTCCGGCGAACTTGACGGCATTTCATTCTACACGGCACGGTCGTTTGCAGACGGGTTTGTTACACCATCGGTAGGAATTTCCTTTACGAATTACAAACTTTCGAAAGACGATCCCGTCAACAATATTACATCGGTTCTTGCCGGCGTAAACCTAAGGCCCTGGAGTAATCTCTCTTTCGATCTGCAAGGTCAATATTTCAATAACAAAATTTACCAGAACGATTACAGAATTTTCTTTAGAATAAATCACTGGTTCAATACTAATTTCTAAAATATTATGAAGATAAAATATTTTTATTCAGTTCTTTCGCTGTGCTTAGTGTGTTTTCTTACAATCGCGGCAATTAATACCGGTGATACGGAAGTGCATCCGAAAACTAATAAGGACCTAATTAAGTTTTCTCACGCAGTTCATAAGGATGCTTTGGCATGTGCAGATTGTCATACGAAGGTTGCGGAAGCGACTTCTATGGATGCTAATCTGCTTCCCGATATGGCTACTTGCGGAACGTGTCATGATGTGAATGATGAAAAGAATTGCAAACAATGCCACTATGATAATGTATATGAGCCATTGATAAAGACAAAATCCGCCGTGCATTTCAATCATAAATCGCACATATCCGATCAGAAATTAGAATGTACGACTTGCCATAAAGGATTGGATTCTGTCGCCTATAGTTTCGAGTCGCCTAACGTAAAGCCGGAGATGTCTACATGTTACACTTGCCATAACGGTAAATCGGTTGCAAGCAACGCTTGCGAATCTTGTCATATATCTACCGCAAATTTAATTCCGGAAGATCATAAGCAGGTTTCGTTTTTAAAGAATCATAAATTTCACGCAACATCGGACAAATCAAATTGCCAGATGTGCCATGACGATAACTTTTGCGAGACATGTCACGCCTCAACTTCCGGTATTACAGAAAAGAATACAGCAAGAGATTTCTACGCTCCTTATTCCCCGCATAAATTTACGGATGGAACAAAGCTTCAGCAGATTACAAGGGTTCACGATTTGAATTATCAATACACGCACGGAATAGACGCAAAGGGAAAGACAAGCGAGTGCCAGACATGTCACCAGATAGAAACATTCTGCGTTGAATGTCACACATCCGCAGGCAAGGGCGATTTTGCAATGGAAGGAGTTACACCGCTTTCACATAGACAGCCGAATTTTGTCACAATCGGTGTTGGTACCGGCGGCGGAGAGCATGCAATTTTAGCTCGGAGAGATATTGAAAGTTGTTCGGAATGTCACGATTCTCAAGGAGCCGATCCAACATGTATTTTATGCCACGTAGATAACGACGGCATACAGGGAACGAATCCTAAAACGCACAGCATTGGTTATATGCACAGCCAGCACGGAGATTGGCATACAGACCAGGGTTCGGTTTGCTATACGTGTCATACAGATGCAAACGCTCATCCCGGCGGAATTAAAGGTGTCGGTTTCTGCGGTTATTGTCATAAATAAGCTTAGTGCTTATAAAAAAATTTAATTCTTGGAAAATTTATGAGATATAAAAAAATACTATTAGTCATAACAGTTGTACTCGGCGCCATTACGTATTCGTGCAGCGATATTCGGAACGATGTTACAACGCCGAGTAAGATTGGTGTTCACGGCGCAAGCGTGATGGATCAGGGTTCCACTTCCTTTCATGGTATAAAAGTAAAAGAGAGCGGATTGAACAGCTGCCGGCAATGTCATTCCGCAAATTTCAGCGGAGGTACTGCAGGCGTTAGCTGTGCTACAAGCAACTGTCATCCGGCAATCGATGTTCATCAAACCGGAATTAAGGATACAGCTTCAGCAAACTTTCATGGAAAATTTATCGCGGCTAATAATTGGAATCTTCAATTATGTTCTTCATGTCATGGTAAAGATTACGCCGGCGGAATTGCGAGTCCTTCATGCAAAACATGCCATACCAGTTCTGCCGGACCGGAAGCGTGCAATACATGTCACGGTGATTTCAACAATCCAAGTGTTATTGCACCGCCGAAAGACGCAGATAGAAGTTCGAACACAAACGATCCGGGTGTAGGCGCTCATACAACACATCTTTACAACGTGAAGATAGCTCCCAATAATGTCGCTTGTACAGAATGCCATGTGATTCCTCAGAGCTACAGCTCACCGGGGCACATTAATCCCGACGGAAAAGCCAAATTAGTTTTCGGAACAATTGCGAATTCCGGAGTATCAAACGCATCGTACGATTATACAACAAACAAATGCTCTAACACATACTGCCACGGCAACTTTGCTTTCTCAAAGTCGTCATCTCAATATCCTTACTTCTATACTGCGGATAAAATTGAAGGCAACAATTTCTCTCCAAAGTGGAACGAAGTTGACAGCACACAAGCGGCATGCGGGACATGTCACGGACTTCCTCCTACGGGACATGTATATTCCGATTTAACCGGATGCGCTGTTTGTCATATAGGTGTCGTTGATGAGCACGGAAAAATAATCGATAAAACAAAACACATGAACGGCAAGATCAACGTGTTTGGAAATTGAAACTAGTATAAAATCATTAAGAAACAAAAGAGCCCCGTTTGTGCGGGGCTTTTTTGTTTTGCAAAAAATGTTGACTCGTGTTTTTATCCGCAAAATTTAATTAGTTGATTTATAAGAATTATTATTTTACATTATTCCAGAAATAAAAATGTCTTGTTCCCCCCCATCGTATAAACATTAAAATTCTTCCCGGGGTCTGCCGCGATACTGATTTTTGGGAGGAGTTATGAAAAATCCTCTTGGATATATTGGTAACAACATATTACTGAATTTACTCAGAATAATTTTCGGCTCTGTATTTGTCCTTTCAGGAGTAATGAAAATCTTTAACTTTGCAGATTTTATAAAAGCGGTAAGAGATTTTGAACTGTTACCGACTTTTATAGTGCCAATATTTTCATACTCACTTCCTATACTAGAATTGATTCTTGGTCTAGGTCTTGTCATGAATTTCAAACCGTCTCTTATTAGTAATCTTTTAACATATTTGGTTGCAATATTTACTGCCGTAGTTGTATCAAAACTAATTGAAGGCGTACAAATAAACTGCGCTTGTTTTGGTAATCTGAACAATTCGGAAATAACTTATTCCACTGCAAATAGAAACATTATATTATTGTGTTACGGAATATTTCTTTCTGCTTTTTATACGGCTGCTGATAAGAAAGAAATACAAAATCAGCAAACAGGCATCAGTCAAGTTTTTAAGCAGAACAAAAAAACTTTTCTTGCTGTTATTAAAAATTCATTTGCAATCGCAGTCTTTTTCTTTTTATCAATTCAAACGATTATTCTTTCCGTACAAAACAAACAACTAAAAGAAAAATTAGATTCAATAACGGTAGATAAAAACGTTTTACAAAAAGGAGAGACAGCTAATATTTTTTCCGCTTATAATTTATCAAGCGGCAGACAAGAAAACGTTTCTTTTACAAATAGTCCAGGTCAGAAAACTTTACTTTTTATTTTTTCTACTCATTGTTCAGCTTGTAAGATTAACTTACCCAACTGGCTGAATCTCTCAAAATATTACTTTGAAAAAAATGTGCGGGTAATCGGTATTTCGATTGACCCTGCAAATCCTACAAATGAGTATATAGAAAGTAATCATTTTAATTTCCCGGTTCTAATTGCTTACGATCCCAAATTTAAGTTTGATTATAAAGCATACATTACTCCTCAGACAATTATTGTTGATGATAACGGATTTATAATAAAATCCTACCCAGGTATTCTTGACAATTATAGGATAAACGAAATAAAAAAAATAACATTTTTATAGCGGTTTCAATACTGACTTTTTTAGGAGGAGGAATTATGTATAAACTATTTAAATATTCTACTTATATAGTAATTATATTTTCTTTAGTTGCAAGCACTATTCAAGTGGGATCTTATATGGATATTAACGGTCCAAAAGCTTGTTGTAATGAGGGAGTATGCCAGGAAGCTGATTGTCATATGGATGTAACAATTCAATATGAACCTTTGTGTTTGGATGTTACCGGCCATTGTAATGAGTGCTTGATAGCTTTACAAGATAAAAGTCTGTGCGAAACTGGTTACTATCCAGATGTTCCATGGTGTGATAGTAATGGAGTAAAATATTATTGGGGCCATATTCAAGAGACTAGAAAAATTACTTTTGACAATACTGACCCAACTGGTGGGCGTTATTCTATGGGAGGAACTTATTATTATCCACCGGATGAAGAAGAATTCGGCTACCTAAATACTCATCAGCTTAGCGCTACAGGCGTTTTTAGAACGGGCACTCCAGGTAATTATAAATGGTGGGCATTCAAGGAATGGAATTTCGGTAGTGGACAAAATCCCGTCAGTTACCAAATTCAAAGCGATGCAACAATTTATGCTATTTACGAAGAGTATGATCCAACTAAATCAAGCAAAATAATTGTAGGAATTTCTCAACAATTAAACCACCAGTATGCAGAAGTAGATGTATCTGAGGCAGCAAACATTCCATTACTCGATAATTATCCAAATCCTTTCAATCCAAGAA
>DAIEQA010000303.1:0-2790 GCA_027348115.1 Ignavibacteriales bacterium
TTCAACGGCAAGAGATTTTGCAGTGTAAGTTTTGGGAAGCGAGAAATCGAGAAACCGTGAGAGCAGCTCAAATAATTTCTCTTCGTTTTCAAGAGGAGGAACGGTGGAGAGTTTCTTTATTACAAACGGACGGGCGACCGAAATTTTATCTATCAATTCACCGTCACGGTACAATCGGAATTCGGTGAAGTTCGTAAGAATAACATTTGGAAAAGTTGATAAATATCTTTTAAGCTGTCCTGAATCTTCCACCCTGTCTAAATCCGCTCCTAAATCCTTCGCTTCTAAATATCCGGTTATTTTTTGCTTCCCGTCCCACACTCTAAAATCGGGATTCCCAGCCTCGGTTTTCTTTGGAAGGATCGTAATATCGATTTTCTTTTTCCTTTTCGACTCAGAAAACTCAGAGATAAAATCGGAGAGATGCTTGTAGTAGGATTCTTCTCTAGCATCCCCTTTTTGAAAGGTCTTAAAAAGATTTGTTAAATATTGTTTAGTCATATTTTTAACGCAAACCAAACTTTGCGGGAACGAGAAGTAAGCAGCCCCTTAATCTATACGGACAAGTTAACACTTATTCCGGTATAAATAAATTATTTTCATAATCTTATTCTGAAGTCTTGACAGCAATACTAGTCTATAATTTCTCATCCGGAAGATCGGCTTGTTTTTGATCGAATTGATTCTGCCAAACATCCAGCTCCAGTTTCTTAGCAGACTTAATTCTTTCGTATTCTTCTCTTGCTTTCAAAGCTTCGATCCTCTCGTTTATAAACATTTTGAGGGCCAACGCATAGATATAGAATGCCGCGAGAGGCATCAGATTTAAAATACCCCTGAAGAGGGGACCCTTTACAAATAGTTCTACTAGAATAGCCGGTAATATTATCGCGATCACGAAACCTGCGATCCATTTCACTTTTCCGCTTTGGTATAAATGATAGAGCATGAACGGAGTAAAAATAATGGCGACAATCCTTATAATCGGTAATGATAATGGAGCAATAAGAAGAATAGGAATAAGAATCGAGGATGATAATTGATAATTTAAAACTTTCGCAAGTTTTTGAAGATGATATTTTTCTGCAGCAAGCGGAATGGTGTGCATCTCTACCCTCCCAATATTACTATTTAACTAAGAGCTTCACATACATTGAAAAAAATCTGAATATTTAATCCCATGGAATTTTAACACCAAGTACATCCATTTTCTCTTTGAACTCTATTCTCTCTCTATTGCGCGACAATTTTCCGTTAACCTGATTGAGCCAGCCGAATTTTTCTGCGGTTTGTTTTGCCGCATCGATATTTCCGGCAAAAATATTTTTAAGTATTTCAATTTCGAGCGCGCTGAAACTGATTGCGTTCATTCTGTAATCTTTGAAAGCCTCCCAGGCAAGGGGGCACCAGCGGCTCACAATTTCATTACCGATTACATTAGCATAGCTCCGGATTTCAAACTGTGCGTGATTGTCCATTCTGAGAGCCAGAAAATTTAACAGATTATGAAGATCTATTTTCCAGTACGCTTCCGTATATGTGGAAAGGGGCAGATCTTTTCTCGCCTGTTCACGTGCAACTCCAAGCTGAACGCGCTCCTGGTAGATCTCTTTTGCAAATTGCTGAAGTTCATCTTCGCGTTCGGTCAATTTGGAACCGATAGTATTGTCAAAAAATCCGCTGCTCCCCTGCTTATTGTCCGCAGCCTGCAGACGCCATTCATCCGGATCGGTCTTCTGGGTGGAATCGATTGCACGAGAATATCTGGTTGAATATTCGTTCACGTTCGCGGTTCTGTGGCGGATCCACTGGCGCCATGTATCCATCGGCACTCTTACATGGAGTTTCAGTTCGCACATTTCGAACGGGGTAGTGTGAAAATTTCTGAGAAGATAACGGATCAGTCCTTTATCCTCATTTACCTTTTTAGTCCCTTTTCCGTAAGAAACCCGCGCCGCCTGCACAATCGATTCATCACCGCCCATATAATCGATCACGCGCACAAATCCGTCATCGAGCACTTTAAATTGTTTGCCCAGAATCTCTTCAACTGCGGGGATTTTTATTTTCTCTATATTTTCGAATTCTTTTTCCATCTGATTTCCAATCTGAAATAGGAATTAATTTTACCTGGAACCGTTCTTAGCGAACAGTTGAATTATATCTTTGCTTATTTTTCTGCACGCGATGTCTATTCCCTGATCGATCTTTTGTATTGATTCTTCGATCGAGTCGAAATATTCCGCAATCTCGATTACTTTAAGATTTTCAATTTGCGGAAGATCCCCTTCGCTGCTGCCGCAGAGGACAGTTATCGGAATTTTCTTTTCTGCGAATTCATTCACAACAATGAAAGCGCCTTTGTTAAGAAAGGTCTGCTGATCCAATTTTCCTTCGCCCGTAATAACGATGTCTACGTTCGAGTCATCGGTATGCACTTTCAGATCTTCTCTTATAAACTTATCCGCAAATTTTTCTTCGGCGTTGAAAAATAATTTTAGGGCCGCCGCAAGGCCGCCGCCCGCGCCGCTCAGTTTGTCCTGGGTCTGTTCATCGATTTCCAATTCATCCAGCAAATGAGAAAATCCTTTTTCCATCTCAACTGCTTCTTCGTCCGTTGCGCCTTTCTGTTCGGAGAAGAGGAGACTGGCGCCGTCTATTCCAAGCAGAGGATTTTCGACATCGATGATCACTTCAATTTTAAACGGGAGGGGCACTTCCGGCACGACAATCTTGCTTACCTTTTTAAAATTAGCGGGTATAACTTCAAGCTGATTATCCTTAGAATCA
>DAIEQA010000213.1:0-33715 GCA_027348115.1 Ignavibacteriales bacterium
TGTTTCGTTATATGCGCTTGCATTCGGAAGATCGTAATTAGCGCCGAGCGCCTCGCCCGATCCCGTAGAACCAATGCCGCCGGTTACATATAATTTTTTACCAACTACATTACTCCATAATTTGTCAACGGCATTTTGATAAGCGCGGTCGCCTGTTATAGCCGCTATATCCGTCATGGCCGAGTACAGATACGCCGCACGAACCGCATGGCCAACAGCTTCATCCTGTTCCGTTACGGGTTTATGATCCTGCGCATATTCGCCCCAAGATTCTCTGCCCGAAAGTTCTTTGCCTCTTCCGCGAATATCCAAAAAGAATTTCGCCAGGTTCAAATATCTTTCATCATTAGTAACTCTGTAAAGTTTTATCAGCCCTATTTCAACTTCTTCATGACCCGGAGGAACTTTTAACGCGTTAGGGCCGAAATTCTTAAGTAGTAATCCCGCGCTTTTAATGGCTACATCCAGTAAAGTTTTTTTGCCTGTTGCCTGGTAATGCGCAACCGCCGCCTCATATAAATGACCGAGAACATATAGCTCGTGACTCCACTGAAGATTTACCCAGCGCGCCGGTCCAATAGTCTGCTTCATTCTTGCCGAAGCAGAATCCTCCCTCGGCGAATACAAATATCCGTCCGGTTCTTGTGCCTTTGAAATAATGAATATCAAACTGTCCAGTTCTTTGTCGAGCGCCGGATCGGGATGCGAGATTAAGGAATAGCATGCGGCTTCAATAGATTTGTAAACATCGGAATCGTCAAATTGATATGCTGTGCAGTATTCCCCATGTTTAAGTCCCGCGGCAATCATAAGATTATTTACCCTGCCGGTTGATTTGCATTCCTGCAGTACATGCGGAATTGTGGCCACACGGTTGGTCTCCGATCTGTTATACCAGAACCCATCGGTAAAATGAATTTTGGTTAATGGAACGGGTTGGATTGTATAATCTTTTTTTGTTTGAGCTGCTGTAATCGATACGAGAAGTGCGCAGAAAATTAATTTTGATATTTTCATCCTTCCGCTCCGGCAAGTCGTTTGGCTGATTATTTGCTTTACAAATTACGCAGATTTGAAATTGAATAGAAGCAATTTTTGTACAAAGGATGATTCGATTTGGACTATTTGTGATGTTAATCCGGCATTTCCATGTGGACAGGTATATCGTCTAAGATAAAACGAATGGGCTAGGATAAAACAAAGATTTTATGGAATCGAACCTCACAACTTCAACCTCTTTATTATATTGCTCATGTATTCTTTCAATATAACAACATGATTTATGGGACTTTCTTTACCCGCAAACAAGAGCGTTATTTTATTATTCTTTAATTTTTTGAAGAACGATTCGAGCAGTCCTTTATTTTCATCCAGCTCATGTTGGTAACGCATCCTAAATTCTTCGAACTTTTCTTCTTCATGGTTGTACCATTTTCTCAATCCGGTTGAAGGCGTAATTTCTTTGAACCAAAGATCGACACGGGCTTTCTCCTTTGATATACCGCGTGGCCATAGTCTATCCACAAGAATTCTATACCCGTCTTTTTTCGAATACGGTTCATAAATTCTTTTTGCTTCTATTTGAATTGCCATCCGCTTCCTCTCTATCTTATATCGACATTACCAGACCTACGTAAAAAAAATTTTCAACGATCTTTAACGCCGTAGTCTATTTTTTATCTTTCCAATTCCACCATTTAAGTTTTTCTTTATCACGCTGCTTTTCGCTTGTTTCGGCATAATAAACCGCACATCTAAACACATACAATAAACAGCGGTCTTGAACAACGCCGGCCACCTTATTCGATTTCTCGTAAAGCTTCTCGGGGTTTTGTCCTTTTAAATCCGATACTTTTCTGATCCCTATATCAAAAAGATTTTGAGAAATTGATTTTCCAACGCCGGGAATTGATGTAAGCGGTTCAACAATTTGCGTGTTCATAGATACTCTTAGGCTTTTAATTGGAGGAATAATACATCTTTAAAAAACAAAATCAGTGTTAAATATTCAATCGAAAAGAAATTTTAAAATTAAAAAGCCACGAGCTGTACGCCCGTGGCTTTGTCACTTAAAAACATTCCTCTTTTCCCAAACTTAATCCGGCTTACATTTGTTTCGGCTCTTGTCCGGGCGGAATTATTCCGTTCTTTGTAAGCTTAGGAATTACAAGTTTTACAATGTCGTTGCGAACATCTTTAAACGAAGTTGGATTATACGTTTCGGTTACAACGGAAAAAATCATGTTGCCGTCTTCGCTCGGTTCCCAAACGCTGGTTTCAAACTCGACTGTTCTTTCGTGGGCAATGTAGCCGCCGTCCCACATTGAGCCATACATCCAGCCGTATCTTCTATAGAACGGCCAGCCGAATCCGTAATAACCTGGGACAAAATACCTTCGGTTTTGTTCGCTGACTTTCTGAATCAAAATTAAACCGTCGTATTTGTCCTTAAGCATGTTTGGAATATCTTTTTCTTGCGGAACTTCGTTTGGATAATAACGATATGACGGCACCGCGTTGACGCCTCTATCTTTCAGCACCTGGACAAAAGCGTCTTCCCAAATACGCCGAGCCGTTTTGTTCTTCCAAACGCTTAATACGAGCACATTTTTCATCGGGCCGGAATGATATTCCGGGTCATGCCATTCGGTTGTAATTTGCGACGATTCGCAGCCGCTGAGCAACAGCGTACCTCCCAATATCAAAATAGGAAAAAGCATTAATGATTTAATTCGCTTTTTCATTTCAAACCTCCTTACTTTCATCTACACATTTTGACATACGCAATATCATTCCGGTTTATCATTTTTTCAATGGTAAAATTTTTTACACATCGGTTAAGCTGGAATATGTAATATAGCGGACCGGTTGAATCCGATCCGCACAGGTATTTATAAATTAGTCTTCTTTGGGAGAATAGAGAACGGCTGCTTTCTCAGCGGATGTTATTATGCCCTTGATCATTGCAGAAGAGAAACCGCTGTGCTCCATTTGGTTTAAGCCGCTTATTGTACAACCGCGCGGTGTGGTAACTTTATCAACCTCGTTTTCGGGATGGTTACCCATGCTAATCAGTAGAGATGCGGCTCCTTTGGCAGTTTGAGCCGCCATTAACAAAGCGTCCTCGGCATGAAAGCCGATTTCGATTCCGCCTTGAGATGCCGCACGAACTGCTCTTAAAAAGAAAGCGATGCCGCAGGCGCACAGGGCTGTTGCCGGAACCATTAAGGATTCTTCAATCACCAAAGATTTGCCGAGCGCATCAAAAATTTTCTTGGCTATCTCAAGCTTATCGTGATCTTGCGGATCGGCGGAGATGCAAGTCATCGATTCCTGAATAGCAATTGCAGTATTCGGCATTACACGCAAGACAGGAACATCATCGCCGAGCCGTTTTCTAATTTGATTTATAGTTGCGCCGGATACAATTGAAATTACGGTATGCCTTTTGGGATCAACTGCGCTTTTGATTTCCGCAAGCAGTTCGTTAAGCTGTTGGGGGGTAACAGCAATGATTACGATCTCGGTTTCTTTTACGGCTTGTGCGTTGCCGGGCGCGGTTTGAAATCCCTTGTCTAAAAAAGTTTTAAGCAATTCCTGGTTGCGGCGGGTTATTATAATTTCGGGAGATTTATATAACCCGGAATTGATCAAACCAAGCGCAATGGCCGAACCAATATTCCCTCCTCCCAGTATAGATATTTTTGTCTTTGTACTCATTTTGCTCTCTCTGTTTTATTCATAAACCTTTTTTTTAATTCAACCATTCATTAGAAAACTTTTCAATGTGTCAAATCGGTTATCAAGCTTGATTGCTTTCTTTTCTTTATCCAGACAAACGGCAAGCCGCGCCGGTATTTCAATTTCTTTACCTATCATTTCTTCCACAACATCTTTAAATTTTGCCGGGTGAGCGGTTTCAACAATAATTCCGTTCACATTTTTAAGATTATTTCGACGCACATAATTTATGTAAGCGTTATATCCTACCGCGCCGTGCGGCTCGATAACATAATTGTACTTTTCAAAAACTTCCGCGATTGCAAGCTTAGTCTGTTCGTCGTTGTAACTGGTTGAATTAATATCCCTCCGAATTGAGTCGATATCACGATCGTATAATTCAATTATCCTTTCGAGATTGCTCGGGTTTCCCACATCCATCGCATTGGAAAGAGTCAACACGGATTTGCGCGGATTAAATTTTGCCGTGTTCATGTATTCCGTAAATACATCATTTCGGTTCGTAGCGCCTATTAATTTTGCGAAAGGCATACCCATCATCTTTGCGAATAGAGCCGCCGTAATGTTGCCAAGATTTCCCGACGGGACCGAAATTATTATAGGCAAAGATTTGTCTTTTATCTGCCTGAAAGCATTAACATAATAAAACGACTGAGGTATCAAGCGGGCGATGTTAATCGAATTTGCCGAACTCAAATTTAATTTTTCGTTTAGGTCCTTATCCACAAACGCGTCTTTAACAAGTCTCTGGCAGTCGTCGAACGTTCCGTTGATTTCGAGCGCGGTTATGTTTTTATCGAGAGTGGTTAATTGCTTCTCCTGAATTTCGCTTACCTTGCCGCTCGGGTATAACAAGTAGACATTTATTCCTTCAACATTGTAAAATCCGTACGCAACTGCGCTGCCGGTATCGCCGGATGTAGCGACAAGTATATTAAGCTGCTTGCTGCTTCCTTTAACAAAATGGCCCATGGTCTTAGCCATAAACCTTGCGCCGAAATCTTTAAATGCAAGCGTAGGTCCGTGGAATAATTCCAAAGCAGATAGTTCTTCGGATAGTTTTACAAGCGGCGCGGGAAAATTAATCGCTTCGTTTATGATGACGTGTAAATCTGCGAGATTAATTTCTCCCTCAACAAACCGTTTGGCTATTTCGAAACCGATTTCTTCAAACGATAATTTTTCTAATTCGCCGATGAACGACTGCGGCAACGCGGGAATTTCCGCCGGCATAAACAAGCCGCCGTCTTTGGAAAGACCATCCATCACCGCGGTTCTGAAATCAACAATATAATTTTTATTTCTTGTGCTGTAATATTTCATTTATCCCATCACCCTTGGTCCTACGGTATTTATAGGGGAAACATGAACAACGTTTTTCTTGACGTACTTCGATGAAACTTTTTTCATCGCGTCGCCGATTTTTACTGCGTCGTCCATAGAAGTGCTGAAGGCAAATATTGCCGGACCGGAACCGGAGATGCTGCAGCCAATCGAACCGGCGTTCAATGCCGCTTCTTTGATTTCATAGAAACCGGGAATTAAAGTAGCTCGTGCGGGCTCGGCAATCAGATCGTTTAAAGAACGTTTGATGAGCTCATAATCGCTTTTTAATAAAGCCGCGATTAAACCCGCAGCGTTGCCGGTTTGAGTAATCACATCTTTAAGCGGAAGTTGCTTGCGAATCAACTTCCTTGCCTCGGCAGTTTTAATTTCAAACTGCGGATGCAGAATAGTGCAGAACAATTTTTTAGGAGAAGAGAGGTGAACTAAATCCGGCGGATTGTAACCGCGGATTAAGACAAATCCTCCGTAAAGGCACGGCCCAACATTATCCGCGTGAATACATCCCGAAGCTACTTCTTCTCCAAGAAGAGCAAACTCAAGCAGTCCGTCTTTTGTAAACGGCCGGCCGAGCAATTCGTTAAGTGCAAACGGGGCTGCTACGGCGCTGGCGGCGCTTGAGCCGAGCCCGCTTCCAGAGATCATTTTCTTTTTGATCTCAAGTTCAACACCGATGTTTGTTCCCAACTTGGAAATCATGTGAGTTAATGCAACAGTTGCGGTATTCTTTTTTATGTCGAACGGCAATCCGTTTTTGTCTCCGGAAATTTTTTTGATTCTGATTCCGGGTTTGTCGGTTAAACTAACCGTCATTTCTTCAACGGCAGTGTTGATTGCAAATCCCATTATGTCGAAACCGGGACCGACGTTTGAAACGGTAGCCGGCGCGGATACTGTAATGCTTTTAGATTTCATAAATATTTGTCCAGGTAACCTTTAGCTTTCATCAATTCTGCAATCAGGATAGTTCCTCCGGCAGCGCCTCTAATAGTGTTGTGAGATAGTACTACAAATTTATAGTCGAACAAAGTGTCCGCACGCAATCTTCCTATAGAAGCGGACATTCCGTTGCCGAGATTGCGATGCATCTTCGGCTGCGGATATTTATCACCTTCGAGATAAACTGTCGGCTTCTCCGGAGCGTATGGAAGATTTAATTTCTGCGGCTCGGCGGAAAATTTATTCCACGCATTTATCAATTCTTCATTCGAGACTTTCTTTTGCAAATTAAGCTGGACACATTCGGTATGTCCGTCTATAACGGCTACGCGGTTGCATTGGGCGCTTATGTTGATCTTTGCGAAGTCGACCTTAAAATCTTTGTTAAGCTTTCCTAAAATTTTTGCCGGTTCGCTTTCCATTTTGGCCTCTTCACCGCCGATAAATGGAATTACGTTATCAAGAATATCCATGCTTGGAACGCCGGGGTAGCCGCCGCCGGAAACTGCCTGCATCGTAACAACATTAAGCGCCGTGATTCCAAATTTTTCATGAATCGGTTTGAGAGCAAGAACCAATCCTATTGTTGAACAGTTGGGATTTGTAACAATAACGCCCTCACCGAATTTTTGATGCTTGATCATTTCGAGATGGTCAGTGTTAACTTCCGGCACCATTAAAGGAACGTGTTCGTCCATACGATGATTTTTTGCGTTTGAGATTACCGCATAACCCGCCCTTGCAAAATTTTCTTCAATCTCTCCCGCCACGGAAGCGTCGAGCGCGGAAAAAGTGATTTTAGATTCAAGGTTAGGTTCACATTTCAAAATTATTTTATCGCCGATATCTTTTCGAAGCGGCGTTTGCATAGCCCAGTTGACCGCTTCCGAGTACTTCTTTCCGGCGGATCGATCCGACGCCGCAAGTTCGTTTATCTCAAACCACGGATGATCCGAAAGCAACTCTATAAACCTTTGCCCCACGCTGCCTGTGGCGCCAAGAATTGCAACCTTGATTTTTTTACTGTCGCTCATTTTTCCTACCCTAAATAATTTGAAATTCTTAAAATGTCGGAGAGAATTCCTCCCGCTGTGTATTCTGCACCTGCGCCAAGTCCTTTAATTGTAAGCGGGCACTCTTTGTAGTTCATGGTTGTGAACGCAACAATATTTTCGCTGCCGTTCAACCCGAAGAACGGATGAGTCTTGTCTATTTCCTCTATTCCGAGTTTTGCTTTCCCGTTTTCATAACGGGCTATGTAACAAAGCACGCATCCTTTTCCCGCCGCTTTTCTTTTACGGTCGATCAGTTTCTGATCATCCTTTTTTAATTTCTCATAAAACTCATCGAGGGATTTTGCTTTTTCGGCCTCAGGTGAAATTAATTTTTCAATTTCGATATCCTTCATTTCAAACGGAACGCCGGATTCACGGATTAGGATCAATAATTTTCTCGCCATATCTGTGCCTTTAAGATCGTCACGCGGATCGGGTTCAGTGTATCCTTTCTCCTTGGCAATTTTAACCACCTCGCTGAAACTGTCTTTCTCTTTAAGCGAGTTGAAAATGTAGCTTAGAGTCCCGGAGAAGACTCCTTCGATTTTATAAATCTTGTCGCCGTTTGCTATCATATCTTTAAGCGTTGCGATGACCGGCAAGGTGGCTCCTACGTTTGTTCCGTAGCGGAATTGAACGTTGTACTTGCCGGCAGTATCTCTTAGCGCTAAAAATTTATCGTAACTCTGTGTATTTGCAATTTTGTTCGGCGTCACAATGGAAATTGACGCACTTAATATTTTTAAATAATGATTAACCACACTATCGCTCGCGGTGCAATCAACAAGCACAGAATTGGGAAGTCTAAGTTCCTTCATCTTTGTAATGAAAGAATCAAGATTGGAATTTGTGCCGGCTTTGTTTAACTGTTCCTGCCAGTTTTTAAGATTGATTCCTTTCTCGTCGAACATCATCTTATCTATGTTGATTAACCCGGCAACTTTTAGGTGGGTATGAATTTCATCCTCGATGAAAGAACCGCGTTCATAAATTAATTTGAGCAGAGCGCCCCCCACCAAACCTGTTCCGACAAAAAACAAATTCAAAGTTCTTCGGGTTGAAGTGAACAGCGAATTATGAAGAACGTTCAATGCCTTTTTAAGAAATTGCTTGGGCACTACGAGCGATATGTTCAACTCGGAAGAGCCCTCGGCAATTGCGACAACATTAATTCCGTTTTTACCCAACGACTGAAACACTCTGCCGGAAATTGCCGGAGTCCTCTTCATGCCTTCTCCTACAACTGCGATAATAGACATGTCCGGTTCAACTTTAACTTCGTCAATCATGCCGTCGCGTATTTCCCATTTAAATTCTTCTTCAATAACTTTTTTGGCAAGCAGTCCGTGTTCCGGTAAAACGGCAAGACAAATGCTGTGTTCCGAAGAAGCTTGTGTAATAAGAATAATATTTATATTTGCTTTGGCAAGCGCTCCGAAAAGACGAGATGAAATACCGACTACACCCACCATACCGCTTCCGGTAATTTGCAGAAGGGAAATGTCGTCAATAGAAGAAATTCCCTTTACGCTGAATGTGCCCGAATCATCTTTATCTGTTATCAATGTTCCTTCGTGCGCAGGGTTGAATGTATTCTTAATTCTAATTTTAATCCGCTGACGCAAGGCGGGTTTCATTGTCGGCGGATGAATTACCTTCGCCCCGAAATGTGAAAGCTCCATCGCTTCTTCATAAGTTACAGATTCAAGAGAGAAGGCGTAGCGCACCTTCCGGGGATCGGCTGTTAATATACCGTCGACGTCGGTCCAGATTTCGATTTCTTCAGCGTTAAGAGCGGCGCCGAAAATTGCCGCTGTATAATCCGAGCCGCCTCTTCCGAGCGTGGTGGTTTCATTGCGGGTTGACGAACCGATGAACCCGGTTATGATTTGAGTTTTCTTATGCTTGGCAAAATATTCTCTTATATTATTTTCAGTCTCCTCAAAATCCACCCTGGCAAAGCCGAATGTGTCGTCGGTCTTAACAAGCAATCGCGTATCCAAAAATTCAGTCTCGAAGCCGCGGGTGTTCATCACGTGAGAAATAATTGTGTTGGATAAACGCTCGCCGAAACTCATTACATAATCGAGAGTGCGCGGCGTTAACTCCTTAACCAAATAAACTCCGTGCAGAATTTCTTCCAGATCAACAATTATTTTAATAACCACTTTGCCCAGATCAACCTTATCTTTTTTCGTTTTCATCAAATAATCGACGGCGGTAAAGTGCGTTTGCTTCAGCTGTTCCAGTTCGGCGAAATAAGATTCATCATGCTGAACCGTTTTTTGGCTTAGCGCAATTAGTTTATCCGTTACTCCCTGGAAGGCCGAAAAGACTACGCCGAAACGAATATTCTTATCGCGGTAGCCGGCAAGTATATCTATCACGTTGCTTACTCTTTCTGGTGTACCGACCGATGAACCGCCAAATTTTAATATTCTCATTTTATTCTCACGCTCGCTTTGTTTTTCGTTATCAAGTATATAAAAAAAGCCCCGCAAGTTCGCGGGGCTTAAAAATTTCCAACTTTTTCTTTAATTTTATTTGCCCTGCGCAATTGCATCTTTATACGTTATGTTCGTGAATTTTCCATCCGTGATATCCATGCTCGGTCGTTTTTGATTTTCGTCGCTCGTATATTCGAATTTTTCTACCTTAAACTCAAACGTGCCTGAAATAGTTTTTTTCTCGGGGTTGAACTCGGTGATTAACGTTTTGCCTTCAACGGCATTCCACTGCGGATTTTCCGGTCCGTCCGGAACCCAAATAATTTCGGATTCTGGAGATAAACTGTTCTCGCCGTTGTGATCTATATATTTTAGAGTTGCCGGTAAATCTTTTATCTTGTCTGCCTTAAGGTATAAGTACATAATTTTTTCGCCGTCAACAACGTTTAGCTGAATGACTTTTTCTTTATTCATAACAACCAACGCGGCGTCTTTAACCAGGCCTTTGAATGCCTGGCCTTTAATATTGCATGAAAATTCCTGCTGCGCGTTAAGAATCGAAACAGGGAAGATTTGAATCAATACCAGTATGGCCGAAAAGGTAACAGCAATCCGTATATTTTTTTTCATTTTTACTCCTGCAAGCTAAACAATTTTCAGAATCCTCAGAAGGCAGCCACAAGGTACTTTTTTTATAGGATTACTTCAAGTGATTTTCTTTGGGACAGAAAAAATGCTCATCCGGTTAACGAAGGAAGAGCACGATTACGAAAAGACGGCAGCACTTAAGTAACCTACAACTTCGGAGTTATCGCCGGAAACATCTCCCGAATCCGAGCGCGATAGAACAGCAGATTGTTTCCTTTTAATTAGTTCTGAAGCCTTCAGCATTGCTACAATTGCCCCGCCTCCGCAGGCTTCGCATTTACCTGCATCAAGATCTGCTTGCAGCCCGGCATGGTCGAAATTTTTTATTCTTGTCTCAACTACCGAATCCAACATATCCGCTTCGAACTTATTGTGAAAATGAGAGAGATCGGAACTGGCGATAATTAGAGTATGCTCGTTTATCACATCGGCTAATTTTTCGGCAAGTTCGCTTATACATCTTCTATTTTGATCTCCCATCACAATCGGAAGGATTTTGAAATCCTTATACGTCAATTGCAAAAAAGGAATTTGAACTTCTACAGCGTGTTCACCTCTATGACCGTGAATGCCTGAAAAAATTAATTTACTTTTGGCAGTAAATTTATCGCGCATCTCTTTGTCTATAATAGCTTCTCCCAACGGCGTGCGGTACGCATCGCCGTTATAGATTGAAAATCCCGGAAAATATTCACGGTGACTCGGAGAAATTATTACTATCGTTTCATAATTTTTTTTTGCCGCGGCGTTAAAAGCATACGCCGCAGTTTTGCCGGAATAAATATAACCGGCGTGGGGGGATACAATTCCGGCTACATCATCAAAAGTTCTTTCGGGTTTATAAGTGTTTAGCAGAAATTCAACTTCCTCTCTAAGCTTGCTTTCGTTTGCCGGGTAAAACATTCCGGCTACCGCCGGTTCTCTAACAGATTTCATCTTTACACCTCATCTACTTCAGACTAAAAATCATTTTCGCTAAATACAGTTGCCGTAAAACCGCTCAATTTTAATTGCTTGTCGCGCCAATAATCGGAACGGAATCCCGTCTTCATGCAAATCGCATCCAGGTATTGTTCTTTGTTCATGCGGTGTTCAACAGGAACCTGCGGCAGCAGAAGTCCCCGCCTTCCTTTTTCTTCGAGTATTAAACCGTGTTTACCGATTTCTATCTCATCGTAACTGTTCAGAGGAAACGGTTCGGAAAGAACTGAAATTTCTATCGAAAGATTTTTCACTTCGGAAAGATCAACAGGTTCAAAACGGGGATCACCTTGCGAAGCTTGAATAGCAGCATCGCAGACGGTATCGAATAACGGCCGGTCCGAAATTATGTAGCCGATGCATCCACGCAGCTTTTTATTTTCAGTTAATGTTACAAACACCCCGGCATGTGTTTTTAGTACTGGATATTCTATGTAGTCGGGCGCCTTTAATTGTTCGCCCGTGAAAAACGAAATAATCGCATTTCTTGCCGTTTCAAGAAGCAGCTTTTTTTCTTCTAGTGAAATTTCCATCTCACATTTATCGAATCAATTATACATGTTTTCTTCTACCCTAAAACCGGAAAATTTTCCACAATCAATATTCCTAAGTTTAGCAACGAGTTCAATTTATAGAATAAATAATCACTTCGTTTTTTTCTCGCAGGAGGACAAGAAGATTTTTATAAGTAAAAAACGAGTCGGTGAAAAAAGCTCTTACGTTTGTGTTTATGATTTCGTCCAGTATTACTTTGTTGCTCATAAGATCGATAGCGGTGAATTTATTGTATGTATTTGAAGATGACTCTTTGACGTGGTAGTTGAACAAAAGCAAATCATAATAGAGTATGTATTCAATGTTACCCGTCACTTCCAAATTTGCGGTTTGAGATTGAATAGCTCTTGTAATTGTCAAATCTACATCCGCGGAAAAATTTTTAGGAAACGTATAAACGCTCCAATCTTTTTCATTTTCCGAAAGGTTTCTTAGCGAATTAACGGCTTCAGAATTGTTTCCAAGATCTTCAACAACTTCGCCGGTAAGATAATTGAGCGAGGTAAAATATCTTTCGTCGAAGCCCTGCTTGTATCCGTAAACTTTATCCTTATATGCGAACAGGAAGGATAACTCGTTATTTGTCCACAATACTTTTTGAGTTGGTATATCGACGGCAATAATTTCTTTATGGCCGGGCATATCGGGTTTGGGAAATTTATGCAGCAGGATTAGATCTTCATACACGGTTTCAATACCAACCCAGTGTTTTTCTTCAAGCTGGAAATCGGAGAATATTTTTTTGCCGGTAAATAATTCGAAACACTGAAGTGAGACCTCTTTTGTTGAGCGGTCTCTTGTTTCCAAAATTAATTTTTCCGGATCGGAAATGAGTATCCTCCAGATTTGCCCGGAAGATTTATAAGAATATAGTTTTGTTAGATTCATCGTTAGCTGTTTTATTTAAGAAACACCTTGGTAACTGCATCAAAGTTAATAAAAAATTATTTCACAGGTTTAAACTTCGCCGTAAAATGTCGCAGCATCGGCGCTTCGTAAGTAATACTGTAACCTTTCATCTGTTCCCTATTTTTATAAGCTTCGATTACGACCTCGGCAACATAATCAATATGACTTTGAGTATAAACTCTTCGCGGTATGGCAAGACGAACGAGTTCCATCATTGCCGGAATCAGCTTACCGTTCTTATCATATTTACCAAACATTACGCTTCCTATCTCTACGGCGCGTACGCCGCCCTCAATAAAAAGCTCGCAGACGATGGATTGACCCGGATATTCTTCGGGCGGAACATGCGGCAAAAATCTTTTTGCATCAATATAGATTGCATGTCCTCCCGGCGGTTCAATTATAGGCACGCCGGCATTGAGCATTTTTTCACCAAGGTATTCCGTGCTTCTAATTCTATATTGGAGATAATGTTCGTCAACCACCTCTTCGAGACCCTGCGCGATTGCTTCAAGATCCCGTCCCGCCAATCCGCCGTAAGTAGGAAAACCTTCCGTGACGATTAAAAGATTCCTGCAGTTCATTGCAAGCTGTTCATCGTTAATTGATAGCCAGCCGCCTATATTTACAAGCGCATCTTTCTTGGCACTCATTGTGGAACCGTCCGCGTAAGAAAACATTTCCCGGCAGATTTCGAGAACAGATTTATTTTTATATCCTTCCTCGCGCAGTTTGATGAAGTAAGCATTCTCGGCAAAACGGCACGCGTCCAGGAAAAGCGGTATGCCGTATTTCCGACAAACCGATTTCACTTCGCGGATATTCTGCATCGAAACAGGCTGGCCGCCGCCGGAATTATTTGTAACCGTCAACATAACCAGCGGAATATTTTCTTTACCTACTTTTTTAATGAATGATTCCAACGCTTCAATATCAATGTTGCCTTTGAACGGCGCGCGCTGCTCGGGGTGCTTTCCAATTTCGCAAAGAAGATCAACGCCCTCGGCTCCTGTAAATTCAATGTTCGCGCGGGTAGTGTCGAAAAATGTATTGCTCGCGAAATATTTTCCGGGTCCGCCCAGAATTGAAAAGAGAATTTTTTCCGCGGCCCTTCCCTGGTGAGTTGGAATAACATATTTATCGCCTGTAATGTTTTTTACCGCTGATTCAAATTTGTAAAAACTTTTTGCGCCCGCGTAGGATTCGTCGCCGCGCATTATTCCTGCCCACTGGTCGGAACTCATGGCGGAGGTACCGCTGTCGGTTAGAAGGTCAATTAAAACATCGTCGGCGTGAATTAAAAAGGGATTGTACCCGGCTTCTTCCAAAATTTTTTCCCTTTCTTCTTTTGAAGTGAACCTGATTGGCTCAACCGATTTAATTTTGAACGGCTCAATAATAGTTTTCATAAAACCTCTTGAAGAGTTAGTCTACATTTTTGCTATAAAATTACGACATTATTTGAAAATCATTTTAGGAATTTTAACCGTTACTCTTTCATTTTCGATGAAATTTTTTATTAAATTAACATCAGCTAACCCCCAGCCATATTAATTAACTTAACGAGGAGAAAGTAAATGGAAGAAATGCAAAACCAAGAAGCTCCAAAGATGTCTTCTGTTGAAGCAGAACATGAAGAATTCGAAATGAGTCACACGGACAAACTTGTAGGGGTGTTTTCAGAACCCGGAACAACTTTTTCCAAAATATCCAAGTTCCCTCCCAAAACTTCCGATTGGTTAATACCTGTCTTAGTGATGATCGTTATGATAATTCTTAGTCAAATAGTTATGAGGACGAATCCTGAAATCAAACGGGAGATTAAAGAAAAAGGATTGGCTGCCGTTCAAAAAAATCTTGACGACGCTGTAGCAAAAGGACAAATGACGCGGGCGCAAGCCGACGAACAAATGAATAGAATTGAAGAAACAATGGAAAGCACAGGGCCGTTCCAAATGATTGGATTGATAGTGGGCACACCGATTGTTTTGTTCATAGTATTTTTTGTTATATCGGGATTCTTTTTACTCGTGGCAAAATTCGGGCTTAAAGGCGCAGGCACTTACAAAGACGTAATGGTTGCCTACGGTCTCCCATATTACATCGCATCCATTTCGGTAATTATAATGACAATCGCGGCGCTCGCAATGAACAAACTTTTATCTGGCATCAGCGTAGCGGATTTTATGGGCACGGACAAATCAACAATAGGCGGATTTTTACTTGCCAAACTCGATGTCTTTTCAATTTGGTTTTACGTTGTATTCGGAATTGGCCTGGCAAAAATGAATAAATCCGAAAACACAACTAAATATGTTGTTGCAGTAATTGCGTGCTGGTTAATTTTCGGATTGTTATTCCATTTCCTCGCTAAAGCAGTTCCTTTCCTCGCCGGATTTGCCGGTTAAAAATTAAAATTTATCCTCCCTTCGGGGAGGATTTTTTTATAACAGCAATTTCACTCTTCGTTAATTCTCTAACCTCGCCGGGTTTCATTTTCCCAAGCGAGAGATTTTCAATTCTAACTCTTACAAGACGCAGAGTTGGAAATCCAACAGCCGCGGTCATTCTTCTTACCTGCCTGTTGCGCCCTTCTATTAATGTTAAGCTGATCCACGAGGTTGGAATATTTTTTCTTTCTCGAACCGGCGGAACGCGAGGCGGAAATCCGGGGTCGCCAATCAACTTAACTTTTGCGGGAAGAGTTTTGCCGTCATTTAGATCAACGCCCATGCGAAGTTTCCCCAGGTCATTCTCGTTCGGTATGCCCTCAACCTGAACGCAATATTCCCGTTCATGTTTATTTTTTGGATTAAGAAGAAATTCCGTTAATGATTTATCGTTGGTAATCAAAAGCAGACCTTCGCTGTCCATATCGAGTCGGCCAACCGGGTAAACATCACGTGGAAATTTATGGAGTGAACCAAGAGTCGGTCTGTTGCTTTTATCAGTGAATTGAGTCAACATACCGTAAGGTTTATAGATGATGGAATATTTTTTTGTCATTGTTACATACCGACCTCACCCTTTGTCCCTCTCCTTAGCAAGGAGAGGGAAACAGGGAAAGGTTATAAAATGGATTGCGGGTCAATGTCTATAACCGGTTTAATTTCTTTGAACCGGGATTTCTGGTTGAACTCTACGAATGAATTTAAAATTGCCTTACGTAAAAGCTTTCCGGAAGGATCGCTTTTTTTTCCGCTCTTGATTAAAATTTGATAACGGTACTGCCCCTTTATTTTGTATATCGTTGCTTCGGCAGGCGGCGTAATCTTCAAACTTTTTTCATACCTGCGCAGCAAGGAATAAAATTCTTTTATTGCGGCTTTCACACGGTCTTCTTTTTCATCTTTCATTTCGATAAGCCCGATTCGGGTAAACGGCGGGTACTCTCCCTGTTCGCGAAGAACGATTTCCTTTTCATAAAATCCTTTGTAATCGTTCATCAAAACTTTTTGCAGAACGAAATGTTTTTGATTTTGCGTTTGGATTATTACCTCGCCGGTTTTCTCGCTGCGGCCAGATCTTCCGGAGACTTGCGTTAGAAGTTGAAACGTTCTTTCATCGGCACGGAAATCCGGAATCCACAACGATGTTTCCGCGGCAATTACTCCTACCAATGTGACATTGGCAAAATCCAATCCCTTAGAAACCATTTGCGTGCCGACAAGAATATCAATCTCGCCGTTAGCAAAACTATTCAGCAACTCGCCCAACTTTCCTTTTTTATTGATCGAATCGGAGTCTACCCGTTCAATTTTTGCATTCGGGAAATAGTAATCGAGTTCGTCTTCCACGCGCTGCGTGCCGGTTCCATAGAATTTCAACGATAACGATCCGCAGGTAGGGCATGCCTTCGGCACATGCTGTACAATTCCGCAGTAATGGCACTGCAAAATATTTTTGTTAAGATGATGAACCAAAGCCACGGAACAATCCGGGCATGTGATAACCTCGCCGCAGTCGTTGCAAAAAACCTGTGTAGCAAAACCCCGCCTGTTTTGAAGAATGATAATGCTTTCTTTTTTCCTGAGCCGCTCGCCTATTTCATTTAGAAGGGTATGGGAAAAAATAGATTCCATCTTTTTCTTTTTTTTCTCGATCGTTACATCGACAAGTTTTATCAGAGGTAATTTAGCATTGTCGATTCTTTCCGGCAATTCAACCAGAGTATATTTTCCATTCAGCGCGTTGAACATGCTTTCAACCGATGGCGTTGCCGATCCTAAAACGGCAGGGCAGTTGCTGAATCTCGCTCTTATAATTGCCGCATCGCGTGCATGATACTTAGGAACAATTTCCTGCTGCTTATAACTTTGGTCGTGCTCTTCATCAACTACTACAAGCCCGATGTTTTTAAGCGGGGCAAATAAAGCGGAACGCGGACCGATAACCACTTTGTATTTTCCGGCAACAATTCCTCGCCAGGAATCGTATCGCTCGCCCAGAGACATCCTGCTGTGAAGAACAGCGGTAATATCTCCAAAGTAATTAAAAAACCGCGACGTAATTTGGGGAGTCAGCGAAATTTCCGGCACAAGGATAATTACACTTTTCCCCTTCTCGATCGCCTTCTTGGCAAGCTCGATATAAACTTGCGTTTTGCCGCTTCCCGTTATTCCGTGAAGAAGATAAGTCTCAAATTTGTTTTGCTCTATCGACGAAGAGACATTATCGATTATTTTCAGCTGGATCTCTGTCGGGGTTATCTTTTTAGTTTCCTCTTTGTAAGTTTCCGAATAGACGCGCTCAATTTCCTTATCGAAAATTTCCACAATGTTTTTTTTTGCGAGACTGTTTACCGCCGAAACCGATAAATTGTTTTTTTTCAACAGCTCGGCAAGCTGCACCGGTTCTTTACGGGAAATTAGTTCCAGCAGTATCACAACCTGTTTGGGAGATTTCTTTTCTATTTCGGGAATGACGTTGTAAGTCTCATCGATCGATTTGCCAAGCCGTACGAATTTTGCCTTCTTAACACGAACCTTGGCCGAATCAATTTCGCTAAGAAGAGAAACGGCTCCAATCTTTTCAAGGGAGCGCAGTAACGAATGGATATTTTTATTCTTTATTTCTTTCTGCAGCCGGGAAACGTTATGCACTTCTCTCTGAGAAAGAGCGGACAATAATTTTGCCCGGTTAGAAGTTTTCTTTCTTTCCTCGTCAAAAAGTTTTGCGCAGAAATCTTTATCGCTCACAACCCTGCGCCTGGATTCCACATCCGAGCCGTAGGGTACGCAATTTTTTAACGCCTCGCCCAACGAGCTAAGATAGTACTCCGATAACCATTCATAAAATTTTAAATCCGTTTTGTCAAAGATAGGGCTCTCGTCAAGCACATCTTTAACCGGCTTAATTTTTTCTTTTACGTCGGTTGTTCCGGAGAGATCAATTATGTATCCGGTAAGAACTCTTTTTCCGAACGGCACAATAGCACGCACTCCTATCTTTACCGAATCCGTCAATTCATCCGGTACGGAATAAGTGAATGCGTTTCTAAACGGCAATGGAAAAACAATTTGACAATACATTTATCTGCAGCCGGCCTACGGCTTTGGGCAATGGGCCTTTTTTGTTTTTGACAAATATAGGAATAAGCTTTTAGGAATGCTTCGAAAGAGTTTGCCCCCCTTGCATAAAGGGGGACAAATGAAAAATTAATTTACTGCGGCGAGGTAAGGATTAATCTTACTTACCAGGTGTGATTTTGGAACGGCTCCTATAACGGCATCAACCATCTTGCCGTTTTTGAAAATTCCCAAAGTAGGAATGCTCATTATTCTGTATTGAGAAGCAACGCCGTAATTTTCGTCTGTGTTAAGTTTTACAACTTTAAGTTTTCCGACGTTTTCATTGGCAATTTCTTCAACTACGGGCGCTACCATTCTGCAAGGACCGCACCACGGCGCCCAAAAATCCACAAGTACAGGCAACTCCGATTTCAAAACTTCCTGCTCAAAATTATGATCTGTTCCTTCAACTATATTTTTCATTTTTATCTCCGTTTGTTTTCTATGGATAAGATGCAAAGGGAGGTTAAAAGATTCAGAATAATTTTATTTTTCAGACAAGCGGAAGAATCTCCGTAAGAGAGTTAATTATTTTTACATCAGGGAGCGGTTTATCCGGGTTTTCGTGCCGGCCATGTGAATAATCGTGTTTGGTTGTAAACGTATCGTGCATAATTAACACCGGTTCAATACCGGCCGCCCGGGCACCGGCAATGTCGTCGTTTACGTTATCACCAATAAAAATTACTTCTTCGGGCGTTAGATTTGTTTCGAGAAGCGCGGCGTCAAAAATTTTGGGGTCCGGTTTGCAGCAATTCAATTCGTCGGAGATAATAATCGCATCGAAGAATTTTTCAAGATCAAAGTGCTTTAGGGTTTTTCTTATATGCGGGGCATGGTCGAAATTTGTTATGAGCGCAAGAATTTTTTCTTTTCTCAATTTGGATAACACAACCGGCGCGTTATCCGCTACCGAGATATATTTTTGCCAGGCATGGGGCGTTTCATCTGCAATAACTTTAAGATCTGTGTTGGTTAAAGGAATCGACAAGCTGTCGCAATGGTTTCTAATTCTTGTTTCGTATGTCGTCAATCCGGTTGAGATATTTTTAACGACTTTGCGGCTCATAAAGCTGTTGCTGCTTTTCGAAAATTCTTCGAAGCTTAGATTGGTTTTATCTTTTATCAAGACGTAGAAAGTCTCGGCCCAGTCATGCCAGGATTGTTCGATATCATTAAAGATAAGCAGCGTACCGTACAGATCGAAGAAGACACCTTTTATTGCAGTGTTCATATGTCATACCAGAGCAAGATTAAGGGCAGGAAAGGTGAAGAAATAATTTTCATTGTCTTATGCTGCTGTTAATCTTGTTCTCAATTTAATAATTCAACAACCTCATTATGAATAGTACCGCCGGTAGCAATAATGCTGTCACCTTTCACCGGGTCGCCGCCTTTATAATCCGTAATGTTACCGCCGGCGCCGCAAATAATAGGAACCAGCGCAAGAAGATCCCACGGATTCATAATCGGGTCGAGCATTATATCCGCATAACCTGAAGCTACAAGATAATAACCGTAGCAATCGCCCCACTGCCGGTACATTTTAACTTTGTGAACAAGCTCGTCAAACTTTTTAATGTCACGGTGCTGCTCTATGTTTAATTGATCGGTGGTAAGAAGCACCGCCTCGGAAAGTTTCGAACACTCACGGACTTTTACTTTTTTACCGTTCAACTCGGCGGAATTTCCATCGCCGATTAAAAATTCATTCAGGATGGGTTGGTTAATCACTCCAAGAATCGGCTCGCCGTTTTTCATTAATGCTATCAACGTACCAAAAGTGACTGTGCCGCACACAAAACTTTTTGTTCCGTCGATCGGATCCAAAACCCATTGGTATTCTGCGCCAGGATTATGTTCTCCGAACTCCTCGCCTAAAATTCCGTGCGAAGGAAAATTTTTCATTATTAATCTGCGCATCAGCTCTTCGGATTTTTTATCTGCAATGGTTACCGGCGACAAATCTTTTTTCGTTTCAACCGCAACATCGTGCCGCCAGTATCCTCTAATTATTTTTCCGCTTTCATCCGCCAGTTGCTTGCAGAAGCTTTTAAGTTCATCTAATTCGCTCATATCGTTATCATATTTTATGAACAATTTCTCCGCAAAGATATTCCAATTACAAATCTTTAACAAAATGTTATATTTTTACGTTAGCAATGAATGTAATTAAAGCAAATAAAGAATCGATTTCGGCCGCGGCAGATATAATTAAGCGCGGCGGGCTTGTAGCTTTTCCTACCGAAACTGTTTACGGTCTTGGCGCCAACGGGTTAGACCCGATTGCCGTTGCTAAAATCTTTGAAGCAAAAAAGCGTCCTTCGTTCAATCCGCTCATTCTTCATATTTCTCAAAAAAGCTGGTTACAAAAATTTTCCACGACTAACAGCGAAAGGGTCGATCATCTTATAAATAAATTCTGGCCTGGGCCATTAACCTTAGTTCTACCCAAAACCGATATTGTTCCGGATATTGTTACTGCCGGAAATCCAACGGTTGCCATTAGAATGCCGGATCATAAAGTTGCGCTGAACCTCATTGATGAAGCTCAAACTCCAATTGCGGCTCCGAGCGCAAACCGATTCGGGCATCTCAGTCCTACCGAAGCTTCGCATGTTTCAAAATATCTCGGCGACAAAGTTGATTTAATTCTCGACGGCGGCAGATGCAGCGTTGGCGTTGAATCCACAATACTTGAATATTACAGAGACGATTTTTACCTGCTTCGTCCCGGCGGCTTGTCTAAAGAAGAAATTGAAAAAGAGATCGGGCAGATTAAAGCCGGTAAGACAAGTGCAGCCAAGCCCAATTCTCCAGGGCAACTCCCGTTTCATTATTCGCCGCTTACCCCTTTGCGTTTTTTTAACAAAGACTTCCTGGATGACAGCAAAAAAATCGGAGCGGTTTTTTTCCGCGAAAAGAATGTTGACTACCCTTTTGCATCGGTTAGAATTCTTTCTCCGAATGGAAACATGCGAGAAGCAGCGGCAAATTTGTTCTCATTCCTACACGATCTCGAAAAGGAAAAACTCGATCTTATTCTTGTGGAAGCCGTAGAGGAAAAAGAATTGGGAAGAGCGATTATGGACCGCTTAAAAAAAGCTGCAAAGAAATTTGAATAAGCTTTATCATTTTTCTAATGCTTATTCCTGAAGGTTTAACTTGAATGTACGTTACAAATCCAAATTTAAGAATTACGGCTATTAGCATAATAAAGAGCGTGCGGAAGATTTTTCAGTTTTTTATTTTGAAATATGGAAACCCGGGATTAGTTGCCGATTAATTATTTGAGACATAAAAAGCAATTACCTCCGAAATAAAATAAATACTAACTGTGAGCAGGAGCAGCATATGTCTAAAGAAATGGTTCTCGAAAAAATTGAGCAAGCGGTAAAAATTTTAAATGAAAAAGAAATAGACATGTGGATGACGTTCGTCCGAGAAACCGGCAACATCAAAGATCCGATGATGGATATGATTGTGGGCAGCGGCGCTACATGGCAATCAGCATTTATGATCTCTAAAAACGGAGATACAAATGCAATTGTGGGTTCTCTCGAACTGGAAAACATGAAGTCGGTAGGAACATACAAATACCTTCACGGATATTTAAGATCGGTTAAAGAAAAACTTCTCGAGGTTCTCGATAATTATAAGCCGGCAAGAATCGCGGTAAATTATTCGCGCAACTCTACACTGGCGGATGGAATGACTTACGGTTTATATCTAGAATTGATGGATCATTTGAAAGATACAAAGTATGCCGACTCGCTGATTTCATCCGAAGATATAGTTGCAGCATTAAGAGGAAGAAAATCCGAGAGCGAAATCGCGGCACTGAAGTCAGCCATAAACGAAGCGTTGAAAATTTTTGACGAGGTTACAAAATTTCTTAAACCCGGAGTAACCGAAAAACAGGTAGCACAGTTTGTCCTCGATCTCTGCGAGCAAAGAGGATTAGAACCATCGTGGGAAAGAGAATTTTGTCCCTCCGTATTTTCTGGCCCAGATACGGCCGGTGCCCATTCCGGTCCAACCGATCGTGTAGTTCAAGCCGGTCATGTAGTTAATATGGATTTCGGCGTTAAGGTGAACGGGTACTGTTCGGATCTCCAGAGAACATGGTACGTGTTACGTCCGCATGAAGACACGGCCCCTGCCGAAGTACAAAAAGGTTTTGATGTTATCGTTGAATCGATAACACGTTCGGCCAACGAATTGAAACCCGGGAAGAAAGGTTGGGAAATTGACGAGATTGCACGCAACTTTATTCAAACAAAAGGTTACGAAGAATTTCCGCACGGATTAGGACACCAGGTTGGAAAGCTGGTTCATGACGGCGGCGCACTTCTCGGACCCAAATGGGAACGTTATGGTAATCTACCATTTATGGAAGTTGAAGAAAAAAACATCTTCACTATCGAACCCAGATTAACAATTCCCGGATACGGAATTGCTACAATTGAGGAAGAAGTGCTGGCTACAAACAGCGGTTGCGAATTTCTTTCGCCGCGACAGACGGAAATTTATCTTGTGAAGTAATCGGATTGATTGAGGCGGGTAGTTCCATTAAAAAACTATCCGCATTTATGTTTTCATGTTTCAACGAAAATTAATTTTGATGAAAGCCGGTGAGATATCTTTCGAGACCGTTTAGACATGTTATATAATGCGTGTTGCTGTACTTTATCAAACATTCCGACCTACCGTTCGCTAACGCCTGCCCCCCGACGACAATTTCCTGTTCGGGAAATTCTTCTTTAATATCATCCAGCAGGTTAATGAGGCGGCTAATATTCATATAGAAGCTGTTTGAGATTCCGACCATATCCGGTTTTTTTTCGCGGATGAGATTCATTATTTCTTCCTGCGGAATGTTGGCGCCGACAAATATTGTATTCCATCCAAGCGCCTCAAGAAAGCCCGCTACCATGCGCGCTCCCAATTCATGGTATTCCTTATCAAGGCAGGTAATTAATGCAAGCTTGCCGTTTTTATTTTTACTCGAAAAATTTCCGGCAACGTATTCAATCATTCCTTCGGTTATCTTGGTGGCAACGTGCTCGTCGGCAATCGAACATCTTTCTTTTTCCCACATCAGCCCGATACGGTACATCGAACGCTGAAATAACTCAAGATAAATTTCTTTTATCGTAATGCCCTGCTCAATTAAATTGGTTACTATCTGAAGACATTGTTTTTTGTCTCCGTCCAGCAGGGTATTTAAATAATGCAGATAAACTACTTCCGAAAGCATTCCTCGTTTGGATTTGTTCTGTGTTTGCTAAACGCTTAATAGGCTAAAAAGATTCCATTTATTTTAGATTTTTTATCTGCTCATCAACCAGCAGCGCAATACGGTAGCTTGTATATGCAAATACAGGCGCGGCAATAACATCAATGGTATAATGAACATGCTGGGCAAGAACACACCCGGCAACCAGAACAGTGCATGCGAGGTAAATCCATTTGAGTTTTTTTGTGGGACTGGTAAGAAAGAATAAAAACATTGTTGCGGTATGACCGGAAAAAAAAAGATCCCTCAGAAGAGTTTGACCTCCGCCGAAAAATTCAACGAAAGGATCTTTGAGGGGAATTATGGCTATAGGCGCGTTGAGCGGTAAAAAATAGATTGTACTTAAGCGAAAGAACGCCATAACCGTATACGACTGCAGCGCTAAAAGCATTTCTTCGGGATGAAAGCTTAACGAAAAAAGCGCAATTACGAGAGCAAGGTAAATTAATCCGAAGGTAAGCCAGGTAACGTCGATCGGGTTGAAGAGAATTAGAAACGGATCAACAAGACGAAAGCCCGGTCTAATTTCATTATAAGGAAGAAACTTAGCCAGCCAGACAAGCGCTGCGGCAAGAAAGAGAAACGTTAGGACGGCCCGTAATCGAAAATTTTTATTCAGTAACTCTGCCTTCCAGATATTTTTAAGCTCTAGAATTCTACTCAATAAACTTTCAACCTTTCCGGAAAAATTTCCGAAAAAATAATCATGATTTTCGAAAAATAAAAATAAAACATCGGCTCCGGTATCACGCCGGCAGCCGCGGTTTTTACCTAAGCTTGCCTGATACCTTTAGGAAAAATTTAAAACATTTATGCCCGAAATCGGCGTTGAGAAACATTGCCGGGCAGCCTGAAAGAATCGCCTCGATATTATAATCTTTGCATAATCTTACCGCTTCCTCGGTATAGTTGCCAGGTCCAAATGCTTTATGAAACCAAATTTTTTTAACGCCAGCTTCCGAACACTGGCGGACTACGTCGGCAGAATCTTTTGCATTTGTAGCAACAAACACCGCGTCAACCTTTTCTGGTATCGACATTATAGTGGGATAACATTTCTCTCCCTCAATTTCGGAAGCCGCAGGATTCAACTGGTAAACTTTGTAGCCGGAGGTTTTAAATTTCCTGTAAATAAAATTTCCGATATGCCCTTGCGGATTGCGCGATACGCCCGCCACCGCAATGATTTTTTGAGAAAGGAAGCCGTCAATTTTTTCCCGGTATGTCATAGTTGTACTCCTTGGTTGATATATATTTCATTCTATGTATAAACACTCGTTTAGTCCGGGTTTCCTCGAAGGTTTTTGGGATTAACATTTTAACCACTGTATTTCCGCAAATCGAAAACAATATTTTATCTTTTGCAAAATTATGTTTTTCATACGGACTTCGCCATTTACCTCTGAATTAATTTTCAATTGATTCTTTACTTTTTATAGTTTGGCTTTGCAGCATGCCCGCTCAAAAAATATAAACGAAAGGATTCATTACGCCTAAGAAGGTAAAATCTATTTCCCAAAAGCAACGATACATTTTCTGCCGCAATATCATTTAAGTCGGCTGCGAAAACTTTCTTAAAGTTTCCGGGCTATCACAATAGGAGTCTTTATTGTTTCGACATTGCCCCCGTTAGCGTCAACCGTTTCAATTAACAAAATATAAATGCCTATTCGAAGCGGATTGCCGTTATCATCCAGACCGTCAAAGATTATTGAGTTCTTGGAAGCAGAAGGTAAATAATTTTCAAGTGTACGCACTTTCCGCCCTACGCTGTCAAATACTCTTATTCGTATTTGCGATAGAACTTTGTTAAGATCGCAATTAATGATTGTGTAATCCTCAAAGCCGTCGTTATCCGGCGAAAAAGGATTTGGGTTGATTGTGATTTTTGAATTACGCGAAAGATTTTGTGTAAAGATCGAGTTCGTCTTTCCCGGCGAACCACCGTCGGGGGCCAAAGACGTACTCCAATTCTTATTATCATTTGATGACAGCGAAGGATTGAGCCGCTCCAAAGATTTGTTCTTGGTGGTAAGAATATTTTTATTATGCCAGGCCGACGAATACGCTAGGGAATCGATTGTATTGGCAAAGAAATCTTTGAGAACAAGCGAGGCGCCTTCATTTGATAATGCGAAATTTGAATTTGCAACCGCCACATTTGAATTCGACTTAAGCCAGGAATAATTTGTAAAGACGGAACTATCCGCCGCAAGCACAAAATATTCTTTAGGCGACACGCATAGAAAAGTGTTGGACAGTTTTATTTTTGTGTTTGTGCCGATTTTTACAACTACGCCGCCGAGCTGGATCGAATCGTCTGTTGTATTATAAAATTCCAAATATTCAGAATTGCCGGCAGAGGGATCGAACATGATTTCGTTAATTACAAAACTGCCATCCTTGTACACTTGCATCGAAGATATCGAACATTTCATACCTGGAGTTGCGCCTGCGTTGCTCATACTCGAAATCCAGTTGGTACTGTCGCTAGTTGCAGATGCAAACGAAACCCTTTCAATGGATTGGCCTTTCATTCCGCTCCAACCGGAATTGTATTTCAAACTATCTATAACAACGCCGCGGAAATCGTAAAGAATAACCCCGTCCGAAGAATTGAGAGCGCCGAACTTCGACTGGAAAAATTTTTTCGGAGGCAAATAAGGAAACCTTGACGTATCCGAGGCGATTACCGCAAACTCACCAGCGTCCAAGACCTGGTTTTTTGTCGTGATCAATGCCTTAGTAGGAGTAGGAAGCAAATCGCTTATCGACCAGTTTTTTAAGTCGATAGATCCATCGGAAGAATTATATATCTCCACCCATTCGGATTCACCGGAACGCGGATCGAACATCACTTCGCTTATCACTACTGCGCTTCTCTTTATGCCGGGAGTAATCGTCAAAGAATAAAAATTGTTTGCCGGTTCTTCATCCTGATTAAAAAATATCTTTATATATACAACTTTACTTTCATTTAACTCGAATCCGGTTACAGAATTTACGAATACCGAGTCTCCGGCAGCGAGATTAAAAAAATCTATTCGGCTGAACTGCGTGGTATCATTCCCCGCTATCGAATAAAATATTACTTCAAAGCTGTTCGCGGTACTCAAGCCTGCATTCGAAATATTTGCCGAGAGCGTTACTTTATCCCCATAAACCGGAAATGGCGGTGTACAGGAAACACCCGTAATGCGCAGATCATTTTTCTTTTGTGTTAAGCTGTTCACTCTTCCCGGCGTACTCAGTTCCATATCCATCGAGGAGCCCCAATTAATTTTTTCTGTTGATAAACCGTTGACGGATTTTCTCTCCAGGGAACGGCCGCCGGAACCTCCCCAGCCCTGTTCGTACCTCACAGAATCAATTACCGCTCCCCGCGAGTCTTTTACAACTATGCCGTCGCCGTCGTTATTCAAGTTTGCAAAAGAAGAAACGATTACCCCTTGAGGAATTTGTTTATGGAATATTCCGAGTGTAGAATCTTTTGCAATCACCAAGAAAGAATTTTTAGGAAAGATTGTTTCCGGCGATTTAATAACAGTTGCAACCGGGGTTGTCATTACATCCAATACCGACCAACTGTCAATATCAACATCGTACCCGCTGTTGTTGTATAATTCAATCCACTCGGGTTCTTCGTTAATTGGATTGTACATAATTTCATTTACTACTACCACCGACGGAAGGTAACCGGGATTTACGCTCGACGTTTGACAATTATTTGATTGATCCTGATCATCTAAAAAATCCACGCATACTTCAAATGTGTTCTTACAATTTATTTCAGGTATTACGTACGTAAACTTATAACTAAGCATGCCTTCCTTATCTAAATATTGTTTAGGCGATTCCTCAAGCTTAATTTTATTTCCCGCCCTCTCCAGTTCAAATAAATTTATTGTAAACGATGCGGGATTATTTCCGATATTACTTACCTCCGCTGTTATTTTTACCCTATCGCCCTTAAGCGGATTCTTAGGATCGAACAAAATTTTATCCAGAGACAAATTATAATTTTTCTTCGACACTGAATTAATTTTACCGGGCGTGCCGCCATTTAGGTTAACACAAGATTTCCAATTTGCAGAATCGGCAGATAACAGTTTCGTATCAATCCTTTCGAGCGATTTTCCTCCGACTCCGCCCCACGAGGTTTTGAATTCGAGCGAATCGATTGTACGACCGAGCGAATCGATTAGGACAATTTTATCACCGGTATTAGACAAGGTTGGAAACGATGTGATCAAGCATCCGGGGAAAAATCCATATTTTATAAAAATCGAACTGTCCTTAGCCACAACAAAATATTCATTCGGGTTAATCGTTGCCGGTTGATTAAAGACTTTTGCAGAGCCGGACTTGTTCGCAATTTGAAATCCCAAAAGATTTATTTGCTTATTGTTTGCGTTATAAATTTCTATCCACTCCGGCTCAGTAGAGTTGGGCGCGTACATTATTTCGTTTACTATAAGGTCGCCTTTAAAGACATTTATCGAAACACCGTTAATAGTAACCTTTGCGTAATTGTTTTCCGTGTTTTCATCCTCGCCGCAAAGTATTTCCGCTATAAACCGATTCATTCCGCTTACGAAATCAGAAACTGAAAACTTTACTGTTCTAACTATTTGAGAACCAAGGCCGGTTCCTGCGTATGTTTTCAGAAGTTCGTCCGGGGAAGAAGCATCATCAAAGTTTTTATCCCGGTAAATATTTACCTTGAAATCATTCACAGTATTTTTACCATTATTGATGATCGATACGGTAATTTCGAGTTCGGTTCCTATCACCGCATAATTTGCGCCGCACCAAATTCCAAGAAAAGATAAATCATATTTCCTCGAGACAATTGAATTTACCTTACCGGGCGTTGCATTGTTAATGCTCTCGCTTGTACCCCAGTTGGATTGATTTGTCGAGGAACCAAAAACATCTATTCTCTCCAAAGATTTGCCGGATAAACCTCCCCAACCGGAAGTGTAATAGAGCGAGTCTATTACTCTTCCCAAAGAATCGCTAATCATTACTTTATCTCCGCCGTTGTTTAATGAACCGAACCTGGAGATTTGTATATCAGGCAATCTGCCATATATGTTGAAGAAGTTAGAATCTTTTGCGATAACCAAAAATTGAGACGGAGCCAGCAAACGGGAATTACCAATTACCCTTGCGGTCGATTGATCTTCCGTTATCCGATATCCTTTAAGATCAATTGTTTTATTGCTTCGGTTGTAAATTTCTATCCACTCCGGTTCGGGGGCTATCGGCGAGAACATTATTTCGTTGATTACTATGTCGCCCCGCATTTCGTTTAATTTATATCCGGTAATGTTTAATAAGGCGGAATTGTTTCCTGAATATTCATCGTTTGGAAAATCGATTAATGCGATAAATCGATTTTGTCCTTCCAAAAGAATATTAATTTCAAAGTCAAAAACATTCTCTTCTCCCGCGAGTAAATCCTGATAATTTTTTTGCAGAACTATTTCTGCCGTGTCCGGAATCAAATCCAGGTTCGAATCCAAAAATATTTTGAGCGAAAATTCTCCGCTGTTTTGTCTTCCCGGATTAGAAACAGTTACACTAACCGTTAATTTATTCCCGACTTCGATTAAGTTCGTCTTCGAGGTAAAATTTGTTAAAGCTAAATCTAACTTGCGGGGTACAACAGAATTTTTTGAGCCCGGAGTACTCTTCTCCTGACTAACAGAAGATTTCCAATTAGATGGGTCTACCGATGAGTCAAACGGATCAAGTCTTTCCAGAGATTTTCCGCCGCCGCCTCCCCAACTCGAAAAATAGATAAGTGAGTCGATCACCCTTCCGAGCGAGTCGATTATCATTACCCTATCGCCATCGTTGTTCAACGAGCCGAACATACGGATAACCGAATTAGGTATTCTGCCGTGTATGGAAAAGAGACTTGAGTCTTTGGCAACAATAATAAATTGGCCGGGCTGCACAATGTGAGAATCCAAAAATATTTTTACCGGGGTATGTTCGTCTGCAATCGAGTATCCTTTAAGGTCAATTATCTTATTGCTCGCATTATAAAGCTCAATCCATTCCGGCTCCGGCGGAGTGGGCGAGTGCATGATTTCATTTATAACAATATCGCCGCGCTGCTCATTTATATGAACCCCGGTGATAATTAAATATGCTAAATTATTATCTGCATTTTCATCCGCTGGTAAATTTACTACGGCAATTAACTCGTTCTTTCCTTCAATAAAATTATCAATCTCAATTTCGTATGAGTTGATTAGCCCGGTTTGTATTCCCGCAAATTGTTTTTGCCAGATTAGTTCGGTCGAATCCGGCAAATGATTTAAGTTGGAATCGAGGAAGATATTTATTCCGAAGTCTCCGCTGTTTTCGCCGCCGTGATTTTCCACATCGAGTTTCAATGTCAACATCTTTCCGACTTCCGCCCATTTATTCTTCATTGTAAAATTCTTTGCAAGCAAATCGTATTTCCGAAGAACAACAGAATTAATTTCTCCTGGAGTGCTTTTGCCCGCGCTTTCCGATGTTTTCCAATTAGCCGGATCATTTGAAGATCCAGCCGAAGATATTCTCTCGAGAGATCTTCCGTCGTTTCCTCCCCATTGCGAATTATAACTCACCGAGTCTATCGTTCTTCCCAGAGAATCGATTATCCGGATCTTATCGCCGCTATTGTTTAATGAATTGAAAGATGAGATAACAGCGTTTGAAATTTTGCTGTGAAGTTTAAAAAAGTTTGAGTCCCTGGCAACAACCAAAAATTGTTGCGGTTCTAAAAGAATCATTTTATCAATAACGCTTCCGGCAGAATTGTTTACGGTTATCCTGTACCCCCTCAGCTGAATGCTTTTCGTACTTATGTTATAAATTTCTATCCATTCGGTTTCCAGCGCTATTGGATTATACATAATTTCATTTATAACAATATCGCCTCTCCCCTCATTAATGTGAACGGCTTTAATTTCCAGTATAGCCGAATTGTTTTCCGAAAATTCATCCGATTCAGTTTCGACATAAGCAATATACCGGTTCAATCCTTGAACCTCGCATCTGAGATTTATCTTCTGAGAAATACTGTCGCCGGCATAAAGCGGCGGCATAATAATTTCGTTAATAAGTTCGTCGGCGGAAGTAAGATTATCGAGATTACCGTCATAATAAATTTTAACGACAAAACTGTTTACGGTGTTTAATCCTATATTTTTGATCTTGACCGAAGTGCTTATATCTTTGCCAACCTCTGCGTAACCAAACATCGAGAAGAAAGATTTCATCATTAAATCATTTTTTTTCTGCGTAACCGAGTTCACTGTTCCCGGCGTTGAATTAAATTTGCTTATGGAAGATTTCCAGTTGTCTGGATTTGTACTTAACCCTGAAGCCGATACTCTTTCGAGCGATTTCCCGTTTAACCCTCCCCATGAAGGTGAATACCGAAGCGAATCGATAATATCGTTGAAACTGTTTTTTATTCTTACGTCGTCGCCGCTATTATTAAAAGCAGGCAGCGCTTTAATTAACAGCTTTAATTGGATTGGGTGAGTATTTAAAATCGCCGAATCACCCGCAATTACAAGATACTCACCGGGATCTAAATAATAATTCTGCGAGGATATTGTGACCAATGAAGTGTTATCTCCGATTTTACAATTTAGTAAGTTCAAAATTTTATCCGAGTTGTTGTACAGTTCAATCCATTCAGGTTCGTCGTTTACCGGGGCATACATTATTTCGTTGATCGCTATTTCATTAAGGGCTACCGGTTTTTCTGTAACGTTGAATCTTAAGTAGGCGCTATTGTTAGTCAAATCTTCATCAAGAGCGAAGTCAATGCTCGACAAGTAGAAATAGTAACCGCTTTCTGCCGTATAAATATTTTTTTGAATGACGATTGAGTCGTCAACCGCAAGACATGCAAAAGTTGTAAATAATTTTTGCTCTTCAGTTTGCCCGACGGAGTCATTATTTATATCTGCAAATAAACCGATTGAAAAATTTGCTGCATCGGACCTGCCTAAGTTTTTCACAATAATTGTAACGGTAACAGAATCTCCTGCCTTGGGAACTGCGGGCGCTATTGCGCCAAAGGTTATACGCAAATCGTAGGTTAATGGAGAAACAGAATTTTTTGCTCCGGGAGTGCCGTTTTCCCTAATTGAATTTTTCCAGTTTGAGTTCGAGTTATCTTTTCCCATTAAGATTTTTTCATCGGAGAAGCCGCCGGAATTATCGGCCGAGTAATTGTATGTGTCTATTGTCTGCCCTGCTGCGTTTAATAAATACACAGCTCTGTTTGTTGCATTGGCCATTCCGGATGAACCAAAATTGTTCGATGAGGTTTTTAAAACAATCACTTCCGGAGGGATTAGATTTTTGTAAATGCCTGAAGTGAAATCGTAATTGCCCTGAAGAATAACAGCGTATTTCCCAGGTTCAAGTAAGGTTCCGCCCCTTACGGATACAAGACTATTATTAGAGGAAGTGTAATACTTGAATTTGAAATTCATCAGGTCAATTGTTTCTGAAGCCGAGGTATTGTAGATTTCCACAAACTCGCCGTTTGCTTCATCCGGGTAAAACATGATCTCGCTAAACGTAACAGCCGAACCATATTGTGCAATAACAGAAGAGAAAGGTAATAGCAAGATCATTAAGCGCAGCAACGTCTTAATTCTCATCGCGGTTACTCTTTGAATTCTAATAGGTAAGTATTTTTATATTCAAACATAAACAAAACTTTACTCAATCGCTTATTATTTTTGAAAGTTCTATAAAAGTCGTCTATCATAGTCCGTTAACAATCCTTAATTTTATCCGGCTGATTAACGACCGGTGGTAATGATTCATTTTAGCGAAGAGGAATAAAAATGGAAAGTGGGAAAATACGTTGGGGTTTTATTGGAACCGGCTGGATTGCGAACAAATTTGCAAGTGCTTTAAAAACGGTTGACAATTCTGAATTGTTTGCGGTAGGTTCACGAAACATTGAATCTGCCCGAAAATTTGCCGAAGAGTTTAACGCGGTAAAATCATACGGCAGTTATAAAGAAGTAGCGATGGACAAAGATGTTGATGTAATCTACATCGCAACGCCCCACAACCTTCACTATGAAAATACAATTATGTGTCTCGATCACGGCAAAAATGTTTTATGCGAAAAACCTTTCGGTGTTAACGGTAATGAAGTCCGCGGAATGATTGCCAAAGCCCAAGAAAAAAATCTTTTCCTCATGGAAGCTTTGTGGTCGCGTTATCTTCCGAACATTATTAAAGCAAAAGAAATTATCGATTCGGGAGAAATCGGAAAGGTAAAATTTATTAGTGCCTCGTTCGCCATTAAATCAACCCAGACTCTTGAACAGCGTCACTTCAATAAGGATTTGATCGGCGGTTCGCTGATGGATATAGGAATCTATAATGTTTTTCTCGCCTTGCTGATATTAGGAAAACCAAAAGAAATAAAAGCCGCTGCTGGTATGAGTGTTACCGATGTGGATAACAGTATTAGTGCAATTTTCAAATATGAAGGCGATACGCTTGCGGTGTTGAATTCTTCTTTAATTATCGATACTCCTACCGTTGCCGAAATCCACGGCGAGAAAGGAAAAATTTTACTCGAACATATGTGGTTCTGCCCGGGCAATATCAAAGTAATTTATAACGACGGCGTTGAAGTCAAACTGCCTTTTGAGTTTAAAAGCAACGGTTACAATTTTGAAGCAGAGGAAGTTGTAAAGTGCTTGTTGCAGGGTAAAAAGCAAAGCGACCTTATGAATTGGGAAGCCAGTTTGGATCTAATAGATACACTCGATGCAATACGAAAGCAGTGTGGAATTGTTTATCCCAGGCATGACTCGGACTAATTGAAAATTCTTATACAAAACCCGGAATTAAAATGAAAATTTCTTTCAAATGGATTGTTCTAAAACCGTTATTGTTTTTTTCTTTCATCACTATCCTTAATGCGCAGCAAGATACCGTTACACAAAAATTAATTGAGCTCGGCAAGAATGATAACCGCGTTATGGAATACCAGGATGTTCTTTGCAATAGAATCGGCGGAAGAATAATCGGCTCCGACGCATTTAAGAACGCGTGCACATGGGCTGCGGAGAAATTAAAAAGTTGGGGATTGCAGGTTTCCCTTGATGAAGCGGGCGAAGTTCCCGTCGGATTTAACCGCGGACCCTGGTTTGGAAAAATGATTTCGCCTAAAGA
>DAIEQA010000219.1:0-40028 GCA_027348115.1 Ignavibacteriales bacterium
TAGTTCAGTTTTTAGGAATTGTGATTTTGATATTCCTAATTCTCTCCTTCGGAAAAAACTTTCCGTTACTTTATAATTTATTTTATAATTACATGCCGTCGTTCAATAACTTCCGTTCTCCATCAATGATACTTCATGTTGTTCAGATTCTGTTCCCAATACTCGCCGGTTTGGGAATTATGAAAATTATTTCTCTGAGGGAAGAAAAAAATCTTAAACTGGAAAAGATTTTGAAATTTGTCGCAATTGGCTTTGCCGGGTTATTTATTATTGCAATTCTATTAAGCGGAAGTTTGGGCGATGCGTTTGCCCAGCGTGTTAGTGATTATGTTTCATCTCTTGGCCAATCTCAAAGAGCACAAATGTTTAATGCCCTTTCGGAGTATATGACCGAGATGTTCAAGGGAGATGTGATAATTTCTTTCGGTTTACTGGCGTTGGTTTTCGGTTTAATCTATTCTTTTGTAAAATCAAAAATTAATCGGGATATATTTATAACCGGCATGGTTGTTCTTGTTCTTTTTGATCTTTTTAGAATAAGCGAACGCGGCGCATCTTATGTTGACGCAGAGCAGGTTAACAGTATGTTCCGGGAACCCAATTACATTTCGGTCATCAAAAAACAAAATGATACACAGCCACATCGGTTATTAAATTTAAAGCAAGACGGTTCAATGGGTTCATTCTCGGATAACGGCAACTTCAATGTTTATTTTCTTCAGGAAGATTTTTACGGGTATTCGGCAGCCAAACCGCGCAGCTACCAGGACATTATGGATGTTGTCGGAACGCCAGTTAACCCTACTCTGTGGAGAATGCTCGACGTAAAATATATTGTCACCGACCAGCCATACAGTCCGGCAGGATTTGTAAACCTATATCAAGGTAAAAACGAATTTGTTTACCGCAATGATATGGCCTTGCCGAGAATTTATTTTGCGGACAGCGTTGCGCAGAAATCCGGTGTCGATATTCTCAATGCCGTAAAGACTAATTCTTTCGATCCGAAGAAAGTTGCCTTTGTAGAAAATCTCAATTTCAAATACGACAAATGCGATTCCACATCTACGGTTCAAATCACTCAGTATAAAGATGAATCCGTAACCGCGGAGGTAAACGCAAAAGGGAACAATTTCCTTTTTTACGGAACGACGTACCTTCCCGGCTGGAAAGCTTTTGTTGATGGAAATCCGGTTCATGTATATAAAACAAATTACGGTTTTCAGGGAATAGTCGTTCCGCAAGGTAAGCATCAAGTTAAGTTTATATACGAACCGGGCGGATTTGTAGCTGGAAAATATTTATCACTTCTCCTTAACATTTTAATGTTTGGCGGACTCGGCTACGTCTTATATCTAAATAAAAAGAAGAACTCGGCGGAAAAACAATAAATGCTTGAGCGACTTAAAAGCACAGTTCGAGATACTTTCGTTTACAGTTTAAGCAACATTGCGCCAAAGGTTATTGGGATAGTTTTACTGCCGCTTTATACGAAAAAACTTCTTCTGAATGATTTCGGCAACTGGGATCTTATTGATAATATTATCCAGATTTTAGCAGGAACTATAATTCTCGGGCAGGCGAGTTCGCTTATTTTTCTTAACAACAGTAAAGAATACAATCAGCAGAAAAGAACCGCGTTATTTACGCTAACCGTTTTTGTCCTCGGCGTTAGTCTCATACTTGTTGTTGTTACGGAATTCTTCGCATTTAAGTATGCCCCTTTCTTTGAACATGCTCAGATAAAGGCAGAGTATTTACGGCTGATCTCGTACATAGTATTTTTTAAGGTGTTGAACAATTTGTTTTTGGCAAAGATACGGGCTGAAGAGGAATCCGTTTTTTACTCGTCGGTCAGCATCGCAGGGACCTTTCTGTTGATGCTGTTAACAATTTATCTGGTAGCATTTAAAGACCAGGGCATTAACGGAATATTGACGGCCTCGTTAATTGTAGAAATTCTTACAACAGTCGTTCTTCTAATCAAAATTATACCGCAATTTAAAATGCGTTTTAGTTTTCCGCTGCTAATAATTGCGTTGAAATTCGGCGTACCTCTTGTGTTCAGCGCCGTGGGATTTTTATTGCTTAATCAAAGCGATCGATTCGTCATAAAATATCTATTGGGTTCCAAATACGTCGCTTTATACGGACTTGGTTACCGCGTAGCCGGTGTTCTTAACATGTTTCTTGTTCTTCCGTTCAGTCTTGGATTGCTTCCGATTGCGTATAAATATTATGGTCAGCCGGATGATACCCGCTTCTTTTCAAAGTTAATGACTTACTCAACTTTCTTTTTTGTTTGGGGATTTGTTTTTCTTTCCTTGTTCAGCAAAGAAATCATTAAAGTTTTCGCGCAGCAAAACGATTATTACTCGGCATATCTGGTAATACCCATCATATTGCTTTCGTATGTATTCAGCGGTATGCGCTTGACCGCCTCGTTGGGAATGATGCTGACTAAAAACACAAAGCACGTGGCTTGGATTACGCTTGCATCTTCCGCGTTGAATATAGTTCTCAATTTTATCTTTATTCCAAAATACGGCATTATGGCCGCGGCGATAAACACGCTCGTTGCGTTCGTTATATTTCATATCGTTTCCCAGTTTCTGTCTAATAAATACTTTAGAATTGAATTTGAAAATTCAAAATTATTTTTGATGATCGTTATAGGTGTAGCGCTCGCATCTCCAATCTATCTTCTGCCGGAGATGAATAAAATATTCCTGTGGTCAATAAAATTTCTTCTAACAATTTTATTCCCTCTCGTGCTTTACATTTTTAATTTTTACGAAAAAGCGGAGCTAGAGATTCTAACGAGCCCGGCAAGAATTTCAGACTTCATAAAAGGAATATTGAAGGGCGCGGGTAAATCATCGCCGGATTCTGGCATGGTTGGGCGCGTATGAAAAAAGTTTTAATCATATCATACTACTGGCCGCCTGCAGGAGGAATCGCGGTTCATCGCTGCCTTAAATTTGCAAAATATCTGCGCGAGTTTGGGTGGGAGCCGGTTATCTGTACTGCAGACAACCCGGAATACCCGGTGCTTGATGACGGTAACTTTAAAGATATACCGCCGGGCACAGTAACTATCAAAACAAGAATTTGGGAACCGTATAATTTATTTAAATTGATTACGGGCAAGATGAAACAAGAAAGAATTCATAATGTTTTTCTTGAGGAAGAGAAACCAAGCTTCACACACAAACTTGGAATCTGGATACGCGGAAATATTTTTATTCCTGACGCCCGAAGGTTTTGGATTCGCCCCAGCGTAAATTTTTTATCCAAATATCTAAAAGACAATCCCGTAGATGCATTATTTACAAACGGGCCGCCGCAAACAACTCATATGATTGCCTACGGCGTAAAGAAAAATTTAGGAATACCCTGGCATGCAGATTTTCAGGACCCGTGGACGCAGGTGGATTATTTTCCTCAGCTGATGCTTAACCCGATCTCTAAAAAAATCCACGAGAAGATGGAACAACGAGTGTTTAAATGGGCAAACAAGGTTACAATCTGCAGCAATACTTGGAAAGCCGATCTCGAATCCATCGGAGCGAAAGATGTCGGGGTAATTGTCTGGGGTTACGATGAAGACGATTTTAAGGATATCTCTGTTTCACTTTCTCCCAAATTTACGTTAAGTCATTACGGAAGTCTGGGGCCGGATCGAAATGCCAAGACACTTTGGAAAGCGTTATCCATTTTATCCAAAGAGGATAAGCGGTTTGCCGCCGATCTTGAAATCGAATTGGCGGGATTTATCGGTCACGCCGTCATTGACGAAATTGAATCGCTCGGATTAAAAAATAACCTGGTACTGTTCGATCATTTATCGCGGAAAGATACTCTTGAGCGGATGCATCGCTCTCAAGCTTTGATTCTTATTTTGAACGATATGCCTAACGTAAACGGCAGACTTCCCGGAAAATTATTTGAGTACCTTGCTTCGCGAAGACCTATTATTGTAATTGGACCGGAAGAGAGCGACGCGTCGAAAATTGTTCACGGCGTAGACGGCGGTTTTACCTGCGGCTTCTCGGATCCGGATAAAACCCTGGCAACAGTAAAAGATTTATACGAAAAATTTAAACAAGGAAAATTGGTTTCAAATACAACAGATATTTCCCAGTATACCAATAGAAATTTAACTAAGAAATTAGCCGGCTATCTAAATCAAATAACAACCGGAAGACAAAAGGAATAAGTTTCTTCTTCGCGAATAAATTTGATGAACAAAAAAGTAAAAGTATTATGTTTTACAGACGACGCCGTTGGCCGCGACGTGGAAATGTTGCTGCCGATACGTTACTACGCCGAACGGTTCTTGAACTGTGAGTTTTATCACGCGCTTAATATCGACATTCACCAGATTTACCGCATTAAACCGGATGTAATATTACAAGCAAACACTATCGGCTCCAACCTTTACTTTAAGATTTCCCAAATAGCCCACGATCAAAACATTCCCCTGTTCGCTCTTATCTCGGAAGGAAATTTTAGAACAGACGGTACTTTCGACTATTGGGGATTCAACCGCGCCAGAAAATTTTATCAAGATTATGTTTGCTGCTGGAGCGAACGCACTGCAGATTTTTTGAAAACAAAAGAACCTGCTTCGGCAGATAAAATTGTAGTAACCGGAGGAGTTGGTTTCGATCGGTACTCAATTTATAAATTCATGTCTAAAGATGAATTTCTTCGCAAGTACAATAAGCTTTCGTATAAAAAGGTAATTGGTTACGCAGGCTGGGCATTCGGAAAAATGGATCATCACCGGGGCAGAGATGAATTGTTATTTTGGGCCGGCGGCGATAAAAGCAAATTCAAATGGATTGAGGAACAGCGAAAAGCCGTGCGCGATGTACTTAAAAGCGCAATAGAAAATAATCCCGATATACTATTCATACTCAAACAGCATCCGCAGGAAAACGCGCCGGAAAGACCCGAACCGGTTAGAAATGAAATGCGTGAACTTATTCATTACGAAAATGTCATTTATCTATCCGAAGAAGAAGCGATTCATGATTTGATAAGCGTTTCGGATTTTTGGACATGCTTCGAATCCACAACCGCTCTCGAAGCCTGGCTCATGGGAAAGCAAACAATCTTTATAAATCCGGATCCAAATTTCAACCGCGATCCGGTATTCAAAGGCTCGGCTCTCATTAAATCTTACGATGAACTCAGCAAATCAATTTTTGAATTTTACGAAACCGGCAGAATGGAAAAATTCTTCGCACCGGAAAAAGACGCGACAAGAAATGAATTGATCAAAAACATTATCGGTTTCGGAGACGGAATGAATCACATTCGCGCGGCATATTTTTTTCAAAACACCGTTAACCGAACAAAGGAAGCCGGGCATAAATCATTTTACAAAATTTATTTCTGGCATTGGCTGGTTTACATTCTACTTAGAATTGCAAAACCATTTTACAACAGGGCGGTATTCTCCCGGCTGTATAAGCTTAAAAAACATTTGTGGGTTTTCGAAAACTATAGAATGGAAAAACTGCGCGTTATCTACGAAAAATATATTCCGTTCTTTGCGGAGTTTTACAAACGGAGGGGTATCGATACAAAATTTCTTAAAGGTGAATTATTCAACGAGATTTTTCGTTAATTAAATAATAAAAGTACAAACAACAGGAAGGTAAAAAAATTGCATAGTTTTCAAGAAGAAACATGGGCGGGTAATTTCGGAGATGAATATACACGTCGAAACACTTTTGATATTGCACAACTCAATAATCTGTATTTAAATAACTTCGGGGTTTCCCGCGAAACAATGAATGAAGAATTTTTACATTCGTTAGACCGCCGAATGAAGATACTGGAAGTCGGCATGAACTCCGGCAATCAGTTATTGCTGCTTCAACAAATGGGGTTCAAACATTTATACGGAATTGAAATCAATGAATCGGCAGCCGAGAGCGCAAGAAAACGGCTCAACGGAATAAACATTCTGCATGGTTCTGCATTTGATCTTCCTTTTAAGGATAACTTCTTTGATATGGTTTATACATCCGGCGTCTTAATTCACATATCAAAAAAAGATTTGCATGACGTTATGCGCGAAATTTACCGTTGCTCTAAAAGATATATTTGGGGCTTCGAATATTTCTCAAAAGAAACAAAAGAAGTCGGCTATAGAGGCAATACTAACCTTCTTTGGAAGGCAGATTTTTCATCTCTGTATCGACAAATGTTTCCAAACCTAAATCTGCTGAAAGAAAAAAACTATAAATATCTCGACAACGACAATATTGATGTAATGTATCTAATGTCAAAATAAATATTCCAATCATTCCTAAAATATATTACGGAGAATGCATTATGAAGGCAGACACTCAGGAATATGCAATAATATGTAAAGAGATTAATCTTAATAAGAAAATCAATATCGCGGATCGCAGACAAAGTTCTCATCCAGAATTTAATGACTGGGCTAATTTTCAACGATGCATGGATAAAGCTTCGAGCATACTCGGATATTGTTACTACCCAAAATCTTTTAGCAATTATCTTACAACTCTCCCCGAAAAATTTACATACATAAACCCAATCGAAAAAACATTCAAAGTTTTAGGCGATTTCAAAGGGATAATAAAATTTGTTCGCCGGCATGGTAAGTCTACATTTTCCAGATACAGCGATGACTACGAGAGTTTGAGAGTTCTTACCACCTCTCAACCCTTGAAACATAACGGCAAAATTATGATTGGCAAAAATGCGTGGCCTAGAATTGAATTAATTGAACATATTTCGTCCCTATGTGATGGAATACAAAATCCAACCGTTCTTGATGCGGGCTGCGGAACTGGCCTTAATATGTTCCTGCTTGCCAAATCCAAGCCCGGTATAAAAATATCTGGGTTTGAGTATACGCACTCTCGCATGGCTTCATGCGTTGTTAATCTAGTTTATGAATCGTTCTATGAGGAACTCTTTTTTGGAGATGTGACAAAAATAGATTTGCCAGATAATTCTTATGATGTTGTTTACACAAATCATGTCCTTGAACAATTGGGACAGGTTAATGCCGAACTTGCTTTAAAAGAAGTTTTTCGCGTTTGCAAAAAAGGAGCAGTCTTCTGCGAACCCTCTATACATAATGCAACAACCTATGAAAAATGGCGAATGACAAAACTTGGCTACTGTAGGGATTTATTAGCTATCGCAAAAAAAATTCCGAATTGCGTTGTTAAAGAGTACAAGGAAGATACTATTCGCTATTACCCCAACACAAGTTATACACTCGTTCTTGAAAAAATTCAATAGAACTGTTTATTAAAGCAATAAAAAGGTAATAGAGATTTTTAATAACCTGACTTTTTTGTTTAAATAATTATAAATTATAGATAACAATCGGTCAGTAGAGATGCGCGCCGAATACAAAACAGAAAGATTTTTATATCATGTTTACGGATGCCGTACATTAATTACTAATATCTTTAACATCTTCAATTTGTTTCTTGAAAAGGGTATTCTTTATAAACAATTCATGGGGTGATTCTAATGAAAAAAATGATTTTATTATTTCTGTTCGGCTTTACGATTGTATCAAATGCTCAAAATTGGCAGAGCGTCGGTTCAACGGGATTTACGCCAGGAACAGCTTCATTTACATCATTTATTATCAACAGTTCAATACCATTTCTTGCTTATACCGATTTAAATAATTACGGCAGGGCAACTGTAATTGCTTACACAGGAAATGATTGGAATTATGTTGGTTCACCGGGATTTTCAACTGATGAGGCAAATTACGTTTGCCTTGCCAGCGACAATAATACTCTTTATATAGCTTTTCAGGATGGAGCCAATTCTTACAGAGCAACGGTAATGAAATTCAATGGAAGCGATTGGATTACGGTCGGACAACCAGGATTTTCACCAGGTCCCGCTTATTATACAAATCTGGTTATAAATAATGGAACACCATATGTAACCTTTATGGATCAAGCAAATTCTTCGAAAGCAACAGTAATGAAATATGATGGCAATAGTTGGGTAAATGTTGGTTCTCCCGGATTCTCGGCTGGCAAAGTATATTATACTCAATTGGCTTTCGACGGAACTACTCCCTACATATCTTACAGAGACTTCGGATATAACAGTAAAGCAACTGTAATGAAATTCGACGGAAATAATTGGGTTAGCGTTGGCAAGCCCGGTTTCACTCCAGGCGAAGCAGATTATATTTCATTAGTAATTAAAGATTCCGTTCCCTACGTAGCTTTTGAAGATTATGGAAATTCAACGAAAGCATCTGTGATGAAATATACAGGAAACAATTGGGAATTTGTCGGTTCTCAGGGATTTTCCGATGGCTGGGCAGTTTTTACCTCCCTGGCATTTAATGGCAATACACCTTATGTAGCTTATTCCGATCAGGTAAATTCTGGTAAAGTAACTGTAAAAAAATTCGACGGCTCAAATTGGATAAGTGTTGGGCAGAGTGGTTTTTCTTCAGGTAGTTCTTATTATGTTCAATTAATATTTAACGGAACTACTCCGTATGTAGGTTTTTCAGATCAATCAAATTCTGGAAAAGCGACTTTGATGAAATATACAGAAAATACTTGGGTAGTTGTCGGTGATCCTGTCTTTTCAACTGGTACTGCATCTTATGCATCGATTGGGTTTAACGGATCCATGCCTTATATAGCATTTACAGATGAGCTGAATTCAAGCAAAGCAACAGTAATTCGCTTTAACGGAATTAATTGGGATTATGTTGGCCCTAAAGCATTCTCTGATGATGAAGCAGATTATATTTCTCTTGGATTCAACGGATCGGTTCCATATGTAGCTTATCAGGACTGGAGTAATGCTCTAAAAGTCACCGTAAAAAAATTCGATGGAAGTAATTGGATAAACGTTGGTTCTCCAGGTTTCTCCGCTGGAAGCGCATATTACGTTTCGTTAGTTATTATTGAATCAACTCCTTATGTGGCCTATATGGATGTTGGCAACTCATACAAGGCAACGGTTAAGAAATTCGACGGGAATAATTGGGTTACCGTTGGATCACCAGGTTTTTCTGCCGGCGAAGCTGATTATGTTTCATTAGCATTCCTAGGAACGGCACCATACGTAGCTTACCGCGATCTCGGGAACGAAGGTAGAGTTACAGTCATGAAGTATGACGGTACTAACTGGATAAATGTTGGTTCGGCAGGTTTTTCAAACGGAAGTGCAAGTTATACATCATTAGCAATTGACGGTTCTACGCCCTACGTTGCTTTTACCGATGAATCAAATTCGGGTAAGGCAGTTGTTATGAAGTACGATGGACAAAGTTGGATTAATGTTGGATATCCTTGGTTTTCTCCCGGCGGAACAAGTTATATTTCATTAGCCGTGTACGCATCGACTCCATTTATAGCTTACTCGGATAAGTCTTATTACGGAGCCGCCACTGTAATGAAATATGACGGATATCATTGGGTGAGTGTAGGTTACTCAGGATTTTCTTATGGTTTGGTAGACAATATTTCTCTAGCATTTGACGGTTCAACTCCTTACGTGGTATTTAGAGATTGGGGAAATTCCGGAAAGCTCTCCATAATGAAATATGAAAATATCTCTGACATAAAGCAAAACAATGAAATACCAACAAGATATGAACTGATGCAAAACTATCCGAATCCTTTCAATCCAATGACCAAAATAAAATATTTCTTACCCAAAACTAGTTTTGTAACATTAAAAGTTTTTGATGTCCTCGGAAGGGAGGTTCAAACTTTGGTAAATAATCAACAGTCCGGCGGCAGTTACGAGGTAGCGTTCGATGCCGGTATTTTGCCCAGCGGGGTTTATATATACCGTCTTTCCACAGAATCATTCGTCAGCACGCAGAAAATGTTATTAATGAAATAGTCTCAAAGGATACTAAAGAAAAATAAAATATAATTACAAATCAGCCGGTATTAATTAATAATGCCGGCTGATTACTGATTTTAATAATGATAAAGTAAAAAAGTCTCAAAGATATATTCTCAAATTTTATTCGATTAACTCTTTCCGCTCAAACAGAATAATATTTTTCATAAATTTGTTTCCGGTTAATAAAGAGGAAAGATGAACGGCAAAACTATATTTGTTACAGGCGGTACCGGTTCATTCGGCAAAAAATTTATAGAAACGGTTCTAAAAAATTATAACCCGAAGAAAATCATTATTTACAGTCGCGACGAATTAAAACAATTTGAGATGCAGCAAAATCATCGTTACAAAAAAGACGGCGTCTTGATGCGCTACTTTATAGGCGATGTACGGGATGAAAAGAGACTCACGCTCGCCATGGAAAATGTGGATATTGTTGTGCATGCCGCGGCACTAAAGCAAGTTCCCGCCGCAGAATACAATCCCTTCGAAGCAGTAAAAACAAATATTATCGGCGGACAAAATGTAATCGACGCTTGTTTTGCCAACAGAGTTAAAAAAGTGATAGCACTCAGTACAGATAAAGCCGCTGCGCCAATTAATCTTTACGGCGCAACCAAGCTTACTTCCGATAAACTTTTTATATCTGCCAACAATTACAAAGGCACGCACGATATAAAATTTTCTGTAGTGCGCTACGGCAACGTAATGGGAAGCCGCGGTTCGGTAATTCCATTCTTCATCGAAAAAAAGAAAGAGGGAGTTTTACCTATAACCGATGAAAGAATGACCCGTTTCAATATCACCCTGCAAGAAGGAGTTGATCTCGTTCTCAACTCGCTGAAACTAATGTGGGGCGGCGAACTTTTTGTACCAAAGATTCCATCTTACAAAATTCTAGATGTTGCCAAAGCAATTGCTCCTAATGCTAAGACCGTTAACGTAGGAATTCGTCCCGGAGAAAAATTACACGAGGAGATGATAACGGCCACCGATTCCATTAACACTATCGAGTTTGAAAAGTATTACGTGATCTTACCATCGATTCCGGTTTGGGATATAGAAAAGTTCAGAAAAGAAAGCAACGGCAAGGAAGGAAAATTTTGCAAACCGGATTTCAGTTATAACAGCGGCGCTAACGAAAAATTTCTAACGGTTGAAGAACTGCGCGATTTAATTATTAAAAATGTTGACGGCGCCGAAGCAATTTACGGCGATTAACGAATGCATAATTACAATATAAGCATGTTATTCACAATTTTTATCTTGCAAAGAAATGACTAAAAATAATCCGATCTCCGGCAGCCAACCACCGATAACCAGATCCTACAGTTACGGCAGACAAACAATTTCGCAAGAAGATATAGACGCTGTTGTTGTAGCGTTAAAATCCGATTGGCTTACTCAAGGGCCAACAATTCAAAAATTCGAAAATGCATTAAGCGCAAAATTCGGAAGCGGCCGCGCTTCTGTGGTTGCAAATGGAACGGCTGGGCTCCACTTGATTGCTCTAAGTTTAGGATGGCAAAAAGATGATATTGTAATTACCTCGCCTATTACATTTCTCGCAAGCGCCAACTGCGCTGTCTACACCGGCGCTACTCCGGATTTTTCCGACATAGATGAGTCTTCCTATACCATCGATGTTAACAAGCTCGAGGACAAATTGAAATTTTATTCGGCTCAAAATAAAAAAGTTAAAGCCGTTGTTGCAGTTGATTACGCCGGTCATCCGTGCGATTGGAATGCTCTCAGCGCTTTGAAAGAGAAGTATGGATTCCAGCTCGTCAACGATTTTTGCCATGCCTTAGGCGCCGAATACAATAACGATGTTCAATACGCGGCAAAACACGCAGATGCCGTGAACCTAAGTTTTCACCCAGTAAAGCATATTACAACCGGCGAAGGAGGGGCTATTCTTACAAATGACGAAAGTTTAGACGGCAGAATTAAAACGCTTCGCACTCACGGGATGACAAAAGATGAATCCGTGCTTGAAAAAAACGATGGGCCGTGGTACTATGAAATGCATGAAGTTGGATTTAATTATAGAATTACCGATATGCAATGCGCGCTCGGTTTGACTCAGCTAAATCGACTCGACGAATTTGTTTCCAAACGTCGCGCGATTGCAGAATATTACGATAATGTTTTCGGTGACGATGAAAGATTTATTTATCCGCATGTCGCCAAAAATTCTAAACATGCTTACCATCTGTATCCTCTGCAAATTAAATTTGGCGAGCTTAACATTTCGAAGAAAGATTATTTCAACAAGCTGAAGCTGAAAAACATTCATTGCCAGGTTCATTACGTTCCTGTTCATCTTCAACCTTTTTACAGAAAGAATTTCGGTTTCAAACCGGGTGATTTTCCGGTCGCCGAAAAATTTTATCTTAATGAGTTATCTATTCCTATGTACCCTGCTTTGGAAACCGTAGATCTTGAATACGTTACCAAGACAATTATAGAAACACTGAAAGATGTTAAATGAAAGTTTCGATTGTTACCGAGGGATTTCAAAACACCGGTTACGGACATATTACGCGATGCATTTCTATTGCGCAAGCTTTTGAAGAACGCAATATCTTCCCTACTCTCTTTATAAACGGCGATGAGAATTCGGAGTCTTTTTTTCACAACAACCATTTTAAAATAATTAACTGGCTACAAAAGCCAACTTCGCTTCTTGCCGAAGTAAAAAACAGCGACGTTATCATAATTGATTCTTACCTTGCAGGAAAAGAATTCTATGAAAACTTATCTAAGATCGGAAAAATTTCCCTCTTCATAGATGACAATTTAAGAATCGACTACCCGACCGGGATTATTTTAAACGGTACGGTGAACGCTGAGAATTTTCCTTATGCAAGGAAAGCCGGGCAAGAATATTTGCTCGGCAGCCGGTTTATACCTTTAAGAAAAGAATTTTGGAACGTCCCTCCGCGGAAGATTAATCATTCCGTAAATTCAATCCTTGTTACATTCGGCGGGCAAGATATTAAAAATCTTACCTTGCCCGTGCTTAATGCTTTGAACGAAATTTATCCGGCGGTAAAAAAAAATGTTGTCATCGGCAGCGGGTTTGCGCAGACAAAAGAAATTGAGAACCTAAGGAGCCGGTCTGTCGAATTGTTTTATTCTCCGGGCTCGGCAAAAATGTTTGAGCTTATGATTTCCTCCGACCTTGCAATTACGGCCGCCGGCCAAACCTTGTATGAACTTGCTGCAACCGGGACCCCGGCAATTGCAATTGAAGTTGCTGATAATCAGAAGAACAACATTTCCGAATGGAAGAAAAAATCTTTTCTTCACGACCCGGTATTTCACGGTGATATCAATGTTTTAAGAAAGGTCGTTGCCCAGGTTGAAAAATTTCAGTCGGTTTCGATCAGAAAAAAATTAAGCGGCATCGGAAAAGAAAACGTTGACGGGCAGGGTTCGCGGCGGGCAGTTGATTACATTATAGGCAAGATTTGTGAGAAGCAAAATTTTTATTTGCGAACCGCGTGCGAGTTCGATTCTCAAAAAGTTTTTGAGCTATCAAATGATCCGTCCGTGCGCGGGCAATCTATTAACCGTTCTTCAATCGATTGGAATGAACACACCAAATGGTTCGCCAAGAAAATGTCGGATGATAATTATATATTTCTCCTGGCGTTCGATAAAAAAGATAATTTTATAGGACAGGTAAGGTTCCAGTTGGAAAATGAAACAGCGGTTATAAGTATCAGCATAGCACAAGAGTTTCGCGGCAAAGGACTTTCAAAAAAAATATTATCGGAGTCATGTACCAATTCATTCCAACAGTCAAGCGGATTGAAAACAATATTGGCATTTATCCGTCCGGAGAACAGTGCCTCGGTAAGAGGTTTTAAGTCGGCCGGATTCGAGTATGATTCTGAAGAAATCATCGGCGGTGAAAAGTTTTTAAAATATTCTCTTAAAAGAAAATCATAATGAAGATCGGCAACTTTGAAATCGGGAAAGACAACAAAGTATTTATCATCGCCGAGTTGTCTGCAAACCATAACCATGATTTCGATATAGCGGTTCGATCTATTAAAGCAATAAAAGAATGCGGCGCCGATGCCGTTAAGCTTCAAACATATACTGCCGATACATTAACTATTGACTGCGATAACGATTACTTTAAAATTCAGCAGGGCACTATTTGGGATGGAACCACTTTGCACCGGCTTTATCATAAAGCATACACACCGTGGGAGTGGCAGCCAAAGCTCAAAGCTTACGCCGAAGAATTAGGATTGGAATGTTTTTCTTCCCCCTTTGATAAGACCGCTGTGGACTTTCTCGAACAGATAAATGTGCCCGCATATAAAATCGCGTCGTTCGAAATAGTTGACCTGCCGTTAATAGAATACGTTGCCTCTAAAGGCAAACCGGTAATTATATCAACCGGCATTGCAACTGAAGATGAAATAAAAGAAGCGGTGAAAACATGCTTGAATCAAGGGAACGATCGGATTGCGCTTTTGAAATGTACTTCCGAATACCCCGCGCAGATTGAAGACGCTAACTTAAAAACAATTCCTGCACTTGCCGAAAAATTTAAAACGGTTGTCGGCCTGTCAGATCATACACTTGGGACATTGGTAACAACTGCTGCTGTTGCCGCCGGAGCTAAAATTATTGAGAAGCATTTTATACTCGATAAAAGCATCGGCGGACCCGATGCGGCCTTTTCTCTTGAGCCGGATGAATTCAAAAAAATGGTAAATGAAGTTAGACTGGTTGAAAAAGCTTTAGGAAAAGTAAGTTTCGAACTCACTGATAAAATTAAACGCAGCAGGAAATTTGCCCGCTCCCTTTTTGTCGTAAAGAATATTAAAGCAGGTGAAATATTTACTGAAGAAAATATCCGTTCAATTCGTCCTTCCGATGGATTATCGCCAAAACACATAAAAGAAGTTCTTGGAAAAAAAGCAAAGATAGATATACAGTACGGTACTCCGCTCACTCGAGATTTAATATCTGAATAGATTTAATTTCTTGTACAGGAGTTGTTATGGAAAGTCCAAGAGTGAATACTCTGCTGGAAAGAATAGTAATCGGTTCTGCCCAGTTTGGGCTGAACTACGGAATTAACAACAAGACCGGAAAGATTCCCAAAGATAAAGTTTACGAAATTTTGGATTTCACAAGAAACAGCGGAATAGTGTTTGTTGATACTGCTCAGGTGTACGGCGACAGCGAAAATATTCTTGGGGAATATGTACGAGACCGCAATGCTTCTCTCAAAATAATTTCCAAGCTCTTTGACTGTGCGCCCGAAAAAGCGGAACTGTTGATACGCGAAAGTCTCGATAAGTTACAAACAAACCGTTTGTACGGCATACTGCTTCATTGTTTTGATACCTATGCAAAAAACCCCATGGTTTATAAAAAATTAGAGTTATTGAAAGAAGCCGGCTTAACGGATAAGATTGGATTCTCACTTTATTCTCCGAGACAGTTATGCAAAATTCTTGACGATAAAATTGAGTTCGATTTAGTGCAAATTCCCTATAGTATATTTGATTACAGGTTCGAAAAATATTTTCCTGCTCTAAGAAAACGAAATGTTGAAATTCACGTGAGATCAATCTTCTTACAGGGTCTGGTCTTCATGAAGCCGCTCAATTTACCATCACAATTAAAGGAGTTTTCCGGGGCCCTTGTCTCTGCGGATAAACTTTCGGTAAGACTGGGATTAAAGCATCACGAATTAGCATTGCTGTTCGTAATTTCGAATGGATTGATTGACAAAGTTGTAGTAGGTATTGATAATTTGGACCACATCAAAGAGATTGTAAGCACATTAAATGATTATAGTAAATTGGAAATCGTGAGTTGTCAAAAACATCTCTTTTCGATGCTGGAAGTTAAAAATGAAACTATATTAATTCCGTCAAATTGGAACTAACATGAAAAACATATTCGACTTAAAGGGGCAGGTTGCCGTTGTTACGGCCGGATACAGTCATTTAGGAAAAGCAATTTCGGAAGTTCTCGCACAATACGGAGCGGTTGTTTATATCGCAGGCAAAAATGAAAACTCTGCTAGGGAAATGATATCTGAACATCCCCGTAGTTATAAGTTTAAATTTATTAACTGCGATGTTAGCAATAACAACAGCATCAAAATTTGTTTTGAAAAAATTTTCAATAAAGAAAAAAGAATTAATATATTAGTAAACAATGCTAATTACGGCAAAGCAGGCAAGTTAGATGAAATGCCGGAAAGCGATTGGGCGGCGGGAATTGACGGAACTATTAACAATTATTTTAGATGTGTTCAATCTGCATTGAAGTATATGAAGAAAAACGGTGGAGTAATTATAAACGTCGCCTCTATGTACGGCGTAGTATCGCCTAACCCGGAGGTTTACGGCATCAGCGGATTTGATAATCCTCCTAATTACGGCGCGGGAAAAGCCGCAATTATTCAACTTACAAAATATGCTGCCGTACATTTTGCTAAATACAACGTACGCGTAAATTGTATTTCTCCGGGTGCTTTTCCAAAACCAGCCGTACAAAAAAATATGACCTTCATAAAAAATCTCGAAAAGAAAATTCCACTAGGAAGAATAGGCGTGCCTGAAGAATTGAAGGGGACAATTCTTCTTTTAGCAAGCAACGCTTCAAGCTATATTACCGGGCAGAATATTTGTGTAGACGGCGGGTGGACTACTTGGTGACAAATCCTAAATGCACTGCTATCGTTCAGGCACGAACGGGCTCTTCCAGACTACCTGGTAAGATTTTTAAAGATCTTTGCGGCAGCCCGATTCTATGGCATGTTTGGAATCGGCTTTCTCATGCAAAGTTGATTGACAAGATTGTAATTGCAACCACTACTTTGCCTGAAGACAACAAAGTGGAAGAATTTTGCCGGATAAATCAAATTCTTTTTTACCGGGGAAGTTCACATGATGTTCTTTCGCGCTATTATGAAGCGGCGAAAAAATTCGACGCCGATATTATAATCAGGGTTACAAGCGACTGCCCTGTCATCGACCCAACAATCATTGATCTGATAGTTGGAAAATTTCTGGATAACAATAAAAAAGAACAACTCGATTACATGAGCAATTCCGTAGTTCGTACTTTTCCAAGAGGATTAGATGCCGAGATATTCACATTCGAAGCTTTGGAAAAAGCATACAGGGAGACCAAAGAGAATTATGAACGCGAACATGTAACGCCATATTTATATCAACACCCGGAAATCTTTAACATCCAAAATTTTTCAAACGAAAAAGATTATTCATTCCATCGATGGACCGTAGATACAGAAGAGGATTTTAAACTAATTGAAGAGATATATACTGAACTGTATAATCCCATGAAAATATTTCTGTTCAACGATATTTTAAAACTCTTCGACCGACGGCCAGAACTTTTATCCATTAATCAAAACATAAAACAAAAATCGCTTGGAGAATAAAATGAAGCGCCGCGACTTTGTTAAAGCAGGATCAATAGCTACTGGGGGTTTGTTGTTAAATCCGCTTACTTCTCAGGAATTGTTTGCGGGGAAAACAAAAACTTACTCATGGCCAATAGCCGTAACAACATGGTCGCCCAATTTAAACTCGACTCAAATTGCTTACAAAAAATTAACCGAGGGATTCAATTCACTCGACGCGCTCGAAACCGGAATCCGTGTTACCGAAGACGATCCAAACGACACCTCCGTGGGTTACGGCGGATTGCCCGACGAAGACGGCATTGTTACGCTCGACGCTGCTGTTATGGATTGGAACGGCAAAGCCGGATCGGTCGCAGCAATCGAGAATATTAAAAACCCAATCTCCGTTGCAAAATTGGTAATGCAAAAAACAAAACATGTAATGCTCGCCGGAGACGGCGCCAAAAAATTTGCGCTGGAAAACGGTTTCAAAGAAGAAAACTTGCTGACTGAAAAATCAAAACAAATTTGGCTTGAATGGAAAGCAAAACATCCTCACGGAGAAAACCGCGTAAGCTCAGAAAATCATGATACGATTGGAATGCTTGCCATTGACAAAGCGGGCAATATGAGCGGAGGAGTTTCAACAAGCGGATTAGCATTCAAAATTCACGGACGTGTCGGCGACTCTGCTATTATAGGCGCTTCAATGTTTGTCGATAATGAAATCGGCGGAGCCGTTGCTACCGGCAACGGTGAATTTGTAATGCGAACTTTAGGAACATTCTTAATCGTCGAGAAAATGCGGGAAGGTTATTCACCGCAGAAAGCCTGCGAGATTGCCATTAAAAAAATTAGTAAGATCGCTCAAAAAGAAGAGGACATTCAAATAGGTTACCTCGCATTGAATAAAAAGGGAGAGCTCGGGGCGTTCTCGCTGAAAAAAAATTTCTCGTACTGTCTTGCCTCTCAAAAGGAAGTAAAAGCTTATGAAAGTAAGTATTTTCTCTAAAAATTATCTTTGTTAATTTAATTTCAAGGGCAGCAGCCGCTGCATCACTTAAAGCTTGTTATTAATAATATTGACACATTAAATTTAGAATTGTTATATTCTATCGGACATTATTAATAGATTAGAGGGTGGCCATGGGGGCCGGCAAAAATGTTTTTAATAAGTACTGTATTTCTCCGGTAAGATGCGGAATAGGCGGCTTTGCTATTTTTTTGGTCGTCGTAGTTGCAACAAAATTATTAGCTGCAATTTTCGGAAGCGGTAGCGGGTTTGACCTTGAGAAAGAGGATATTTTTCTTTCGTTATTGGGCTTCGTTATGTTTTTTGCGATTAAGATACTCAACAATATAAACGAGAAAAAAATTTAACTGGCTTGTAGCTTTTCCGCTCTATCCGCAAGTTTTAACTTTTCAATCATTTCGGATAGTTCTCCTTCTATGATCTCCGAGAGATTGTAAAGTGTCAGTCCGATACGATGATCGGTTACGCGGTTCTGCGGAAAATTGTATGTTCTGATTTTATCGCTTCTATCCCCGCGTTTAACCATAGATTTGCGCTGGGCAGCAATTTCGCTGTTCTGTTCATGAAGTTTCATATCATAGAGACGGGCCTTCAAAACCTTCATTGCCTTTTGACGATTCTTCAACTGTGAACGCTCATCCTGGCATTGAACAACAAGTCCCGTTGGAAGATGTGTAATTCTGATTGCAGTTTCAACCTTGTTAACGTTTTGCCCGCCGGCGCCGCCGCTGCGGTAAACATCTATTCGCAAATCATTCGGGTCAATATTTATTTCAACGTCTTCAACTTCGGGAAGCACAACCACGGAAGCGGCCGAAGTATGAACCCGTCCGCTGGCTTCTGTTGCCGGTACGCGCTGAACACGATGTACGCCGCTTTCGAATTTTAAATCGCTGAACACACTTTGACCGGCCAAACTAAAAACGACTTCCTTAATTCCGCCAAGACCTGTATCGCTGAAATCGATAATTTCTTTTTTCCATCCCCTAATTTCCGCATACCTGGAATACATGCGATAGAGATCGGCGGCAAAAAGTCCAGCTTCTTCTCCGCCTGTGCCTGCGCGAATTTCCATAATTACGTTTTTGTCGTCGTCCGGATCTTTTGGAATAAGAAGAACTTTAATCTTCTCTTCCATCTCGGTTAATTTTTCTTTTAGTTCTTCTATTTCGCTTTCGGCAATTTCTACAAGTTCTTTGTCGTCGCCAATTTCAATTATCTCTTTGTTGCCGGTAATATTTTTAATAAGGGAGTCGTATTCGTTGAACGCTTTAACCAAATCATTGAGATCGCTTCTTTCCTTGCTGAGGGAAATATATTTTTGCTGATCGGATACAATATTCGGGTCCAGCAGCTGATCGTTAATTTTATCGTATTTTTCTTTTATGGCTTTGAGCTTGTCGTATAATTCCATTAAGTCCTCTAAAAAAAGCGGGCAAAATATAATCAAGTTTAACTTGAAATACTTAGCATGCGCACCGCCGCTATTCGCTTAAGTAATTTTTCTAAGATGATATAAATATTCCAACTGATCCGTCACCTCGGGAATGCTTTCCGTTCTTGCCGTATCGACATTGTAATTCATCATCGAGAAAATTTTATCGAGCGCGTCAAACATGTTTGTTTGCGGAAAGGAAAAATCCCGTAGGAAGTGAATTAGCTTCAGCGTACGAAATCCGTCGAACCAGATTATCTTTTGTTTTTGAATTTGTGTTTTGGATTTCGAACCTTTCAAAATGCTGTTCCAATCCTTATCAAACGAATTTTGAACGAGGAATTCATATAAGCCGTCGCTTATGGATTTTGCTGCGCCAAGATATTCTTCCGATGATAGAATTGATGCACCGTTGAAAATATTTATCCATCGTTTTAATATTTCAAATGAAAGGGGATCGTACAAAATATATTCTTGGTGCGTGCCTGCAAAATACCTGTTTATTCTTTGACCGGTTCCGAATGGCACTCTCCAGGAACCGCGGCTCGAAGGATATACTTTTGTTGTTTCAATTCCGGTTATAGTGGTAATCTTAGCAAGCTTTTCCAGAAAGTAAAAATCTTCCGCCGCTTTCTTCTTATTCATCCCGCCGATCTTAACATAACTATCCGCATCGCACACCATTGTTGATCCTATTGTTGGAAAGGCAAACGGGGAATTTGCATACTTCAATCCAAGCGTATAATAGCGCAGAAATATTTCGTAACAAATTATTGCCGATCTTTCTTTTTCATCATTAGGCATCCAGTGTTCGTAACGGACATAACCGGCGGACAATTGCCTTTCGTTGAACGAAGAGACAATTGCAGAAAGATAATTTTCTTCAACCGTGCAATCGGCGTCGAGGCAGATTAATATTTTCTTTTTACCGTTCGAATAGTCAAAAAAATTCAGAGCGAGGTCCATTCCGATTTTTCTTGCAAGACCGACCCCGGCATCTTTTTCGGGAAGTTCTTTGCCCGGGCTCGATGCATCCGCCAGACCTAAATTTAGTTTTGCAGTTAATCTCTTCTCGGCAAGTTCATTTAATTTGCTTTCACCAATAACCTGGCGGATAAACTCGATGCTGCGTTCATTATCTTTTTTAACCTCTTCACTTGAATCGCTTCTATTATTAACTACAACTACAAAGAGTGTTTCGCCAAAAAAAGTCTTATCCATTTGAAGAAGGGAATCGAAAAGCCGTTTGAGATTTTCGTACTCTTGAATCGCCGGAATCACAACAATATTGTTGAAACGTTTATGCGCGGCGGTTTCAAGAGTCCAGCCCGGCATTCCGTATTTCTTAAGATAATTTGCAACCGGTATTGGCAAAGCAGAAGAATTCATAATTGAGAAGCTCATTAAAAATAATTTTCGGACATGATACGTTCGGCCGCATTATAATCCCCACCGTTAATCCAGTTAATTTGAACGCCTTCCTTCTCCATTTTTCTAAACCACGTCATCTGTCGTTTGGCAAAGCTGTGAATAGCACTGTTTAACTTTTGATACATATCATTATAATTAAGTTCGCCTTTAAGATAGAGCGAAATAAATTTATATTCGAGCCCGAACAACTGCAGCCGTTCATAAGTTACGCCGCTGTCCATCAAATATTTAACCTCGTCGATCATACCGCTTTGAAGGCGTTGCTTTAACCTTGTGGTAATTCTTTTTTTTACTTCATCTCTTTCCATATTAACGCCGATAGTGAGAGAGTTAATCGTAACTCTATCAAGCGGTTGCATCGCGCCATTGATTTCTGAAATCATTATTGCCCTGATAATTCTTTCTTTAAGAAGCAGATCGGTCGTATTGTGGAGATTCGGATTTAGATTAACAAGTATTTCTTTTAACTCATCATCGCCGAGTTTGTTAAGCTGTTCAAATCTTCGTTCGTCAAAATCAGCCGCTTTCAAGTTGTAAGTTTTGAGTACAGAGTGAAGATACAGCCCCGTTCCGCCAACGAGAAAAGGAATTTTCCCGCGCTGGCTAATATCGCCAAATGATTTATAAAACTTCTGCTGAAACATAAAAAGATTAAATTCCTCGGCAGGATCGATGACATCAATTAAATGATGCGGAATATTTTTCCCGTCAACAACATAATCCGAAAGATCTTTACCCGTGCCGATATCCATTCCCCTGTATACCTGGCGGGAGTCGGCGGAAATAATTTCACCGTCGAATTTATTTGCAAGCATCGCAGCAAGGCATGTTTTACCGACTGCCGTCGGTCCCAATATTGTTATAAGATTATATTTCATCGCGGGTGAAATAGTTCAAAGATAAAAATCTAAAAAGCGGAAACTATCGGAAGGGTTATAATAAAATCGGCGCCTTCTCCAACAGAACTTTCCACTTTAATTGTTCCGTTGTGAGCTTCAACAACACGTTTTGCTACAGCGAGGCCTATGCCGGTTCCTTCGCGTTTCCCTTCGCTGAAGAACGGCTCAAATATTTTCAGTTTTGTTTCATCGCTAATACCGCGGCCGTTATCCTTGATATGAATCTCAACATTGCGGTCGAGCTTCTTGGTCGAGACAACTATCTTGCCGCCGTCTGGGGCTGCATCGCACGCGTTCTTAATAATTATAAGATAACACTGATAGAATTCTTTTACATCCATCTTAACCGTGGTATCGCTGTCCAGTTCATTTATTATTTGCGAAAACTTACTTTCAACGTATTGTTCGCTTTTCTGCGCAAAGTCTCTAAGAGAATTATTCAGGCTTACGTTTACAATGCGCAGCGGTAATTTTTTCTCCGGATAATTCGCCGTTGTAGTTACTATATCGGATACGGAATTTAATTCTTCCAGCAGTGAGTCCAATACGCCTTCGGCATCATGCGGCAATTGTTTGCTTTTCAAATGTTCGGCGTAACGTTTGCTGAGAAGCATCGGCCTTTTTATTTCCATGTCAAGAAAATTAGCAACCTTGGACAGAGAGAATTCGCGTTCCAGTCTTACCAGGTTTTCCGCCAGCTCTGCGTTTTTTATTGCGTTTGAAAAGGTAATCGAAACCGTGCGTAATTTTTCTTCGTGTTCGTCGTTAAATTCAAACGGGCGTTTTTTAATCAACTCCAGCACGGCAACTACTTCGTTCTTTTTATTCTTTACCGGAAAAGCCATAACGCTCCCGGCTGCCTCGCAAAAACTTTTTACAAGATCAAAATTGTACTGCAGGTTTTTACTTAATCCGTTTACAATAACGGCTTCGCCGTTTTTTGCGGAAAGTCCCGCTAATCCGTCCCCGACTTTGAAACGAACTTCGCGTTTGCCAAAGCCGGTATCAATCATTGTCCAAAGTTCGTTTCGCGGCCAGTCCGTTTGAAATATTAAACAAACATCCGATGAAGTAAGTATTTTGGCAGCGTCGAGAATATTTTTAAGAACCTCCGATAAAACAATGCTTGAATTAACTTTCTCAAGAACGCTGATGATTTGGCCGGGAAAATCGAACTTCTTTTTCTCTTCGGCAGCAACTTCAATTTCTTGAAGAGCGCCGTATTCTTCCGGGAGGACATTTGCTGCTTTTGCCGGTTCATCTACGTTGACCGATAATACTTGTTCCGTTTCGTCATGTACCACCTCTTCTTTTATAACCGTCTCCTCAGTTATATCTTCTTCATTTGGAACAGCCGGTATATCGCCGGAAATTTCATTTGTAATTTCTATACTTTCCGTTTGAACTTTTGCAGAGTCTATAATTTCTTCATTTTGTCGAACTTCAGAAACTTCCCGAACAGGTTGAATCTCTTCAGCAGCAGGGTTTTCCTGCAAATGCCCGCTATTAAGAACATCTCCGCCGGATAGAATTTGAAAGAGGGCGTCGTTGAGACTTTTGTTTCTCTCCTTTTCCGGCTCGATGAAATTTCCGGTTTCCAGTATTTCTTCCGGTTGAATTACCGGAGGAGTTTCCGCTTCCGGTTCCGATTTAACTTCCGGCAGTTCGAATTCGGATTTAGGTATTCCATCCTCATTTAAAAATATTTTTTCATCAAAGCCGGTCGACGGCAAAATATTTTCTTCGGAAATGCCCGTCTGTTTTTCGGGCAGTTTCTCTTCGCCTTGAGTTAATGTTGACTCAGGTAATTCGGCGGGAATTTTATCTTCGCTTAATTCTTCTTTTCTAAGCGCTTCTTCAAAATCTTTAAGCGGCTGAATTAGATGCGAATCGCGCGAGCGCGAGAAATCCGAAATTGATTTGAAGAAATCCATCGTCTTGCTCTCATCCACTACCGTAGACTTTACTGCTCTCTCGCTTTGATCCTCCGGCAGGTTGCCGAATTCATCGGATGAAAAGCCGGATTTATTAGACTGTAGCTTTTCTTTTCTAAGAAGATCCTCAACAAAATTTTCCGGTATTGGTTCTTTGAGGTTCACCAGTATTTCATTGTCTTGCTTTATCAGCGAATCCATCTCATCTCTGTTAAGAGCAATAAGGTAAGAATCTACCAACGCTACGGCAGTAGAAGTTCTGGAGGTCTCCTCGAAATATTCTTCGTGACCGAAAAAGTCGTTTTCCCTGAAGAGATAAGATTTTGTTTTCCCGAGAAGTCTTTTTTTCAACACGTTGATTTGACCGCTCACAAGAAGAAATATAATTTCGGCGGTATCGCCTTCGCGGTAAAGAATTTCTCCCTCGCCCAATGTAATAAGCTTTCCTTTTACATTTTGCAAATCTATTTTAGAAATATCTATGTTTTGGAGTAACTTATTCCGGCTTAACGCTATTAACAATTGATTTTCCATTTTCGAGGCAAAAATTAATGCTTAATCATGAAATTGAACAAGCAGTAAAGCATATTTCTAAAAACGATAAAGTGCTTTCAACAATAATAAAAAACATCGGTATTATCAATCTAAGACCTGGCAGGCAATACTTCAATGCCCTGCTCAGATCAATTATCGGTCAACAGTTATCGGTTTACGCTGCGGAAACGATTTGCAACCGCTTTATGAATTACTACAACAACAAGCCGGTACCCGAATTTATTATTTCTACCAATGATTTAGTGCTTCGAAATCTCGGTTTATCCAATGCCAAAGTAAAATATGTTAACGACCTTTCGCAGAAAATTCTTTCCAAAGAAATATCCTTGAAAAACCTTTCCGGAAAAACAGACAGCGAGATAATCGACTACTTAACTAAGATCAAAGGCGTGGGCGTTTGGACTGTTCACATGTTCTTAATTTTTTCCATGAACAGGACTGATGTGCTTCCCTTTTCCGATCTTGGAATTCGTAAGTCCGTAATGTTAAATTACGGCCTCAGAAAATTGCCGGATGAGAAAAAGATCAACTCCATTGCCAACAAAAACGGTTGGCACCCGTACTGTTCTGTTGCAAGTATGTATCTGTGGAAATATTTAGACGGCGATTTTGAATCTATACTAAAATAACTGCATCCAACTCAATGGAAGAACAATTACTTATTGAAAAAGCTCAAAGCGGCGACCGCAAAGCGCTTGCCGAACTTGTAAAACTTTACGAGCAGACTGTTTATAATTTTTCTTTTAAAATTTGCCTGAATAAAGACCGCGCCGAAAATACAATGCAGGAAACATTTCTAAGCATGGTAAAAAGCATCGGTCAGTTCAGCGGGCAATCGAAATTATCTACATGGCTCTACAGGGTAGTTTCGAATCATTGCTTGATGCTTGCCCGCAGCGAAGGCAAAAGAGAATTTGCATCGTTCGAAGACGACGACGCGGCAATTGACGAAAAAGAAATTGCCGATTGGAAAGTTACTCCGGATAAAGTTACAGAAAATAATGAGCTCAAAGCTATGCTCGATGAGGCGATTGAAAAACTTCCGGCTGATTACAGAGTTGTTTTTATGCTGAGAGACGTTGAAGGATTATCTACGGAAGAGACCGCGAAAATTGTGGACCTTTCCGTGCCGGCGGTTAAATCCAGACTGCACCGGGCAAGATCATTTTTAAGAAACGAATTAAATACGAGATTAGGATAATGACGGAACTAAAATCTACTATAAAAAGCGCGCCGACATGCAAGGAAGTTATGTCGCACATTTGCGATAATCTCGGCGAGGAATTGGATTCGCCGAAATGCATAGAGATAAAAGCTCATCTTGAAAAATGCGATAACTGTCAGCACTATTTCGAATCTGTCGAAACAACAATTCAGTTCTACAAAAAGTACGATGTGAATATTTCCGAAGAAGCGCACAATAGATTGATTGAGTTTTTGGGGTTGAAGGAATAATTTTATATCCAAGCTAATCCGGTTTCTCCCGGTTTAAAATTGCCGGATTATACCGCCTGCCTCTGATTTTCCCTCTTCTATGAATTTCATTTTCCTCATTGTAAATTGCCATTTCTTCATTGTAAGTCTCCATTCCTTGATGTAAATCATCGATGCGTCGCCGTAAACGGGCTCCGTGGCGATGTAAATCGGCAATGTCGCAATGCAAATCGCTATTGCTTCATTGTAAACGGTTAATGCTTCAATGCAAATCGCTATTGCTGCATTGTAAACTGCCAATGTCTTATTGTAAACGGTTAATGCTTCATTGTAAATTGCCAATGTTCGGTTGTAACTCGTCAATTATTCGATGTGAATGATGATATTTTGGCTCAGAATCCGCATTTTTATTCTAGAAATGGGATTTTCTATTCAGAAGCTCATTTTTCGGGAATACCTTTCTACATCCCGTTTCAGAAAAACTTGATCGAAAGAATGAAATATATGTTGAGAGGGGCAGACGTTATTTAGCGTTTTAAACTGCGAGTTTTACATACCGACGGCAGGGAATTAATAATATAAAAAACCCGATTGCTTTCGTAAATCAACCGGGTTTTTATGTGCATCGAAGATTTATAAGATTAAGCTTTCTTTAGATAAACATTTCCGTTGATAGTTCTAATCTTGATTTTGTTTTTACCGCCTTCAACGGTTCCTTTTGCGTAAATATATTTTCTCGGTGAACCTTTTGAAGTATCCCACTCTTTCGACCTTTCCTGGTTAACCGGGAAATCGCTTACGATTTTATATTTATTAAATTCCTCGTCGGATTTGTGTTTCCTGTTTTTCACATAAGCTATTTCAACATCAATATCCATTGAAAGATTTGCGGGTACAACCAACGTTATATCTCCGCCCAAGGACTGCAGAGTTACGTCCCTTTTGCCTTCGTTCGGATCGCCGGTCATTTTAACATCAATATCGCCGCCCATAGTTTTAGCTTTAATCCATCCGTCAACCGCCTTTGCCTCGATAGCTCCGCCGTAAGTTTCGGCCTCAAGAAATTTACCTGCCTGGTTAACCTCAATCTTACCGCCCATGGTTTTAAGATATGCGCCGCTGGGGGCTTTATCAATAATTAAGTCGCCGCCCATTGTTGTGATGTTAACTTCTTTGCCTATCGATTTACCTCTTCCTTCAACATTTACCTGGCGAACCTGCCCGCCCATGGAAGATGCATCAACATCACCCTTTACATTTTCCACGAGCACTTCTCCGCCCATAGTTTTAACGGAACCGTCTACTTCAGAATCCTTAAGCGAAATTTCTCCACCCATAGTATTGAGTTTAACTTTTCCTTTTAAGCCGCTCAGGGTTAAATCGCCTCCCATCGTTTGTCCATCTATTGCGCCTTCGACACCTTTAATTGAAATTTCTCCGCCGGAGGTATAAAGCTCCAAGTCAAATTTTGACGGTACCTTAATTTTAAGTGTGGCGTCGCTGTCGAATCCATCTTTTTCCCAGCCGATATCATTTGAAATTTCCAATTCGTCATCGGATTGTTTAAAAGACAAAGCCGCTTTGTTAACATCCATTTTATCAATTTCGACGGAGACTTTATTTTCGTTCCAGGATTCAACTTCAATATTGCCGCCGGTTTGAAGATGAACATTTAATTTCGAACCCGGCTTCATGTTGAATTCCTTAGCGTCGTGGAAATATTTTACCGGCGAGATAAGGCAAGCCAAATTTCTGTTCTGGAAATTGATCCCGCTATCAAGTTTTAATGCGAGGAATAGAAAACCCGCAAGTGCAAGCGCCATTATTATCGAGAATTTTTTCATATCAACTCCTTTACTTCGCTTCTTTTTTAATTGTTATTTCATCGTTAACTGACTTCAAAAATATTTTGCTTCCGCCGCCGTTAAGAACATACGTTCCTACAATTTCATGTCTGCGGTCGTCGGCTTTATACGATTCGGCTTCAAAGTCGGAATGTATTTTATAACTATCTTTGGCATCCCGCCACCATCCTTGAACATGAACGCTGGCTTCAATAGTTGTCTTGGCCAAGGAAGGAACTTTTAAATTTATTGAGCCCGCGTTGGTGCTTATTTTACTTTCGCTGTTAGGCGCAGGATCGAGAGCCACGGAAACTTCTCCCGCCAAAGTTTTAACATCCACGCTTCCTTTTACATCGTAAAGGGTAATGTTGCCGCCGTTTGTTTTACCTTTTACTTTTCCAACTGCGCCTTTCAATTCAAGATTACCGCCGTAAGTTTCGAGGGATACGTTTCCTTTTACGCTACCTACAGAAATGTTTCCGCCGTAAGTAACAAATTCGGATTCGCCGCCTGCGTCACCGGCTGTTATATCTCCGCCGTAAGTCTTAGCAGAAACTCCGGAAAGAGATTTACCAATACTAATTTCACCGCCCATAGTATTTATTTTATTATCTTTTCCTTTCAAAGAGCCGACATTAATATCTCCGCCCATAGTATTTAGGTTTAAGTTTCCTCCAACGTTACCAACGTTGATATTGCCCCCGTTGGATTCGGCATTTAAATCACCGGAAACATCTTTAAATGAAAGATCGCCGCCGCTTGTGCTTGCTTTAACGTAGCCGTCGATGTCGTTCGTAGTCTGTATATCCCCGGCCGAAGTTTTTAAATCCAAATTATATTTTGAAGGAACTGATATTTCAAACTCGGTCTCTTCATCGGAGCCCCAGCTTTCATTGTAAGTAACGGTTACATTTTTATTATCCGATTCCATTTCGACTTTACCGAGTTCTTCTTCATCGAGACCGGAAATTCTAATTTCGACCTGATCTTTTGACCAGGCGGAAACTTTAATCGCCCCGGCAGATATATCGACGGTTAATTTACCGCCTTTGCTTACGTTAAAAGTTTTTGTTCTCACTTCTTCATCTCTTGTTGCGGATTGTATTGAACCAGCGCAAAAGACCGTTAATACTAAAACTGCTGTAATTAATTTTATAGTTTTCATTTTACCTTACCTCCTGTAAAATAGAAGCGGCACGAATACGCACAAAGTTATTGTTGTCGTTCTCAGCTTTTTTGTTTAATACATTTTTTATTTGATCGTCGAGAATTTCTCCACGTTGTTTCAGGTCCGCCAGTGCATTAATAGAAGCGACCCGCAACCCGGAGTTGCGGTCGTTCGAAAGCACATAAAGAAAAGCGTCTCTAATTTTTTCGTCGAAGGGATATTTTATTAACGCGCCCAAGGCTTCCCTTCTAACAGCCGGATTTCCGTCGGTTTTCATAGCGGTTATAAGCGCGCCTTTTATTTTGGAATCAGGTTTAAAATTTTGTTTGTTCACTTCTTCGGCAATCGTATTCACGCTTCTTAATCTCACACCCGGGTTCGTTTCGTTCAGCAAAGAAGCGATCAGCAGTTTTTTGATGAACGGATCGGTAGGCCGGCCGGTTACCTTTACCGGTTTTACCGCATCAAAGGTTACCGCAACTTCGCCGCTTTTAGATTCCGAATCTTTCAATTGTATATTAGCTATTTGTGTGCTGCCCTTATCTAATTCATCAATCTTAACTTCATTGCCTGCAACAGACGGCGTAGCGGAATTTTGATTGTTTGAAACCTTGGGGACTAGTAATATGTAGCCGATCACAATCCCGAAGGCAAAGGTTACAATACCGCCGAAGGCAAGGCGGTAATTTTCGAACAAGAATTTTCTAACGTTGTTGGCAAGGCCGGTTATTGCGGAAACTTCGGCGGCTTCTTTTCTTATTTCGCGCATTAAATTCTGCCGAGCGCTTGCAAGAAGACGGTTATCCGCTTCCGCCGGTTTGAAGGATTGAATAGCCATGCCTGTTAATTTGATTTCATCAAACTCGTTTTTAAGCTGGTCGTCCTGCATAAGAAGATCCTCAAACCGAATCCTCTCGTTTTCGTCGAGTTCGTTCATCAAATATGAGTACGCTAATTCCGTAAATTTATCTCTGTTCATTCCAACCTCCGGGAGAAAATCTCTCGTAAGTAAAATTTATTTTAAAATGTATTTCAACCTGTTCCGCATTTTATGGGTAGCCATAAAAAGGTATTTCTTAATTGCGCCTTCGGTGCACTGCATCATGTCCGCAATTTCTCTAATCTTATATTCCTGAAAATATTTAAGAGTGAAAGCCATCTTTTGTTTCGGCGGAAGCTCATCAAGAACATAATTAATATGCTTTGAGATATCCGCGCCAATTGCCATTTCGTCCGCTGTTTTATAATCCGTAAGTGTATCCGCAAGAGTTGTTGAGCTGTCTTCATCGCCCGAAATTTCACGGTGTAGCGAATCGTAATTTTTCTTTCTCGATTGATGAGTTATGCAGACATTCGTCGTTATTCTAAACAGCCAGGTAGTAAACTCGCTTTTGAACTGAAAATTTTTCAATCCGCGGTAAACGCGCATAAAGACTTCCTGGTAAATATCTTTTGCATCGTCGTCGTCGTTTCTAAAAGACTTGGCAATATTCAGCACGTGTTTATCGTAGCGGAATACCAATTCCTCAAAGGCACTCATATCGCCCTTCTGCGCGTTAATTATTAATTGATAGTCTGTTAAACTCATTTTCCTACCGGTTTCTGAGGAATTAGACTTACTGCATGAAGAAATGGTTGTAGCAAATTTGTAAAAAATTGTCGTCATAAAGTAGAACCGACAATTAAGCCGGCATTCAAATTCCGTCAATTCAATTGGAAACATTGTCTTGCCGGCCAAAGCCGGAAGGGAGAGATTTTTGACCATAAAAAATATTTACTTCTACGAAGACTTTCGTATATTTACTACGAAACTTTTCGTAACACATGGCGTCTTAAGAACAGAAAAACAAAAAGGACTTAAAATGGCAAAGCGACAAATTCCAAAACCGACAGATTCAGAATTGGAAATTCTACAGGTGCTATGGCAGTACGGCCCATCGACAGTGAAAACGGTTAACGAGAAATTGAATGGTAAGAAGGAAGTCGGTTACACCACTACCCTTAAAATTATGCAGATAATGAACGAGAAGAATCTGGTGGTTCGCGACGAAAACGAAAGAAGCCACGTATATAAAGCCGCCATTAAGGAAAATGAGATTCAGAAAGTGCTGCTGGATAAACTTTTGGAAACGGCTTTCAGCGGCTCGGCTGCAAATCTTGTAATGCAGGCTCTCGGAAATTCTCAGCCCTCGAAAGAAGAATTAAAAAAAATCCGTGATTTGTTAAATCAAATGGAAAAGGATTAGAGATGAATTTCATCAACAATTTTATACCGGAAGAATTAACGCGGGCAATCGGCTGGACAATTTTTCATTCCATCTGGCAGGGAATTATTGTAGCAATTTTACTCGCAACAATTTTATTGCTCACCGGTAAAAAAAGCGCCCGGCTGCGGTATAATATTTCTGTGGCCGCGTTATTCATTATGTCTTTGCTATCTGTTTCCACCTTTATTAAATATTATGAGGCGCCGAAAATTTCTTCTGCCGATGAGCTGGTTCTTGTATCCGCCGGAACAGAAAACATACCTTCCAAAAGTTTGAATTACACCCCGGTGTTCGAGCAACCCAACTTCGATCTGCCCGACTTTTTTAAAACATATTTTACTAATCATCTTTCTTTTATAGTATCGGCCTGGGTAATCGGGTTTTTATTTTTCTCTTTCAGATTCGCCGGAGGTTTACTCTACATTCAACGTTTACGGTTCACTGGATTAAGCGACATCGACGGTTACTGGTCAAACCGCTTAAAGGAATTTGCAGCTAAGGTTAAGATCGACCGGCTGGTGCATGTATACGAATCTGCGCGCGTAAGAGTGCCAATAGCAATCGGGCATCTCAAACCCATTATATTGCTGCCGATTGGAATGCTTTCCGGTTTGCCCGGCGACCAGGTTGAAGCGATATTGATACATGAGCTGGCGCATATTAAGCGCTACGATTTTTTAGTTAATCTCTTTCAATCATTTATAGAAACTCTTTTCTTTTATCATCCTGTTGTTTGGTGGATCTCATCCGCAATTAATTCCGAAAGAGAAAATTGCTGCGACGATATTGCTGTACAAATTTGCGGCGATCCGCTTTCGTATTCAAAGGCGTTGTACAATCTTCAGCAGATCAAATCAAACGAATCTGTGCTGGCTCTGGCAATAATAGGAAAGAAAAATAAATTATATAGGAGGATAAAACGTATGAACACAAAAAACAATAAGACCTCGTATGGAATAAGATTCGCGGCTTTTGCCCTGCTTTTGGCTGCAATGGCAATTGTTTCGATATATTCAACCTCGTCGGCTAAAAACGAAACGAGAAATCTTGCCTCGACAGGATTTGTAAATCCATTTTCTACCGTCAGCCAAAATGTTTCTCTCGAATCCCCTTCCGGCGAACCATTTGCCTCGCCGGATACAACTTCGCTAAAAAAAGGAAAGAGAACAGTCAAATTTTACGAAGATGAGAATGGCCAAAGCAAAAAGTATAAAGCAAAATTAAACGACGGAAAACTTGAAGAACTTTACATTGACGGGGAAAAAGTAGCCGATAAAGACTTATCACAATATGAAGACAAAGTTTCAAAGAAGACGGACGAGTACGAATCCCTAAGGAAAGAATATCGCGAGAACATGAAAGACTTCAGAAAAAAAATGAAAACCTACCGAGAGAAGATGAGAAACCTGGGCTTTAAGTATAACCACGATTTTCATTTCGATTTTGATTTTCCGCCGTTCCCTTACGAAGATTTTGACGGCGGAGTTTTCGATTACTCTCTTCAAAAGGAATTAACCGAGAAATTACAAAAGAAATTGCAGGAGAACCTTTCGGATATTTCCGTTAATATACCGCCTATTCACATTCCTAAAATTTGCGTGCCGAAAATTGACATAGATGAACTACGCGAAGAACTAGGTAAATGTAAATTTGATACCGCAGCTTTTAGAGAATCCATGAAAGAACTAAAAGAGAACATGAAGAATTTCAAAGTCAATATGAAAGAATTCAAAGAGCAAATGAAAAAGAGCGGACCCGGCAGCGAAGCTTTCAAAAAAAGCATGCATGAATTGAAGCAGAATGTGGGAAAGTTGAAAGAAGAGTTGAAACCGCTCAAAGAATTTTGGAGAGAGACACGCGATGAACTTGTAAAAGATAATCTAATTGAACCCGGAGAAGACATTGACGGATTTAAACTTTCAAAGGAAGAAATGATTGTTGACGGCAAGAAGGTTTCGCCGGAGCTTCATAAAAAGTATCTGGAAATCTATAAGAAGCACTACGGAAAAGAATTAACGGACGATCATAAAATCGATATTGAGAATTAAGTAACCCTTTCACCCAGGGCCTCCTCAAGCAGAGGGGGCTTTTCTTTTTATCTAATTGTTCAAAGCAACGAGCGCTTCTTTAATTAAATCCTCGATTGAAATATTTGCCGTGCGATCGGTAATGCCGCGTACAATTCTCTCTGCAACTTTTTGATTGTATCCCAAATTCACAAGCGCGGCAATTGCATCGCTGCGCACGTTTGAAACCGTCGACGTCGTACTTTCGCCCACTTCGGCAACGGACTCAACTTTGTCCCTTAGTTCAACCATTAAACGTTCTGCGGTTTTTCTGCCGATGCCGGGTATCGAAACGAGCCGGGAAATATTTGCATTTCTTAACGCGTCTTTCAAATCTTCAATTTGAATCCCGGATAGAATACCTTGAGCTGATTTTGGTCCTATTCCGCTTACGCTGATCAGCAATTCAAACATTTCTTTTTCGGCGAGAGAATAAAATCCGTATAAATCCATTGCGGATTCTCGAACGCTTAAATACGTGTAAAGCGCGGCCTCTTCCCGGTCGGCTAATTTTTCAAATGTCGAAATCGATATGTTAACAATGTAGCCGACGCCGTTGACGTCCAGCAAAAGCTTGGTAGGTTTCTTAGAAATTATTTTTCCGCGCAGGTAACCGATCATAATTCTTAGAATTTAATAAGCGACTATTTGAAAATAAGGTTTATTACTCAATAACTCTATCAGGATTGGCATCAATAAATTCTTTCCAGCTTTTGCTTCTCCTCGTAGGCGATGTAGCTTTGAATGCGTGACAAATCGCGACGGCAAGCGCATCGCTCTCATCGAACTTCATCTTGGTTTTCCTAATGGCGAGCAATTTCTTTATCATGAATTGAACCTGCTCTTTGGACGAGCCGCCGTTTCCTACAACAGATTTTTTAATCTCGCGCGGAGAATATTCTTTTATAACCAAATTATTGTGCATTGCCGCAAGCATAGAAACGCCTCTTGCGTAACCGATCTTGAGCGTTGATTGGACATTTTTTCCATAGAAGGCGGTTTCGAGCGCAAATTCATCCGGCTTAAATTTTTTCATCAGCTTGTTTAATTCATCGTAAATAATTTGAAGACGGGGAGGCATCGACTTAACAGCAGGTAATTTGATTACACCGGCGGAAATGAATTTCAATTCGTTCTTATCGAAATCGATAATCCCGTAGCCGGTAAAAACTGTCCCGGGATCCACGCCAAGTATTCTCATCTAATTTTCCGGCGCATCATTCAATAAAATCCGCGTTGGTATAAACATTCTGAACATCGTCGGATTCTTCAATTCCTTCGACAAGTTTCATTACCTTTTCGGCTTCGTCGCCTTTTATCGGCACATGATTTTTAGCTATCCATTGCAACGAAGCGTTTTCGACTGTAAATTTTTTCTCAAGCAAAATTTTTCTTACCGTCTCAAAATTTTCAATAGAGGTTGTCACTTCAAAAAATTCTTCCTCCGTGGTTAAGTCGTCTGCGCCGGCATCTAAAACAATTTCCATCATCTCATCTTCGCTTTTGTTTTCTCGCTTAACTGTAATTAATCCTTTACGCTCGAACATCCAGGCTACCGAACCGGTTTCTCCCATATTGCCGCCGTTCTTTCCGAACAGGTGACGAATTTCAGCAACGGTTCTGTTTTTGTTGTCTGTCGCAACTTCAACCAGCAGGGCAACGCCGCCGGGTCCGTATCCTTCGTAAGTTAATTCTACAATTTGAGCGCCTTCGAGTTCGCCGGTTGCTTTCTTAATAGCGCGTTCAATATTATCCGCCGGCATGTTAGCAGCTTTAGCGTTGTCAATTGCCAGACGTAAGCGTGGATTGCCGTCGGGGTCGCCGCCGCCTTGACGTGCGGCAATATTTATTTCTCTTATCAAGCGCGTAAACATTTTGCCGCGCTTGGCATCAAGTGCGCCTTTCTTTCTTCTAATCGTAGCCCATTTTGAGTGACCGGACATACAAATCCTCCTCTAAATTTTTCAATTGTTATTTTCTTTTACTTTTATGTCCTTCAACCGAATCTGCGGATAAGTTTTTCCTTCCTTCTGCGTCGATTCGATTGTGTATACAATATCCACCAAATTTTTTTGTTTATCAATAAGGCCGGCAAACGAGCCGAGATTGAATCCGATTGCATCGAACACTTTATCGTTTCCGTTTTGTTTGAAGCTTGTTACAAAATGATTGTTGCCGACAATCCTGGGCGGGTAAACAAGACTTACATTTTCGCTTAAGAATACGGGCCGCATATTTCCCGGTCCGAAAGGAGCGAGCTGATCGAGTATGCGAAGGAACTTCGGCGAGATTTCGGAGAAGTGAAGCTTAGCATCGATGTGAACTTCCGGAAATATATCTTGTTCCTTCATATTCTGTTTAAGAATAGCGTTAAACCGTTGGCGGAAAATTTTAAGATTATCAATTTCAATTGCCAGACCTGCAGCGGCTTCGTGTCCGCCGAATTGAAGAAGCAGGTCATCGCAGCTTTGAAGTGCATCATAGATATTGAAGCCGGGAACCGATCTTGCGGAACCCTTGGCTACGCCGTCTATAGTTGTCAACATAATTGCTGGCCGATGAAATTTTTCGACCAGCCGTGATGCGACAATTCCAATTACGCCCGGATGCCAGTTATCATCGTGGAGAATTATACCAAGGTCCGTATCAAAATTAATATCGGTTTCAACAAGCTGCATGGCGTGGGAAAACGTCATCTCATCAATTTTTCTTCTCTCGGTATTTTCTCCCTCAAGCACTTGTGCAAGTTCCATCGCTTTCTGAGGATCGTCGGTAGTGAACAACTCAACGGCGCGGTTCGCATCGCCCAGTCTTCCTACGGCGTTAATGCGCGGCGCAATTGTAAACACTATTTGTCCCGCTGTTAAATTTCCGGGATCCATCCTTGCGCTTTTTATTAAAGCCGCAATACCGGGACGCGGCGAAACATTAATTAAATCCAATCCTTCTTTAACAAGAACCCTGTTCTCGTCAACAAGAGGAACTATGTCTGCAGCACCGGCGAGAGCAACAAGATCAAGATATTTTAAAGGCATTTCGCTTTTACCGATTCGATCGCTGATTGCACGCGCGAGCTTAAAAGCTACGCCGGCCCCGGAAAGATGTTTAAACGGGTAAGTGTCGCCCGGCTTTATCGGATCGAGAACGGCATAAGCGCTCGGAATTTTTTCTTTCGGCTGGTGGTGATCGCAAATAATTGTATCGATGCCGAGAGAGTTTGCATGATCGACTTCTTCAACTGCGGTAATTCCGCAATCAACCGTTATCATCAGCTTAATTCCCTTTTCTTTAAGATAGTCTACACTCTGAATTGAAATTCCGTATCCCTCGGTCAGTCTATTTGGAATATAAGTTTCCACATTAGCGCCGAGTTCTTTAAGAAATAAATACATTAATGCGGCAGAGCAGGTGCCGTCAACGTCGTAGTCTCCATAGACGCAAATCTTCTCGTTGTTCGTTAAAGCATGAATTACACGTTGAGTGGCTTCGTGCATTCCGTTCATTTCAAAAGGATCGTAAAGAGATTCGAGCGACGGTCTGAAAAAAGATTTGGCTTCGAAGAAATTTGTTATACCGCGTTGTATTAAAAGTCCCGCCAGAACGGCAGAGACGTTGAGACTATCTGCAAGAGCGAGAACGGATTTTTCATCCGGGGCTACTTTCAGTTTCCAGATTTTTTTATGCATGGCGTCTTTTATAGAAGAGCACCAGATGAAACGTGCCTATAAGCCGAATTCTGTTTCCCCGATTAAAAAAATCGAGGATGGCAATTATTTATCTCACCGCGACATTACTGGCGCGATTAAGCGGTCTACCCGAAGGTTTACCCGCCTTACGGCGGTTATCAAGGCGAACAACCTTGTCTAAGGAAAACCCTACAGAACCTTCTGCTTGACCTTGCTCCAAGCGGGGTTTGCCCTGATTCCGTCTTAAGCCGGAACTCTCCAAACAGAGACCTTCGAAATTACTTTCGAAGCGGTAGGCTCTTACCCTGCCTTTTCACCTTTACCTGCTAATGATAATCTAATCCACACAAGGCAGATTAGATTTCCTTTAACAGGAAGTATTTTTTCTGTGGCACTTTCCGTGTCTCAACATCTCTGTACTAGACAGACAATATGAAACCCCGGGAGTTACCCGGCGCTTTGTTCTGCGGAGTTCGGACTTTCCTCTATTCAAGGAGATATTCCTCAAATAGCAATTGCCCAGCACGAATCATCAACTGTTCTTCTTTTTCTTTTTATTTAACATATTATATTTCAACTGAAACAAATATAATAAATTTTGTGTGCGTGTGCATATTCAAAAAGCGGGATTGACGGCCGGATTGGAAAAAGAAATGGAAACCTAAAATTTATAAGAAGCTTTAGTTGCTCATCAGATTTGATATAAACCGCATGTTTTTAGAGCTTGAGTTGGAAATAATAATCTTAATTACCGCCGTTAGAGGCACAGATAGAAACATGCCTATAATTCCCCAGAGATAACCCCAGAGCAATAACGAAAGAAGTATAACAAGAGGATTTATGCCGAGCCGATCGCCGAAAATTTTCGGTTCGATAATATTACCGACAATGTTTTGCAATATTATCAGCACAAGGGCAAGTATCATTGCATAACCGAACGATTCGTATTGAATTAAAGCCATAAGAGTTGGGAACAGCACCGCTATTATTGAGCCGATGTTGGGAATAAAATTAAGAAGCATTGCCAATATTGCCCAGATTATAAAAAATTCTATTCCGAACAGCCATAATATAAAACCAAAGAATAACCCCACTGTTAAGCTGATGAAGAACTTAGTTACGATATATCTTTGAATCTGAATCGTGATATCTTTAAAAGTCTTGCGGAGTTTTATTTCCCTTTGAACAGTAAGCGTTTCCATCGCTTCGTCGCGTGTCTTTTTAACATCTTCTTCTGCTTCTGCGCCTGTCTTAAAATCTTTTTTCATTTTTTTTAGGGATGACCGAACGCCTTTTTCAACGTAGCGCATCCTAATAGCTTCGAAAACTTTATGATGACCGCTGCTTATAAAAATGAAAAAGAATAATACAAGCAATACGCTCGCAATAATTGAAAATGTCGATGTGAAAAATCCGCTTGCTATTACACTGTAATCTGCAGATTTAAGCAGCTTGGCAATATTAAAATGCGTAAGCACCCTTTCTTTTATACCAAGCGAAACGGCTGTGGAACTGACTATATGATTTAATTTATTCTCATAGATAGGCAGCCTGGCGCCGAACTGAACCATTGATTCGACTATGATTTTCGAAATGCCGTAAAGCAGCGAAACGGTTAAAAACAAATCGATAAAAATTATTACGACAAGCGGAAATTTCTTTCCTTCTAAAAAATTATTGAGCGGTTCAAAAAAGAAAAACAGTATGTAAGCTATTACAAGCGGAATGAATATATGCTGGAGCTCCTTTAATACGAAGCAGATAAAAAATAATCCGAGTACCGAAACAAAAAATCTTACTACCGGGTCGTTATAAACTTTTTTCATATTCAAGGATATTGAATTACCTATCCCAAAATACAAAAAATGAAATTATGTAATACCGGTTTTTTAGCCGGGTCGGTTATTAAATCATTAATTCTTAACTCGCTTCAGTAAAACGACGCCGGGCTATAGACGCTTCTTTAACAAATCCAAGAGCTTATAATGCCGCTGCCGTCAAAGGCGCTAACATTTACGTCGGCTCGAAAATCGCGAAACCATTGACAACGTGAGCAAAATGTCTTATAGTTGAGAAAGAGTGTCTATGGAATGAGCCATAAAAAGAAAATATCGGCGTCGAATAAGTCCGTATATGTATTAGTGCTTAGCACGGGCGTATTAATGGCGATTGCGGTTTTATACAGTCTATTCGTAGGAATCCGGATAAATTTTTTGTATTCAACCCTTCTTAACGCTTCCCTGGAAATAAAGATTAATGTAGCCCGCGCAAGGATTGATATACTTAAAAATATTACCACTCCTTCAAATAATTCCATCGACGAGGCATGGCAGTACCTATCGCTTGCGGAATTTAACACCAAAATTATATTAGAAGAAAAGGACCGCTCAAACATACTGCCCGTACCTTTTAACAATTTATCCCTTAACAGGGAAATTCAGAAACTCCAGGTTCAGCTGCTAGAGTTCCGCGCTTTATCCGGCCAACTTGCCGGTAACATTAATCCTCAAGACACTACTATGATAAAAGCGGCATGGGATGAGCAATTTAAAGCCATTGAAAAACAATCAGCAAAAATTGAAGACAGCATCTGGACCATTATTTCTTACCAAACAAAAATTTTCCGCATCACGCAATTCGGCTTTGTCGCATTTAGTCTTGCTCTTTCTTTTATAACAATCTGGATCTTTTACAATTACGAAAAGCAAAGAAATGCATACCTAAGGCAAATTGAAGAAACTAGTCTCAGCATCGAAAAAGGAAATTTAAAAAGAACGAGGGCAGAAGAAGCTTACCAGGAGACTCAGAGAAAATTAAATACGCTCGTTCAAAATTTGCCCGGAATGGTTTACAGATCCAGCGTTGACCAGGTATGGTCGTTTGATTATGTAAGCGACATGTGCATGCAGGTGACGGGATATAAAGCCGAAGACTTAATAAACGACGCTAAAGT
>DAIEQA010000220.1:0-3194 GCA_027348115.1 Ignavibacteriales bacterium
GTATTCAAAATGTTGTAAAGAATACCGGCATTCAAGGCCGATATGAAATAATAAATGATTTACCGGTAATAATCATGGACTCAGCCCATAATCCTGAAAGTCTGCAGTCATTTATCGCTGAGTTTGCAAAAGAGAAATCAAAGTATTCCGAAACAGCACTTCTTTTTGGAGCTATGAAGGATAAAGCTATACCGGAGATGTTCGGCATCCTAAAAGAACATTTTGATAAAATTTATATTACAAAAGTTGATAACGAAAGAGCGGCTGGAATTGAAGATTTGAGAAAAGTTGCTGCCAGTTTTAACACCGCTGTCGAGGATGTTCCAAATGCTGCCTTGTTCGTGGAGAATTTTAGAAAGGAGGCCGGCACAAAATGCCTGGTTGTCCTGGGAAGCATGTATTTGCTGGGAGAAATAAAATCTAAAAAAAATTAAATAAACACTTGACTATATTAAAAAGGAAGACTATGTTTTGGCAGTACCGCAAAGGTTCTTCTGCAGCACGATTAATTCACAATAATCAATTATCAAAGATCCCCAAGATTGTACACCAATTACGAATATCACCCAAAAATTTTTTAACAGGAGATAGGATTTATTTATGCCAATGGATATTTCAGAACTGCAGTCAAAGAAGATTGTAGATCTCTACAAAATCGCTAAAGATTTCGGACTTTCCGGTTATAGCGATCTTCGCAAACAAGAACTCATCTTCAAAATTCTCGAAGCTCAATCATCTAAAGACGGTCTAACATTTTCAAAAGGAGTGCTGGAAGTCTTAACCGACGGTTACGGCTTTCTGCGTTCGGCAGATTATAATTATCTGCCTTCACCCGACGATATTTACGTTTCTCCGTCGCAGATCAAAAGATTCAGCTTGCGTACAGGTGATTTTGTAAGCGGACAAGTGCGCCCGCCTAAGGAAGGAGAAAGATTTTTCGCCTTACTCCGCGTTGAAGCGGTTAACGGAAAAGATCCCGAAGCAATTCGCGAAAGAACTCTTTTCGATAACTTGATACCCGTTTACCCAACCAAGCGGCTGAAACTGGAATCAGCTCCCGGCGAATATTCGATGAGAATCATCGATATGCTTTCGCCGATTGGCAAAGGACAAAGAGGTTTAATCGTATCTCCTCCTAAAGCCGGTAAAACAATTCTTCTTCAAAAGGTTGCCAACTCGATAACCAGGAATCACCCTGAAGTAAAAATTATTATGCTTCTTATCGATGAACGCCCGGAAGAAGTTACGGACATGCAGCGTTCGGTTCAGGCGGAAGTGATTAGCTCAACCTTCGACGAACCTGCAGAGCGCCACGTTCAGGTAGCTAATATGGTTATTGAAAAAGCAAAGCGTATGGTGGAAGCCGGCGATGATGTGGTTATTCTACTGGATTCTATTACGAGATTAGCCCGTGCGCATAATACGGTTATTCCACACAGCGGAAGAATTCTTTCCGGCGGTGTCGATTCCAATGCATTGCATAAACCAAAAAGATTTTTTGGCGCTGCCAGAAATACAGAAGATGGCGGAAGTCTTACAATCATCGCTACCGCATTGATAGATACCGGAAGCAGGATGGATGAGGTTATCTTCGAAGAGTTTAAAGGAACAGGCAACATGGAATTAGTGCTTGACAGAACTCTTGCGGATAAGAGAGTATTTCCAGCTATTGATGTAAATAAATCCGGAACCAGAAAAGAAGAACTCCTGTTAAAGGATGACGAGTTGAACAAGATTTGGATATTGAGAAAAATTATCAGCGATTTCGATCCTACCGAAGCTATGGAATTTTTGTTGGATAAGATGAAAGGTACAAAGAACAACAAGGAATTTATGATAAGCATGAATAGCTGATCTTCTTATGATTAAACCAGGGCTAATCTCGAAAAGAAATATTTTCAGCTGGATATTATTTTTATTATTTGCTTCTTCGGCATTAGCCCAGCCCAAAGGTCAGTTCGCAGCGTTTCAACGCAATAACATTTTTTTAGAAACTAATTTCGTTCCGTCCGATACGGGGTATGCCTGCTTTATCTCTTATAGAATCTCTTTTGATAATTTAATTTTTGTTAAGAACGACCATAAGTTTAATGCGGGTATTACACTCGATTTTGAACTGCTTAACGATAGTAAAATTGTAGAGCGGAAGACGTCGAGCAAAAGTATCAGCGTAGACAGCTACGATTCCACGATTTCACAGAAAGATTTTCTGCAGGGAGTTCTGCGGTTGGATATCGGCAGAAAAAATTATGTACTCAATTCTTTTGTCAGTATTGCAAACGGCGATCGTAACTTACACCTGGATTCGATTAAAATTAACCAAGCGGAAATTATAAAACATTCTGTTCTGCGTCCCATTGCCGTTATTAAAGACGGTACCGACTGTGGTACGGAATTTCCGTTTCAATTGGTGAATTTTGAAAACACAATTCCTTTTTCTCCGTCCTCTGCAGAACTGCTAATCCCTGTTGCCGATACCTCCGTATCGAAAATTATTGTCTCGGTTACACAGGATAAAAAAGCTGTCTTTACAAAAGCCATTTCCGATTATGTTACTAACAAGTTTGGATTTCTCGACTGCAACGATAAAATTTATTTCCAAAAGTCGGACGGCAATAAAGCGCTTAAATATTTTTATGTGCCTGATGTAAACGGGGAACTCAAGGAAGGTCCTGCCGATGTTGAGGTTAAGACCGATAGTTCCAAGATGGCCAGTTTTATAATACATGTTTTTTGGAACGACAAACCAAGATCCTTAATGATGCCGGAGATGGCAATTCAATGTCTTGCTGCCATCGAAAAGCCTGAAGTAATTGATTCGCTGTTGAGTCTTGATAAAGATGAATACGCTAAAGCACTTTCGGAATATTGGAACGGCAAGTTCCCTGAAAAGAAACATGTTTTTAATGAGTATGAATTTGAGTATTATCAACGGGTCGATTACGCATTGAAAAAATTCGGCTCGGTGGTAAATAAGAACGGCGCCAAATCTGATCGCGGAATGATCTATATTCGCTACGGACAGCCGGATGAAATAAAAAGAGATTACAATAATTCGAATATGGCAATTGAAATTTGGACGTATAAAAGATTGAATAAAGAATTTCTCTTTACGGATAAAACTGGTTTGGGCAACTATACTTTAGGTCAGTAGTAATGAATACATTCGTATTCACATGCGGCGATATAAACGG